>NZ_JBVJMK010000012.1:0-143309 GCF_055584245.1 Luteibacter sp. NPDC104163
TGTTCTGGGGCCCCACCATCGTGGCTTGTTCCCCACATGAGTGCTGTGGGAGCGCGCTTGCGCGAATGGGGCTGGCCGAACTCCCGAATCGCGCGCAAGCGCGCTCCCACAGGACCTGTCTGAGCAGCGAGGGTGGGCCCCAAGGCCTCTTTCCGGAGACGCCCGAGCGCGAGGCGGCGTCAGCCGCTGGTCACATGCATTCGCGCCAGCGAATGAACCGATCCGATAGCGCGAAGCCGAAGGCGAGCCTTCTCGAGCGGGCAAAAGAAACCCGGCTGCGTGGCCGGGTTTCTTGGGTAGAGCAATCGCGCGCAAGCGCGCTCCCACATGGGCGCGGTCAGCCGCCGAGGTAGCGGGCGCGCTTTGCGGGCTTCAGGCTCATCAGGTCCAGCATCACCAGGCCATCGACGCAGCCTGCGAAATCCGGATCCTCGCCGAACGCCAGGAACTGCACGCCTTCCGGATCCACCAGGTCCACGTACTGGCGGTAGAGCACCGGCAACGTCACGCCCAGCGCATCCAGGCGGTTCTTGAGCTTGCCGAGGCCACCCGCTGCGTCGAGGCCTTCGAGCTCCGCGCGTACCTGCTCCAGCGTCTCCTGCGGAATCACGAACGGCTGCCGCGCCGCGGCCAGGCCCTGTACGCCGAAGAAATGCTGGTGCGCCGCCGCGATCCATTCGCGGCCCTCGCGCGGGATCGCCGCCGACATGCTCACCGGACCGAACAGGTAACGGATATCCGGATGCCGCTGCAGGTACAGGCCAATGCCCTGCCACAGCTGGTCCAGTGCACGCGACCAGCGCCAGTACGCCGGCGCGATGAAGCTGCGGCCGAGTTCCAGGCCCTGTGCCAGGCGCGACTCCAGCGCCGGCGAATAATCGAACAAGCTAGAGGTATAGAGCGCACTCATGCCGCGCTCGTTGATCAGCTTGCCGCCATGGCCGAAGCGATACGCACCGACGATGCGCAGCGCCTTCTCGTCCCACAGCACGAGGTGCTCGTAATACGGATCGTACGCGTCGAGGTCGCGGCGCTTGCCGGTGCCCTCGCCCACGCGACGGAAGGTCAGCTCACGCAGGCGGCCGATCTCGCGCAGCACGGCGCTGTCGCTCGAACCCTGCACCAGCAACGCCTTCTTGCCGCCGCCCAGTTCCGCGAGCACTTCCGCCTTCGCCAGTTCCGCGACGACACGCTCGATCGGCTCGGGATGCGCCAGCGGGGTCTGCCCACCGAACACCAGGCCGCGCTGCTGGCCGACACGGTAAACGTGGCGGCGCATCAGCTTGGCGGCGCGCTCGGACGAACCGCCGCTCACCTGCTTCAATTCTTCGGCATCGACGAGCTTGCCGATGCGGATGCCCAGGCGCTGCTTGCCCGAGGTCGCTTCGCGCGGAAGCATCGCGGTGCTCAGCGGCTTGGCCAGCATGGACAGGCCGTAGAACGCGACCGAGTTGCGGGCGTTGATGTGCACCGGAAGCACCGGGATGCCGGCCTTCGCCGCGATGCGGGCAAAGCCATCGGACCACTTGCCATCGCGCACGCCACCGGCGCCGAGGCGGGAAACTTCACCGGCCGGGAAGATGATGAGGACTTCGCCGGCTTCGATGCTGCGGAAGATCGCACGCATGCGCGACGAGGCGCCCTTGCCGAACACATCCACGCGCAGGAGGATCGGCTCCATCTGCGGGACGGCGGCGAGCACCTCGTTGCCAAGGATGCGGATATCGCGGCGGACCGAAGCGATCAGCTGGACCAGCGCCATGGCGTCGACCATGCCGAGCGGGTGGTTAGCCACCACGACCAGCGGGCCTTCGACCGGGATGTTCTCGCGCTCGCGCTCGGTGACGCTGCAGCTCACCCCGAGGTATTCGAGGACGCGTTCGGCGAATTCGATGCCCTGCGTATCGCGGAGGGCATCGAGGGTGTCATTGAAGCGCTGCTCATGGGCCAGCGTGCCCAGCAGGCCGGCGAGCGGCTTGCGGACCTTGGGGTGCTGCGCCAGCCATGGCATGCGTTCGGAGAGGGTGCGATCGATGCTCAGCATGATGTGGCTCCCTTAGACGTCAGACGGACGGTACCGGCCGGGCGTGGTGCGGAGTCGTGGTTTGTCATAGCGCCTTTGAACACCTGGTTTGGCCCCTGCCGGGACCCCGTGAGCGATGCCCGACGCCGGGTCAGTCCCGGCCCCGCCCATGCTCGCGGGCAATTATGACAGTTACCCTACCGCTACGTATGTTCATACGGCAATGTGCAGATAGGAGGATAGACCTCCCAGGAACATCTGCACCGAAAGCGCGATCAGCAGCATGCCCATCAGGCGCTCCAGCGCGGTCAGCACGCTTTCGCCCAACCACTTGAACAGGAAGGTGGAGCTGAGCAGGATCGCCGAGGTGGTGAGCCAGGCCAGGAACAGGGCGATGCCCCACTCCGCCGTGCGGCCGGGCTGGGAGTTGGTGAGCAGCAGCAGGGCGGCCATGGCCGAGGGGCCGGCCACGCCGGGGATGGCCATGGGCACGATGAAGGGTTCGCCTTCGCCGGGCTTGCCGAACACCCCGCCTTCCACCGGCGGGAACACCATGCGGATGCCGATCAGGAACAGGACGATGCCGCCGCCGATGCTGACGGACTCCTGGCGCAGCTGCAGCAGCTTCAGGATGAACTGCCCACCCAGCAGGAACGCGACGAGCACCGCCAGCGCGATCAGCAGTTCGCGGATCATCACCTTGCGGCGGCGCTGCGGTGGCACGTCCTTGAGCAGGGCAAGGAAGAGCGGAATGTTGCCCAGCGGATCCATGATCAGGAACAGCAGGATGCCCGCGGATAACGTCGTCATCTGCGTTTCCATGGGGAGGTACTCCTAAATTTCGGTGGATCAGTGGGTGTGGCGGATATCCAGGACCGTGCCCCGTGCCTCGGCGCCAGCGCCGGAGAGCAGGTAGACGATGGCCTCGGCCGATGCGGTCGGGAGGGGGCGATCGAGCGTGTTTTCGCCGTAGTAAGCAGCGCGACGCAGGGCCGTGCGCATCGGCGCGGGGAGCAGCGCATGCACGCGCATGGCGCCACCGTGGTTCTCGGCATGCAGCACGGCGGCCATGCGCTCCACGGCGGCCTTGGAGACGCCATAGCCACCCCAGTGGGCGCGTGACACCAGCTCCGGATCGTCGAGCACGAACACCACGGCGCTGTCCTCCCCGCCGGTGAGCAGGGGCATGCAGGCCTGGGTGAGCGCGAACGGCGCCGAGACGTTGACCTGCATGGCCCGCAGCCAGTCATCCGGCTTGTGCATGGCCATGGGGGTCAGTTCGTTGAAATGCGCCGCCGCATGCACCACGCCATCGAGCCGGCCGAATTCCTTCTCGAGGCCGTCGGCCAGAGCGGCGTAATCGTTGGGCGTCGCGCTTTCCAGGTCCAGCGGGTGGATGACCGGCTCGGAGCCGCCCAGGGCCACGAGCTCGTCGTAAAGCTTTTCGAGCGGGCGCACCTTGCGGCCCGTGATGACCACCGTGCCGCCGGCCCGGATGATCGCCCGCGCGGTCTCGCCACCGAGGCCACCCGTGGCGCCGGTCACGACGAACACTCGGCCGGCCAGGGCGCCGGGCGGCGGCGACCAGCCACCAGGCAGCCGCGCCGAGGGTAACGCGCTCACGACTCGGCCCCGGCCACGTCGGCCGCCATGCGCTTGAGTTCACCCGCCGCATGCAGGTCCTCGACGATGTCGCAACCGCCGATGAATTCCCCTAGGAGGAACAACTGCGGGAAGGTCGGCCAGTTCGAGTAATGCGGCAGGCCGGCCCGGATCCGCGCATCGGCCAGCACGTTCACCGCAAAGAACGTCGCGCCCGCCGCTTCCAGCGCCTTCGCCGCTCGATCGGAGAAGCCGCAGGTCGGGTATTCGGGCGTGCCCTTCATGAAAAGCACGATGGGATGTGCCGCCACGATGGCCTTGATCTCGTCTACGACGTCCATAGGTCGGGTTTCATCATTAGAATGCTGAATGTTTCATAGTGTAGCAGCCGCGCGGGCCGCGCCCTGCTTCATCCATTTCCCCCAGCCACCGCTAAGGAGCCCAGACAATGGCGTTCGAACTTCCCCCGCTTCCCTATGAGAAGAATGCCCTGGAGCCGCACATCTCGGCCGAGACGCTCGAGTTCCATTACGGCAAGCACCACCAGGCCTATGTCACCAACCTCAACAACCTGGTGAAGGGCACCCCGGACGAGAACAAGAGCCTCGAAGAGATCGTCAAGAGCTCCTCGGGCGGCATCTTCAACAATGCCGCGCAGATCTGGAACCACACGTTCTACTGGCACTCGATGCGCCCTGCCTCGCAGCAGGCCGAGCCGCCGGCGAAGCTCGCCGACGCGCTGACCAAGGCTTTCGGCTCGGTCGACAAGTTCAAGGAAGAGTTCACCAAGCAGGCCACCGGCAACTTCGGTTCGGGCTGGACCTGGCTGGTGCAGCGCCCGGATGGCTCGCTGGCAATCGTGAACACCTCCAACGCCGCCACCCCGATCACCGGCAGCGACAAGCCGCTGTTCACGGCGGACGTGTGGGAACACGCCTACTACATCGATTACCGCAATGCCCGCCCGAAGTATCTTGAGAACTTCTGGGCGCTGGTGAACTGGGACTTTGCGGCCAAGAACCTGGCGTGAGGCGAAGCCATCGCGCGCAAGCGCGCTCCCACAAACGCATCTGGCTCTTTGTGGGAGCGTGCTTGCACGCGATAACCAGCAAACGAAAAGGCCGGTCTTCGCAGACCGGCCTTCTCTTTACTTCAAAGCCTCGATGGCAGGGGCCACCTGGTCTTCCCGACCCAACCCCTTCCCCACCGCCGCCAGCTTCTCGCGCAGGCTTCCGGCATCCGGCGCACACACGGTGGCATGGCCCACCTTGCGCCCCGGCCGGGCTTCCTTACCGTAATCGTGCCAATGGCCATCGGCCACGTTCAGCACCGGCGACGGATCCGGCATCTCACCGATCCAGTTGAGCATGGCGCTGGGGCCGCGCACGCCGGTGTCGCCGAGCGGCAGGCCGAGCACGGCGCGTACGTGGTTCTCGAACTGGCTGGTATGCGCGCCTTCGATGGTCCAGTGCCCGGAATTGTGGACGCGCGGCGCCATCTCGTTACCGAGCAGGCGGCCGTTGCACACGAACAGCTCGAGGGCGAACACGCCCACGTAGTCCAGGGCTTCCGCCACCTTGCGCGCATGGGCGTTCGCGGCCCGCTCCAGCTCATCCGTGCAGCCCGGCGACGGGGCCAGGCTGAGCGAGAGCACGCCATCGACATGCCAGTTGCGGGTGAGCGGCCAGCTACGGAACGCGCCATCGCGGCCGCGCACGGCCACGACCGACACTTCGCGCTCGAACGACACGAAGGCCTCGAGGATAAGGCCGACTTTCCCGGCGGCCTCGCCGAGCGCGGCCCAGGCGGCGTCGATGTCAGCAGCGGTCTTAAGACGAAACTGGCCCTTGCCGTCGTAGCCGAGGCGGCGGGTCTTCAGCACGGCCGGCGCACCGATGCGCTCGACCGCGCGGACCAGGTCCTCACGGGTATCGACCGGTTCGAAATCCGGTGTATCGAGCCCGCTTTCGCGGAACAGGGTCTTTTCGCTCAGGCGATCCTGGGCCACGGCCAGCGCGCGCGGGTTCGGGAACACGGCGACTTTGGCGGCCAGGCGTTCGGCGACAGCGGCGGGGACGTTCTCGAAATCGAAGGTCACCACGTCCACGCGGGACGCGAAATCATCGATGGCCGCATCATCGAACCAGTCCGCCACCACCAGGTCGGTGACCTGGCCGGCGCAGGCGTCGGCGCTGCCATCGACCACGAGCGTGCGGATACCCAGCGGCGCGGCCGCCAGCGAAAGCATGCGGGCCAGCTGCCCGCCACCGAGGATGCCGACGGTGGGGAGCTTGCGGGTCACGTGCGCGGATCCGGGTTATCGAGGACGGTCTGGGTCTGCTCGGCGCGGAACGCATCGAGCGCCTGCGCTACCGCCGGGTCGTGCAGGGCGAGGACCGACGCGGCCAGCAGGGCTGCGTTGGTGGCGCCGGCACGGCCGATCGCCAAGGTGCCCACCGGGATGCCGGCCGGCATCTGCGCGATCGACAGCAGGGAATCCATGCCGTTCAGGGCCTTGGACTGCACCGGCACGCCAAAGACGGGCAGCGCGGTCTTCGCCGCCAGCATGCCCGGCAGGTGGGCGGCGCCGCCGGCACCGGCGATGATCACCTGGATGCCACGGCCACGGGCGCCATCGGCGTAGTCGAACAGCAGGTCGGGGGTACGGTGGGCGGAGACGACGCGCACCTCGTGGACGATGCCCATGCGGGTCAGCATCGAGGAGGCGTGCTCCATCGTTTCCCAGTCCGAACGCGAACCCATTACCACGCCGACGCGCGGTGCGGAGGCTTCGCTACCCTTGGTGGAAGTCATGGCCGGAGCACCCAAAAGTCGTTATTGTACGGACATTCGGTTTAATAAGGTTGGCCCTCCAGGGCCGCATCCATGGACAAGCGCCTCATCGATATCCTCTGCTGCCCTGTCAGCAAGCGCCCGCTGCGCCCGCTCACCGCCGCCGAACGCGACCAGCTCAATACCGCCGTGAAGGCGGGAACGGTCGATACCGTGGCCGGTGAAAAGGTGACCGAGCCCCTCTCCGAAGGGCTGATCACGACCGACGGCCAGGTGGTCTACCGGGTCGACGATGGCATCCCCGTCATGCTGCCCGAATCCGGCATCGGCACCACGCAGCTGGCAGGGTTTGCGGCTGAAGCGGGTCGCGCGCACAATCCGTGACGCAAGTCACACTTTGAGACCCGGGTTCCCGCACAATGACCCCCTCAGGCGGGGGCCTTAGTTTTTCCAGGATGCGCGATGAGTAACGCGAGCGAACCGTCTAACGTGGTCGATCTGAGCCAGCGCCTGGATCCGCGCAGTGATCGCGTGGGCGCGCTGCTGGCGACGGTTCGCGGCCTGGCGACCAAGCGCCTGCACGCGCTGGCCAGCAACATGTTCGAGAACATCGACGACGCCCTGTTCGACCTGGCCGAAAAGGCCGAGAACAACGCGGCGCAGACCCAGTTCTTCGACGGCATGCGCGAGGTCCGCAAGAAGCGCGCGATCGTCGAGCGTACCTTCCTCGGCCAGGTCGCCCGTGACCTGGCCGATTTTTCAGCAGGCCGCATGCGCGCGCCGGAAGCCGATGCGCACACGCGCCCGCTCGCCAATATCGAGCTCAGCCTCGTCGGCGAGAACGAGCTGGAAGAATCCCTCGCCGTTACCTCCATGGTGGGCAAGAACGAGCAGCGCCTGGCGCGCGCCCTGTTCGCCGTGAACCAGCGGCTGTCGGTGATCTGCGGCGGCAACAAGATGGATGACGCCAGCAACCCGGTGGGTCCGGCGTCGCTCGCCAATGCCTTCCGCCAGGCGCTGCGCGAGCTGCTTGTCGAAGTGCGCGTCAAGCTGATCATCTACAAGCTGTTCGATCGCTACGTGCTCGCCGGCATCGACGAGCTCTACGACGACATCAATAACGAACTGGCCGCAGCCGGCGTCCTGCCGCAGCTGCGCCACGAGATTTCCACCCGGCGTAGCGATGCACCGGCACCAACCGGCCCGGACTCCACGGCCACGCCTGTTGCCCACGGTCCCGCAGCGCCGGTCACCGATGCGGCCGCTGCCGAGTTCATGCAGTCGTTGCATGCCCTGTTTACCGCGCGCCGTGGCGTCGCCGTCGACGGCGCTGTTGCCGGCATGCATGGCACCGGCGTACCGCTGCCGACCGGCCCGTTGCCGAGCCCGGCTGAGCTGCTTGGCGCGCTTACCCTGCTGCAGAGCCAGATGACCGTGCTGCCGGCCAGCGCGGCGCAGCTCGCCACCCAGGGCGAGATCGCGCGCGACGTGGCCCAGCTGAAGGAACAGCTGCTGGTGCAGATCGGCCAGCTCCGCGGCCAGCAGACCGCGCACGTTTCCGGCGTGGATGAAGACACGATCGACCTGGTGGGCATGCTCTTCGAGTTCATCCTCGAGGACCGCAACCTGCCGGCCGAGATGCAGGTGATGCTTGCGCGCCTGCAGATCCCTTACCTCAAGGTCGCGCTGCTCGACCGCCGGATGTTCGCGCACAAGTCGCACCCGGCGCGCCAGCTGCTCGATGCGCTGGCCGATGCGGCCAAGGGCTGGTCGCCCGAGGGTGACCGCGATGGCCGCCTGTTCGACAAGGTGAAATCCATCGTCGAGCGTCTGCTGCACGATTTCGATGACGACATCGCCATCTTCGACAAGCTTGCCGCCGAGTTGCAGGATTTCCTCGACGTGGCCCGCAAGCGCGCCGAGCTCGCGGAGCAGCGCGTGGCGGAATCCACCCGCGGCCGCGAGAAGCTGGAACAGGCGCGTCGCCGCGCCGCGCAAGAGATCGTCAGCCGCACCGCCGGCGCGAACCTGCCCCCGCTGATCTATGGCGTGCTCACCCGCGCGTGGGCCAACTACGTGGTGCTCACCCTGCTCCGCCAGGGCGAGGAGTCCGCGGAGTTCGCCGACTCACTGCGTTTCATCGATCACTTCGTCGCCAGCGCCCGGCCCGCCAGCGATGCCAACAGCCGCCGCGATCTCCGCGCGCTGCTGCCGGGCATCGAACGCTCGCTGCGCCGCGGCCTTGCCTCGGTCGCTTTCCAGGAGGCCGACACCGAGCAGCTGCTCGGCCAGTTGCACGCGTTCTATCGCCAGCAGCTGGGCGAGGTGGCGCCGGATGTCGAGAGCGGCACTCTGGTCGCCAGCGTCATGCCGCTGCCGGAAGCCATCCAGGCCATCGAAGAACCGGTGGTCGAGCCCGAGCCGGATGACGACGCCGAGATCCTCGCCGACGAGGCCTTCGACGAGCGCTACCTTTCGCAGGCGCGCGAGTTGAAGGTCGGCCAGTGGCTGGAGTTCACTTCGGAAGATGGCACGACCGATCGTGCCAAGCTGTCGTGGGTCAGCCCGATCAGCGGCCGCTTCCTGTTCGTGAACCGCCGTGGCCTCAAGGTCGCCGACCACAGCCTCGCCGGCCTCGCCCAGGCGTTCGCCCAGAACACCGCGCGCGTCCTGGATTCCACGCTGCTGTTCGATCGCGCCATGGATGCGATCGTCGAGCGCCTGCGCACGCCCGAAAACGCCTGAGCTGATGACCAACGCCCCCCTCGCCGGCGCACTGCCGCCGGCCAGTGAGATCCTTGCCGACATCGAACGCGCCTTTGGCGAAGATATCGGCCCGGGCGATGCCACCGCCGACCTGCTCGACCCCGAGGCCCGTGCCACGGCGGTCCTGACCTGCCGGGAGGATGCGGTGCTCAGCGGCACGGCGTGGTTCGACGCAGCCTTCCGCAAGCTCGATCCCGCCGTGCAGATCGAATGGCTGGCGAAGGACGGCGACCGTATCGCCGCCGGCGCGGCCATCTGCCGGCTCGCCGGCAAGGCACGCGCCCTGGTGACCGCGGAACGCACGGCCCTTAATTTCCTCCAGCTGCTGTCGGCGACGGCGACGGTGACCTCGCACTACGCCGATGCCATCGCCGGCACGAAGGCCCGCGTGCTCGATACGCGCAAGACCATCCCCGGCCTGCGCCGTGCGCAAAAATACGCCGTCCTCTGCGGTGGCGGCACAAACCACCGCATCGGCCTGTTCGACGCGATGATGCTGAAGGAAAACCACATCATCGCGGCGGGTGGCATCCCGGCCGCCGTGCGGGCTGCCCGTGCCACCCACCCTTCCCTTCCGCTGATCGTGGAAGTGGAGACGCTGGACGAACTGGCCCAGGTGATCGAGGCCGGTGGCGACCGCGCGCTGCTCGACAACTTCACGCCGCAGATGCTGAAAGAGGCCGTGGCGCTCACCGCCGGCCGCATCCCGCTCGAGGTGTCCGGCAACGTGGAGATCGATACGATCCGCGCTATCGCCGAGACCGGCGTGGATTTCATCTCCAGCGGCGCACTGACCAAGCACGTCCGCGCCATCGATCTCTCGCTACGCCTGGATCTCTGAACCGCCTGCCCGGTTGTTCGTGGGAGCGCGCTTGCGCGCGACAGACGTTGCCGTAGCCCCATCGCGCGCAAGCGCGCTCCCACAGGTCACTTGCGCCACTTGTGGATGGCGGCCGTCGGCCACACACTGGCCCCATGAACTCAGTTTCCGATCTCTTCTGGCTGCTTGGCCTCGCCGCGCTGATCGCGAGCTGGTATCGGCTGACCCGGGCCCGGGAAGTGGCGGTACGCGCCGCGACCGCGCTTTGCCGCCGCCATGGGTTGCAGCTGCTGGACCAGTCCGTCGGGCTCCGCGCCATCCGCCTGCAGGGCGTCGATGGTGTCCGCCGCCTTGAACGCTGCTACGCGTTCGAAGTGAGCGACGACGGCCAGTCGCGCCAGCCGGCGAAGATCTGGATGGCCGGGGACGAGGTAGCGAGTTATGCACTACCCCACTCTGGGAACCCTGAGCTGGAGACCGTGGTTGCTACCGAGACCGGGCTGCCGACCAACGTGATTTCGCTGGCCGACCGCCGCCGAGTGCATTGATACCGCAAGGCGTTGTGGGAGCGCGCTTGCGCGCGATGGCGTTACGGCTAGCACCCCATCGCGCGCGAGCGCGCTCCCACAACAGCGCAGAAAAAACCCGCCGATTGGCGGGTTTTTTTTTACTTCACCACCCGCAGGTGCGGGGCGCCGCGCTTGGGTCGGTCGTCGTCGCCGCCGGTGGGAGGGGTATCGGACGCGTCGTCGACGGCCTCGACCGGGTTGGCCGCGCCCTCGTTCTCGTCGGCCGGGAACATCATGCCCTGGCCGTTTTCCTGCGCATAAAGCGCCAGCACGGCGGCTACCGGGATCACGATGTTCTGGCTTACGCCGGAGAAGCGTGCCTGGAAGGCGATTTTGTCGTTGCCAAGGTCCAGGTTGGCCACGGCGCGCATGGCCAGGTTGAGCACGACCTGGCCGTTTTTCACCACGTGCGCGGGGACCTTCACACCCGGCTGGGCGGCGTCCACCAGCACGTACGGGGTCAGCCCGTTATCGCTGATCCAGTCGTAGATGGCGCGTAGCAGGTAGGGCCGATTGGAGGTCATGCCCTGGGTTTCGTTCGTATCCATCACTCGTCCTCGTCGTACCCGCCGGTTGGTCGGGGATCACCAAAGCCCCGGCAGGGCAAGGCCAGACATGAGTTTACGGGATACGGGCGCGGAGGGCTAACCGACCGGGCTGAAGTCGAAATCGGGCCGCATGTTGCGCTCTTCCTGGGTCAGGCTGCGCGCGAAGCCCTGGCTGTGGAACAGCCGCTCGCCATAATCCACGATCGGCTTGCCGGCAGGCCCCAGGTCCACGCCCAGCCAGGGCAGGCGCCAGACCACGGGGGCCACGAGGCAATCGATCAGGCTCATCTCGGGGTTCAGGAAGAACCGGGATGCCTTGAACAGCTCCGCCGCGACCAGCAGGTGCTCGCGTAGCCGCTTGCGAGCCGCCGGAGCCTCCCTACCGCCCTCCTGGATGAGTTCGATCTCAGGCAGCCAGTCATTCTCGATCCGCCAGGTCGCCAGGCGCAGGCGCGCCCGCGAGAGCGGATCGATCGGCATCAGCGGGGGGTGCGGGTAACGTTCGTCGAGGAATTCGACGACGATCAGCGTGTCGTAGACGGTCAGGTCGCGATCGACCAGCGTGGGCAGCGTCCCATACGGGTTCAGTTCGAGCAGGTCGGGCGTGGGCTCTTCCGGTCGCAGGATCACCCGGTCGTAGGCTACGCCCTTCGCCGCCAGCACCAGGCGGGTACGGTGGCTCTGGATATCGTCGGCGCTCGTGTAGAGCGTGAGTGCCGTGCGCGAACGTGCATTCTGGACCATGCTTTCGATCTCCCTCCCTGCTGCGCCGAAACGGAACGGGGCGACCCTGTGGCCGCCCCGGGGGACATCACTCAGTGACTTTCGTGAACGTCCTTCCAGTATTCATGCTTCAGAAGGTACAGCAGGAAGGTCAGGCCGGCCAAGAACAGCAATACCCAGATACCGACGGACTGCCGCTGCAGTGCCGCGGGCTCCGCGGTGTATTCCAGGAATGCCGTCAGGTCGCGAGTGGCCGCCTGGAATTCTTCCGGAGTCATCGTGCCCTTGCTGTGAAGCTCGAGCTTCTCCACCGGGGCATCCGCACCCGTCTTGCCCTCGGCATGCACCGCCACCTGCAGGCCCTGCAGTTCCCACAGCGGGTTGGGCATGGAGGCGTTCGGGAACACCGTGTTGTTCCAGCCCACGGGCCGGCTCGGGTCCAGGTAGAACGAGTTCAGGTAGTTGTAGATGAAGTCCGAACCCTTGGCGCGCGCCTCCAGCGAAAGATCCGGCGGCTCCTTGCCGAACCAGGCCTTGGCCTCGTCGGCTGGCATGTGCGAGACAACGGTCTCGCCGAACTTGGCCCCGGTGAAGTTGAGGTTGTTCATCACCTCGTCTTCACTCAGGCCAAGGTCGCTGGCCAGGCGCGAATAGCGCACGTACTTCAGCGAGTGGCAGCCCACGCAGTAGTTGAAGAACAGCTTGGCGCCGCGCTGAAGGGAGGCCTGGTCGTAGACGTTGGCACCCGACGGCGGAAGGTCTTCACCTTCGGCGGCAAGAGCGGGTATGGCGACAACGGCAAGGCCCAGCGCAAGGGCGAGGGAGGAGAGATAGCGCTTAATCATGCATCGTCACCCGTTCCGGAACCGGCTTGGTCTTCTCGAACCCAAAGTGCGTGTAAACCCAGACAAACACGAAGAAGCCGAAGTAGCCGAGCACCATCAGGCGCCCGAAGGCGTTCTCGACCGTGGTGACATCCGCGCCCGGGAACCACACGGGGATGAGCTCGGCGGTGACACCGGCACCCACCATGCCCAGGGCAAGGAAGGAGATGACCAGCACGGCCAGCGCGATACGGAAGCCGACGCCGCGGTAGCGCACCGAACGCACCGCACCCTTGTCGATCCAGGGCAGCAACCCGAGCAGCAGGATCGAGCCGAACATGCCGATCACGCCCCAGATGGCCGTGCCGAAGAACGACGGGATCATGCGCAGGATCGCGTAGAACGGGGTGAAGTACCACGACGGCTTGATGTGGCTCGGCGTCACCAGGTTGTTGGCCGGGGTGAAGTTATCGTGCTCGAGGAACCAGCCGCCGAAGGTTGGCGCGAAGAAGATGATGAAGGCGGCGATGATCAGGAAGAAGCCGACGCCGAACGAGTCCTTCACCGTGTAGTACGGGTGGAACGGGATCGCATCCGTCGGCTTGTCCGCCGACCAGCGGTTGCCCTTCGGGCCGTGCTTCACATCCACGCCATCGGGGTTGTTCGAGCCCACCTCGTGCAGTGCCGCCAGGTGGAGCACCACCAGCAGCAGGAGCACCAGCGGCAGCGCGATCACGTGCAGCGCGAAGAAGCGGTTGAGCGTGGAATCGGCCGGGAGGTAATCGCCCATGATCCATTGCACCAGCGTGTCGCCGATGAAGGGGATGGTGCCGAACAGCGAGATGATGACCTTCGCGCCCCAGAACGACATGTTGCCCCAGGGCAGCACGTAGCCCATGAAGGCCTCGGCCATCAGCACGAGGAAGATCAGCATGCCCAGGATCCACACGAGCTCGCGTGGCTTCTTGAACGAGCCGTACATGATGCCGCGGAACATGTGCAGGAACACGACCACGAAGAACAGCGAGGCACCCGTGGAGTGCATGTAGCGGATGAGCCAGCCCCACTCCACGTCACGCATGATGTACTCGACCGAGTTGAAGGCTTCCGCCGCACTCGTCTTGTAGTTCATGGTGAGGAAGATGCCGGTGACGATCTGGTTGACCAGCACCAGCAGGGCGAGCGAACCGAAGTAGTACCAGAGGTTGAAGTTCTTCGGCGCGTAGTACTCGGTCATGTGCTTCCGGTACATCGGCATGAAGCCCGGGGCACGTTCGTTGAACCAGTTTCCAAGGCGCGACATTGTGCTGGCCATCAGCTCTTCCCCTCCGGATCCACGCCGATCTGGATGTGCGTGTCGTCAATGAAGTGGTACGGCGGCACCGGGAGGTTCTTCGGTGCCGGTACGCCACTGAACACGCGGCCGGACAGGTCGTAGCGGGATTTGTGGCAGGGGCAGTAGAAGCCGCCCTTCCAGTTCGCGTCGAACGGCTCGGGCTTGATATCCGGCACGAAGTCCGGCACGCAGCCCAGGTGGGTGCACAGGCCGATGACGACGAGCCACTCGGGCTTGATGGACCGGGTCTCGTTCGTCGCGTATTTCGGCTGTTGGCCGGCATCGGACGACGAGGGATCGAGCAGGCGCGGCTCCAGCCCTTTCAGCTGGGCAAGTTGCTCGGGTGTGCGGTTGACGACGAAAACGGGAAGGCTACGCCAGGCGAAAGTGACTTTCTGCCCGAGGTCGATCGCACTGATGTCAACCGTGACGGGCGCCCCCGCCGCCTTGGCTCTCGCCGATGGTTCCCACGACTTGATGAAGGGCACGATCGCCGCAACCACCCCCACGCCACCGACAACGGCCGTCGTCGTGGTAAGGAAGCGACGGCGCCCGTGATCGACGACTTCTTCGTTCGCCATCAGGCTCTCCGGAACTTATGCCATTGAGGTTTGCGGGCCCCGTCGCCGCTATCTGGAAATCGGCTTCCGCAAAATTACGTCAGTGTAACGTCAGCACTAGCCACGTACAATAAAGTGAACAAACCCTTGCCAGATGTAAAGACATGGCAGCTAACTCCCCGCCAGGACGCGGAAAATTCGGCCACCCATGAACCAAGCTGCCCGCACGTTCGCCTTCGTCGCCCGCTTCGTCGTGCTTGGCCTTGCCATCGCGTTCGTCATCGGCCTGTTCTGGCCGGGCAGCGGTGCGCTCTTGCGGCAGCGCATCGTCGGACACGCGGAATCGGCGACCCAGGTGGCCGCGGGAGCCCCGGTTTCGTATGCGGACGCGGTGGCCCAGGCGGCGCCTTCCGTCGTGAATATCTACGCGAACAAGCTGGTCACCGAGCAGCCCCGGCAGCTGTACTCCGATCCCGTGTTGCAGCGCATCTTCAGCGTGCCGACCGGCCCGGTGCGCACGCGGCGCCAGCAGAACCTGGGCTCGGGCGTCATCGTCAGTGACGATGGTTACGTTTTGACCAACAACCATGTGATCGCCAACGCGGACGACATCCAGCTCCTGCTGTATGACGGCCGAGTCGCCAGCGCCAGGGTCGTGGGGTCGGATGACGAGACCGACCTGGCCGTGCTGAAGGTCGATGCCGACAACCTGCCGGCGATCAAGATGACCGATGCCGAGAGCCGGCCGCGCGTGGGCGATGTGGTCCTCGCCATCGGCAACCCCTTCGGCATTGGCCAGACCGTGACCATGGGCATCGTCAGCGCCATCGGCCGCCAGCTCAACCTGTCGAGCCTGGAGAGCCTGATCCAGACCGACGCGGCCATCAACTTCGGCAACTCGGGTGGCGCGCTGGTCAATGCGCACGGCGAGCTGGTAGGGATCAACACGTCACTGATCGGCCAAGCCGTGGGCGCCGAGGGCATCGGCTTCGCCATCCCGGTGCAGAGCGCGCGCGATGTGCTGGAACAGATCATCAAGACCGGCCACGTGGTACGTGGCTGGATCGGCGCCGACTACGGCCCCGTCCCCGTGTCCGCCGAAAGCGGCCTGCCCTCTGCCGCGCGTGGCGTGGTGGTGAACGAGGTCTCGCCCGGCGGCCCCGCCGCGCTGGCCGGCCTCCAGCAGCGCGATGTGCTGCTCAAGGTCGGCGACGAGGACATCCTGGATGCCTCTGACCTGCGCAAGCTGGAGGCCTCGCTGAAGCCCGGGGTGGCGGTGAACGTATCGGGGCTGCGCAGTGGGCAGCCGTTCTCGCTATCGGTCGTACCGAGCCAGCGGCCGCCGACCTCGCCGGTGCAGACCCAGCAGCCTTCGGTTCCCTGAGCGCAATCGCGCGCAAGCGCGCTCCCACAACCTCCGCTCGTGCCAGCTCTTGTGGGAGCGCGCTTGCGCGCGATGCCCCCGTCAGCCCCCGCGATCCGCCAGCGGCACCCCGGTAGCCGGCCGCTTCAAACCTTCCGCATAGCGTTTGCGCAGCAGGCCGACGCGTTCCACGTAAACCCGCGTTTCATCGTACGGCGGCACGCCGTTGTAGCGCTGCACGGCCCCGGGCCCGGCGTTGTACGCCGCGGCAGCCAGGCGCTCATCGCCGTTGAAGGTCTGCAACAGCAGCGCCAGGTAACGCGCGCCGCCACGGATGTTCTGCTGCGGGTCGAACACATCCTGCACGCCCATGTCGCGCGCCGTCCCGGGGATGAGCTGCATGAGGCCCTGCGCGCCGGCGATGGAAAGGGCCCTCGGATTGAATGCGCTCTCCGCGTGGATCACCGCGCGCAGCAGCGCCTCGTCCACGTGGTAGTCGAGGCTGGCGGTGCGGATCACATCGCCGAACGAGGTGAAATTCAGCGCGACGGCGTTGAAGTTGATCTTCGAGTGCACATCGCAGGCGACGCAGGTGGCGATGTAGGTGAAGAGCATCTTGACGCTCCCGCCCTTCCCGGCACCCGCCTGCGGGATATTGGTGTACTCCACGCCGCCATCGGGCCGGGTGATCCGGTAGACGGCGCCGCGAAGCACACGCGAGCCCTTGGGGGCCTCCGGCGCTGGCGCCGCTGCGAGGTCGGCCGAAGCGGATTCCTTGTAGTCCCAGCTGCCCTTCGGGGCGGTCACCGGCGGAAGCGCGGCCTTGGCCGCCTCCATCTTCGCCTCGGCCTCCGTCACGACGCCGCCAGTCACGCCGGCTAGCGAGGTCACGGGTTCGTCTGGCCCGACCACGCCGCCCGACACGCCCTTGAACGACACCGCGGTCGCGACCGGTCCAGGCGCCGCGGCCGGGTCCGGCCCGGGGAGCGGTGCCGCGGCGGGGCGCGGCGTCGCCGCCAGCGGCAGATCAGCACCCTTCCCCAGCGCCGGCCGGGCTGGCCTGGCCGAGGGCGTGCTGCCGATCCGCTTGCAGTCCTTGTACCCGGCCGTGCTGCCGGAGAAGACGGTTTCGCCGGTGCTACCGGTGCAGCGATACAACGAGCCCGCCACCGCGGGCCCGGTGGCCAGCCCAAGGAGCAGGACGCAGAGTGCCGCGGCCCTTTTCAGGACCGGCCGGCAGGCAAGGAAACGGCGGGCGTGATGGCCGGCGCTTTCCCCTGGCGTCGCGTCGTCAACCATGGGCGCGATTGTCCGCCACCACCGCCCCGCCAGCAAGGGCGAACAACGTGACCTTCTTCACGCAAGTCATTGATCCACGGCGGGCATCTGGCGCCGGGGTCGGCCCCGGCGTAAACTGCGCGGTTCGGTAATAGGCCATGCAACACGGTACCCAAGCCCCATGAGCGGCAAGCTTTTCATCAAGACCCACGGCTGCCAGATGAACGAGTACGACTCGACCAAGATGGCCGACGTGCTCCGCGCATCCCATGGGCTGGAACTGACCCAGGACGAATCGGAAGCCGATGTCATCCTGGTCAACACCTGCTCCATCCGCGAGAAGGCCCAGGAAAAGGTCTTCAGCCAGCTCGGCAAGTGGAAGGAACACAAGAAGAACGGCAAGCCCGTGCTCATCGGCGTGGGCGGCTGCGTCGCATCGCAGGAAGGCGATGCCATCCTCAAGCGCGCGCCCTACGTCGATCTGGTGTTCGGCCCGCAGACCCTGCATCGCCTGCCGGAAATGATCGAAGCCCAGCGCAACAGCGGCAAGGCGCAGGTCGACATCAGCTTCCCGGAAATCGAGAAGTTCGACCGCTTGCCGGAGCCGCGCGCCGAAGGCCCCACCGCCTTCGTCTCGATCATGGAAGGCTGCTCGAAGTACTGCTCGTACTGCGTGGTGCCGTACACGCGCGGCGAAGAGATCAGCCGCCCGTTCGACGACGTGATCGTCGAGGTGGCCCAGCTCGCCGAACAGGGCGTGCGCGAGGTCAACCTGCTTGGCCAGAACGTCAACGCCTACCGCGGCCCCATGCACGATGGCGGCGTCGCCGACCTCGCCGTGCTCATCCACGCGATCGCGCAGATCGACGGCATCGGCCGGATCCGCTTCACCACGTCGCATCCGCTGGAGTTCTCGGATTCGCTGATCGAGGCGTACGCCAACGTGCCGCAGCTGTGCAATTACCTGCACCTGCCCGTCCAGGCCGGCTCCGATCGCATCCTCTCGGCCATGAAGCGCGGCTACACTGCGCTGGAGTTCAAGCAGAAGATCCGCAAGCTGCGCGCCGTGCGCCCGGACATCTGCATCTCCTCCGACTTCATCGTGGGCTTCCCCGGCGAGACGGAAGATGACTTCCAGAAGACCATGAAGCTGATCGACGACATCGGTTTCGACCAGAGCTTCTCCTTCATCTTCTCCTCGCGCCCGGGCACGCCGGCGGCCAACCTGGCCGACGATACGCCGGCCGACGAGAAGCATGCGCGGCTTACCCGCCTGCAGGCCGCGATCAACGAGAACGCGCGCAAGATCAACGAGGCGATGGTCGGTACCGTCCAGCGCGTGCTGGTCGAGAAGGTCAGCCGCAAGAACGCCGCCGAGATGACCGGCCGCACCGAGAACATGCGTTACGTGAACTTCCCCGGCCACCCGCGGATGATCGGCCAGTTCGTCGACGTGGTGATCACCGATGCCATGAGCAACTCGCTGCGTGGCCGCGTGCGCCTCGATGATGAGGTCGCGCTCGCGTCCTGATACCTGCACCTCGTGGGAGCGCGCTTGCGCGCGATCGCGCGCAAGCGCGCTCCCACGACGAGCACCGCACCCATTCGATTCCAGGGCTCTATGAACTCAGGTCTTTCCCAGCGTGATTTCGCCCTCGATCCCGAGGACAACGCCCGTCTCGCCAACCTTTGCGGCCCGCTCGATGAGCACATCCGCCAGATCGAGCTGCGCCTCGGCATCGAGATCGACCACCGCGGCAACATCTTCCGCGTGATCGGCGATGATGCGTCGGCGCAGGCCGGTGAGCAGGTGCTGCGCTCGCTCTACGAAGCGACCGCCAGCGAGACGCTCAACGGCCAGGTGATCAACGTGCGCCTGGCGGAATCCGGCATCGACGCGCTGAACGCCGAAGCCGCGGAATCCGCGCAGGACGTCGTCATCAAGGTGAAGCGCGGCGTGATCAAGGGCCGCGGCCCCAACCAGGCCCGCTACCTGCATGCCATCACCACGCACGACATCAACTTCGGCGTAGGCCCGGCCGGTACCGGCAAGACCTATCTCGCCGTCGCCAGCGCCGTGGAAGCGCTCGAAGCCAACCGCGTGCAGCGCGTGCTGCTGGTCCGCCCCGCGGTCGAGGCGGGCGAGAAGCTCGGCTTCCTGCCCGGCGACCTCAGCCAGAAGATCGACCCGTACCTGCGCCCGCTGTATGACGCGCTGTACGAGATGATCGGCTTCGAGAAGGTAGCCAAGCTGATCGAGCGCAACGTGATCGAGATCGCGCCGCTGGCCTACATGCGCGGCCGCACGCTCAACGATTCGTACGTCATCCTCGATGAAGCGCAGAACACCACGGTCGAGCAGATGAAGATGTTCCTGACCCGCATCGGCTTCGGCTCGGTCGCGGTCATCACCGGCGACGTCTCGCAGGTCGACCTGCCCCGGCACATCCGCTCCGGCCTGCGCCACGCCATCGAGGTGCTGCGCGGCGTCGACGGCATCAGCTTCACGTTCTTCACCTCGCGCGACGTGGTCCGCCACCCGCTCGTAGCCAAGATCGTGCGCGCCTACGAGGCGTTCGAGCAGAAGCAGGATAACGAACAGTGAGCCAGCTCGACGTCGCCGTGGGCTACGCCACCGCCTCGCGCAAGGGCATCCCCGCCGCCGCCAGCTTCCGCCACTGGGTGGAAGTGGCGCTGAAGGGCGCGCGCCGCCGCAAGGCGACCGAGGTCTCGATCCGCATCGTGGATGCCGAGGAAGGCCAGGCCCTGAACCGGCAGTACCGCGGCCGCGACTACGCCACGAACGTGCTTTCCTTCGAGGCGGATCTTCCGCCCGGGGTGAACCTGCCGCTCATCGGCGACCTGGTGATCTGCGCGCCCGTGGTGGCCCGCGAGGCCGCCGAACAGGGCAAGAAGCCCAACGACCACTGGGCCCACCTCACCATCCACGGCACCCTGCACCTGCTGGGCTACGACCACATCGAGGATGGCGAGGCGGAGGAGATGGAAGCCCTGGAGACCCGGATCCTCAAGGGGCTGGGCATCGCCGACCCTTACCTGAGCCCTTAAACCCTCCTGGGCCCTTCGCCGCCCTTGTGGGAGCGCGCTTGCGCGCGATGGGGATGGCGCGAGCACCCATCGCGCGCAAGCGCGCTCCCACAGCATGCTTCCACAGCGCACGCCTACAGGGGGCGGCGGCGGGCATCCCCTGAACCGTCACGGAAATTCCAGTAGACTGCCTCTTCCGCCCGGTTTGGGCCGAACATCAAAGAGTAATGAACGAGGACCCTGGTAGTACCAACGGCCCGGCTCACCGATCGTGGTGGGACCGACTGGGCCATCTGTTTTCCAGCGAGCCGCGCAACCGCGGTGAACTGATCGAGGAGCTGCGCACCGCACAGGTCAATGGCCTCCTCTCCAACGACACCCTGACCATGGTCGAGGGTGCGATCAAGGTGACCGAACTCAGCGTCGACGATGTCATGGTGCCGCGGGCCCAGATCGTCAGCCTCCCGGTCGAAGCCCCCCTCCCCGATATCCTGGCGGCCGTTGTCGAATCCGGCCACTCGCGCTTCCCCGTCCACGGCGAAGACAAGGATGAGGTGCTGGGCATCCTGCTCGCGAAGGACCTGCTGAAGTACTTCGGCAAGGCCGAGTGCAACGATATCCGTGGCCTGCTGCGCCCGGCCGTGCTCATCCCTGAATCGATGCGCCTGAACGTGCTGCTGGCGGAGTTCCGCCTCACGCGCAACCACATGGCGCTGGTGGTCGATGAATACGGCGGCGTCGCCGGCCTCATCACCATCGAAGACGTGCTGGAACAGATCGTCGGCGAGATCGACGACGAGCACGATGACGAGGAAGACCCGATCCTGGTGCAGTCGCTGGACAACGGCGCGCTCACGGTCAGCGCGCTGACGCCCATCGCGGACTTCAACGAGGAGACCGGCGCGCACTACTCCGATGAGGAGTTCGACACGATCGGCGGCATGGTCACCTCCGAGTTCGGCCACCTCCCCAGCGTGGGCGAGGAAATCACCATCGGCGGTTTCCAGTTCCGCGTCACGGAAGCCGACGACCGCCGCGTGCAGCAGTTTCATGTTACCCGGATCACCGGGGCGGACTGACCTGGGCCCTCGGGGGAACCCCTCGGGACCCTGTGGGAGCGCGCTTGCGCGCGATCGCGCGCAAGCGCGCTCCCACATCATCTTATTGAGACCGATACGCACGATGCGCCACGCCCTGCTTTTCCTCCTCGCCCTGTGCCTGGTCCCATCGCTCGCCCGGGCCGGCATCGTCGACGCACCGGCGTCGAATCTCGAGATATCGCTGCTCACCTACGGGCCGGGCGATATCTACTGGGAGCGCTTCGGCCACGATGCGCTGGAGGTCAGGGACACGGTCAGCGGCGAGGCCATCGCCTTCAACTACGGCGTGTTCGATTTCGACCAGGACGGCTTCATCCTGAATTTCGCGCGCGGCATCATGGCCTACCGCATGGATGCGGAGACCACCGCCTCCGACGTGGCGTTCTACAAGAGCGAGGGTCGCTACGTGCACCGCCAGGTGCTGGCCCTGAGCGATGACCAGAAAGGCACGCTACGCCAGTTCCTGCTGTGGAACATCCGCCCGGAGAACGCGGGCTACAACTACGACTACTACCTGGATAACTGCACCACGCGCGTGCGCGATGCCCTGGATTCCGCACTCGGCGGCGTGCTCGATCGCCAGTGGCGCACCCAGCGCGGCGGCATGACCTACCGCGAACAGACCGCGCGCCTGATGAGCAACCAGGCGTGGCTGATGCTCGGCATGGACCTCGGCCTCGGCCCCTTCGCCGACCAGCCGATGACGTCGTGGCGCGAAGCCTTCCTCCCGATGGAGCTGGAAGCGCTGGTGCGCAAGACCGAAGTGAATGGGCAGCCGCTGGTGCTCAAGGACGAGTCGCTGGCGGAAGCCACGCTCGTCCCGCCGCCCGAGAAGGCCCCCGACCTGCGCTGGCCCCTGCTCATCGCCGGCATCATCCTCGCGATTCCGCTTGCCCTGCCCGCCATCACGCGCCATCGTGGCGCCCGCGGCGTCTTCGTGGCCGCGGGCACCCTTTTCACCGTGTTCGCCGGCTTGGCGGGCCTGTTCATGCTGGGCCTGTGGACGCTGACCCTGCACCGCTCGGCCTGGGGCAACTTCAACCTGCTGGCCTACCAGCCGTTCGCGCTGCTGATCATCCCCGGCATCTGGCGCCTGCGCCGCGCGGGCCGGCCCCTGAGCCGACTGGCCTCGCGCGTCACCGGCATCAGTTTCGCCGCGTGCGTGATCGGCCTGCTGCTGCACCTGTGGCCGGACTTCCCGCAGCGGAACATGCCCTGGCTGCTGTTCGCACTGCCCTGCTGGGCCGCCTTGTTCGCGAGCCTGTGCCGCCGGCACGACTGATCACTTCACCGGCAGGCCCAGCGCGCTGGCCACCAGCTTCTCCTTGCTGCTGAAGGCGTAGCCACAGCCGGCCAGGTACTCGGTGCCCCACGCCTTGATCTTGTCGATATAAACGACACCCTCGTCGAAGCGCTGTTGTGTGATCACCTCGCCCTGGCTGGTGAACATACACAGCATGTGCATCTTGTCGCCGCAGAGGCCGCTCTTCATCGCGAGGGAAGGGATGGCAGGTACGCGCAACGCCGCCTTGCGGTACCAGCGATTGAAGGCGTAGGGCTGGCGATGCAGCGAGGTCACCGCATCGCGTTGCGCCCAGTACGCTGCCGCCTCGTGCGTGAACACGCGCATGCGGTACAGCTCGTACACCTTGCGGGTGATGGTGATCAGGGCTTCCACCGCGGAGAACGCCATCTCGGCGATCTTGCCGGCAACGACCGGGGCAACGCCCTCCATGGCCAGCACGGCGCCGGACTTCAACACACCGTACACGTCGCCCGCGAGGCTCAGGTCCATCGCGCGCTTCACGCCATCGATCGTGCTGGTCGGCACGCCCGGAACGAGTACCACGGCTTTGCCGCGCACATGCAGCGCGTAACGATCGCTCGCCGCCTGCACCGCCTTGCGAAAGCCCGCCACCGTATGCACCGAGTTGGCGAGGTACGGGGAGATCTCATCCATCAGCTTGTCGGCCAGATAGCTGCACACGGCCTCCTTGCCTCCGGGAATCATGTCCCACATCCGCGATACGTGCGTGGTCGTGCTGTCATCCAGGCCGTCCTCGGCCCGCCCGCACGCTGCGTTGGCGAGGGCATCGCCGGTTTCGCGCAGAGCCTTGGCGACCTCGGTGCGAACGGCCTCTTCCGACGCATTCCGGGCCGGCTGCTTCGCGCCGATCGCCGCCGATCCGGTCTCACGCTGCGCAGGTTTGCCCTTCGCCTCGCCCTTGCCGTTGAGGTCCAGCAATCCGTTCGTGGCGAAGCGGAACACACCTTCGTCGCACGCAAGGTGGGCGAACAGATAAAGGATGCCGAGGCGCGATTTCAGCATGCTCTCGCTCATGAAATCCGGCATGCCCAGGCCTGCATCCGTGTCGCCGCTGCCCTCGATGGCCGCCATCAGCATGGAGATGGAGAGTTTCTTGTTGCGGTGGCTTTTCTTCCATGCTCCGGCGCCATCGTTTCGGTCCTTGTAGCCGGTCCAGTCGTACAGCGCGTTGCGCATGGTCGTCAGGGTGGCCTGCGAAGGCGTCTTCAGGTAGGCCTCCACGGCCTTGTCGAGCACCTTGAATTTCGCCTGCCCGGTGAGATCGGTCACCGCGGGCGGCAGGTAGGTGTCCTTGTTCCAGGTGGCGTAATCGAACGACAGTTTCGGCAGCACGGGGGTTGCTTGGGTCATGGGATCAGTCCTTGATGTGGTTCCTTGGGGCGGCTGGCTGACGTGCCCGCAATTTCTTGCTCGTCACGAAACCACCGCTTTACGAAGGTATATAAAGGGGCCATGCACCCACATCGGCGTGCGCCCTAGCCGTTGCGTCGGCGCCCACCCACGCAACCGGGGCGATGCCTGACCCGGCGTTGCCGCCCGCCCCCCGCCCACGGCATCATCCCCACCCATGGCTACCGTCCCCCTGATTCCCGAGCCCACGTCCGTCGACCATGCCGGTGGCATGATCGTGAACTGCGTGGCCTACCGAACCAATGGCAAGCGCATTGGCGATATTTCGATCGAGGCCATCAGCGATGTGCTGAAGGAGCCCGATACCTTTGTCTGGGTCGGCCTGCACGAGCCGGACGAGGCCTTGCTGCTGAAATTGCAGGAGGAGTTCGACCTGCACGACCTGGCGATCGAGGATGCCCAGCTGGCCCATCAGCGCACCAAGATCGAAACCTACGGCGACTCGCTGTTCATCGTCGCGCAGACGGCGCAGCTGGTGGGCGGCAATATCGCCTTCGGTGAAACGCAGATCTTCCTCGGCCGCCGGTACTTCATGACGGTACGCCACGGTGCGTCGCTCTCCTACGCCCCCGCCCGCCGCAGCTGCGAGCAGACGCCGGAACTCCTGGCGATGGGCCCGAGCTACGCGCTGTACGCGGTGCTCGATTTCATCGTGGATAACTTCCTGCCGATCGTGCGGGATTTCCGGCAGGAGCTGCACGAACTCGAGAACGATATCTTCGCCGAAACCTACAACCGCCAGACGATCAAGCGCCTGTACGACATGCAGCGCGAACTGATGACGCTGCGACTCGCGGTGGCACCGCTGCAGGACATCGTGGCCCAGCTCACCCGCCTGCATCCGCACCTGATCCATGACGAGCTGCGCGCGTACTTCCGCGATATCTACGACCACGTGTTCCGCGTCAACGAATCCATTTCCGCGATGCGCGAAATGCTTGGCGCGGCCATTGGCGTGAACCTGGCGCTCGTGACATTCGGCCAGAACGAAGTCATGAAGAAACTCGCCGGCTGGGCCGCCATGCTCGCCGCGCCGACCCTGATCACCAGCTGGTACGGCATGAACTTCGCGCACATGCCGGAGCTCGACAAACCATGGGCGTATCCCGCGATTTCCTGCCTGGTCGCGTGCATCGTGGGCGGCATCTTCATCATGCTGAAGAAGAACCGCTGGTTCTGATGTGCCTCGACCCGTGGGAGCGCGCTTGCGCGCGATGGGTGCTTGCCGCAAGGCCCATCGCGCGCAAGCGCGCTCCCACAAGAGCAGCGTGGCGGTAGCGTCGGCGCCTTGTGCGGGCTTATGCTCGGTGGAGCCTCCCTCCCCCGTGTAAAGGCCCCGGTTCCCATGAAGAAGATCATCAACGATCCGCGCCATGTCGTCCGTGAAATGCTCGAGGGCGCGGTAGCCCGTTCGCCCGGACAGGCACTGCTTTCAAACCAGAACGTCGTCGTGCGCAAACAGCACGATGGGCATGCCAGCGTCGCGATTCTTTCCGGTGGTGGCAGTGGGCATGAACCGGCGCATGCGGGTTATGTCGGCGAAGGCCTGCTTGCGGCGGCGATCGCGGGTGATGTCTTTACCTCGCCGAGCGTCGATGCGGTGCTTGCCGCCATCCGTGCGGTCGGTGGAAGCGCGGGTGCGGTGCTGGTCGTGAAGAATTACACGGGCGACCGGCTCAACTTCGGTCTCGCCGCCGAGATGGCGCGCAGCGAGGGCATCCCGGTCGAGATCGTGACCGTCGCCGACGACGTCGCCCTGCGCGATACCGTGGCGCCTGACCGCCGCCGCGGTATCGCGGGCACCGTGCTGGTGCACAAGGTGGTGGGCGCGGCGGCCGCCGCGGGCAAGTCGGTCGTGGACGTGGCGGAACTTGGCCGCCGTGCCGCGGCGGGCCTTGGCTCGATGGGCGTGGCCCTCGGCTCGTGCACCGTGCCGGCCGCTGGCCATCCCGGCTTCGAGCTGGGCGAGGACGAAGTTGAATATGGCCTGGGCATCCATGGCGAACCCGGCGTGCGCAAGGGGCCGATCGCCCCGGCGGACGGCCTCGCCAGCACCATCCTTTCCAGCATCATCGAGGACCTGGGCCTGGCCAGCGGCCAGCGCGTGGCGCTGCTGGTCAACGGGCTGGGCGCCACCCCTCCCATGGAACTGGACATCCTGCTACGCGGGGCGCTGAACCATCTGCGCGGCCGTGGCATCGAGGTCGTCCGCGCCTGGTGCGGCAACTTCCTTACCGCGCTCGACATGCCGGGCGCCTCGCTTTCCCTGCTCAAGGTGGATGAGGAACTGCTCGCCCTGCTGGATGCCCCGGCCCACGCGCCGGCCTGGCCCGGTGGCGGCCTGCTGAACGATGCGCCGATCAGGGACGTGCCCGCCGCGCCCGGCGAAGCGCCCGTGTCGGGCTCGCCCACCCCGGCGGGCGACGCCGTACGCCGCGCCGCCCATGCCGCGGCGGAAGCCCTGATCAAGGCTGAGCATGAGCTCACCGACCTCGATGCCAGGGCTGGCGATGGCGACCTCGGCGCCAGCCTGCGCCGCGGCGCGGAAGCGGTGCTCACCCTGCCCGACCACGCCTGGCACACCCCGGAGAGCGCCCTGCGCCACATGGCCGATGCCATGCGCCAGGCCATCGGCGGCAGCTCGGGGCCGTTCTACGCCACGGGCCTGATGCGTGCCGCCCGCGAGCTCAACGGCGTAGCCGAGCCGACACCGCGGCAATGGCACGCCGCGCTGGTCGCGGCCGCCGACGCCATCGCCAACCTGGGCGGCGCGAAACCCGGCGACCGCACGATGCTGGATGCGCTCTACCCCGCCGCCGATGCGTACAAGGCCGCGCTGGATGCCAACATGGCGCCGTTCGAGGCGCTGGAAGCGCTGCACCTGGCGGCCACGCGCGGCGCCGAGGAAACCGCCACGTTGAAGGCACGGGCCGGGCGCGCAGCCTACCTGGGCGACCGCGCCATGGGCATCGCCGACGGTGGTGCCGTGGCCGTCGCCATCTGGATGGGCGCCCTGCGCTAAAACCGTTCGTTTCCGAAACAATCCTTGCGTTCTGGAAAGACCCGAACGCCCGCGCCCCGGAAGATATGCGTGCCGGCCATCCCGGCCTGCACTCATCTTTAAAGGGCACATCATGAAAGCGAATGCGTTTCTTGCGGGCGCGCTGTTTGGCGCGGTCATCTCGGTCGGCTGCGCGGTCGTAGCCCAGGAGGCGCCGTTTGTCGACATCGGGCAGCGCCACGGCAACCTGCGTGCGGCGCAGGAGAATATCGTCTCCGCCTGGCAGGCGATCAGCCGCGGCCAGCAGGCCAATGACGATCAGCTCGGCGGCCATGCCCAGCGTGCGAAGGACCTGCTTAGCCAGGCCAATGTAGAAGTCCGCCTGGCGGCGGATGTAGCGAACCAGCACGGCCGTAACTGGTGATGTGATGGCGTCGAGCGCGCCATGTAGTCCACCCCTTGTGGGAGCGCGCTTGCGCGCGATGGAGCTTGCGGCCATATCCATCGCGCGCAAGCGCGCTCCCACAAGAGCGGTGGCGCTCGTGTTCGCCCTCTTGCTGGCCGGCGTCGCGCACGCCGCGCCCTCGGGCGAGGAACTGCGCGAGCCGAAGCAATTCACCTACGGGGCCGATGGCGTCACCACGGTGACGCTCACCGCGGCGCAGACCGCGGTCATGGTCGGCGACCGGCCGTACACCTCGCTGGTGTTCAACGGCAGCTACGATGCCCCGCTCATCCGCACCCGCCCCGGCGGCACGATCCGGCTGACGCTGGATAACCAGATGGATGAGCTCACCAACCTGCACTTCCATGGCATGCAGGTATCGCCGCTGGACGAGGGCGACAGCATCTTCCGCGATACCGCGCCGCACACGAAGGGCGAGTACGTCCTTCGCTTGCCCGACGATCATTCGCCCGGGCCATACTGGTATCACAGCCATTTCCACCGTGGCGCGGAACGCCAGGTCTCCGGCGGACTTTCCGGGCCGATCCTGGTCGACGGCATCAAGGACCAGTTCCCGGAACTGCGCGACGTACGCGAACGCATCCTTGTCCTGCGCAACTTCCAGCGCACGCTGACCGGCCGGCTGGCCAGCGAGATCGTTACGGGCTGGCCATCGATCCGCACCATCAACGGCCAGCTGAAGCCGGATATCTCGATCAAGCCAGGCGAAACGCAGCTCTGGCACATCTTCAACGTCGACGCCAACCAGTACTTCCGCATGCACCTCGCGGGCTTGCATGTGCAGTTGCTCTCGCAGGATGCGGATACGGTAGTGAAGGACGTCGATATCGATGAAATGCTGCTCGGCCCGTCCGCGCGCATCAGCGTGCTGGTCACGGGGCCTGCGCCTGGCCGCTATCCATTGACGATGAGTTCCGCGAACACCGGGCCGGCAGGCGATACCTACGCCGCGGCCGACCTCGGCACGCTTGTGTCGGCGGGCGAGACGGTGCCGACGGTTCGCATCACCAGCCCCTACCCGCAGGCGCGCGACCTGCGCCAGGCACCGATCGCGGTGAACCGGCGCTTCGTCTTCCAGGATGCGGAGGACGATGGCAACGCATTCTTCATCAACGGCCGCCGGTTCGATCCGAGCCGGGTCGATACCACGGTGAAGCTCGGCGACATTGAGGAATGGACGCTGTTCAACCCGAGCCAGGAACTGCACCAGTTCCACATCCACCAGCTCGATTTCCAGGTCACCAAGATCAACGGCAAGCCCGTCGATTTCATCGGTTACCGCGATAACGTGTTCATCCCAGCGCTGGGCTCGATCACGCTGCGCGTGCCGTTCACCGATCCGGTCATCCTCGGCAAGTTCGTCTACCACTGCCACATCATGGAACACGAGGATGGCGGGATGATGCAGATCATCCAGGTCGTTAAGCCGGAGGATTACGCGCAGGCCGTGAAGCTGGAACCGCTGGGTGGGATCTACGGCGATAACCAGACCTGCGTGTACCTGCGGAATACGGGGCGCGAGGCGATCGACAAGACGGCGCCCAAGGATGCGCGGCCGCTTGGGGGTGCGCCTTGAAACATGTCGCGAGCACCCATCGCGCGCAAGCGCGCTCCCACAGGAGCGACAACGCTCGTGTGGGAGCGCGCTTGCGCGCGATGGGTGCTTGCCTGGCCCTGGGCACATGCATCACCGCCCAAGCCTCCACCGGCCGCTATCCCGGCTACGGCATCGATTTCGGCACCGCGGTCCAGTACGACTTCAGCGGCCTTCGCGCATCGGACCAGGGCAACAAGGTCACGACGAACGGCTACTTCGATATCACCAACGACATGCATTTCCGCTTCAACCCGAACAACGAGATCTGGTTGAGCACGGAAATCAGCCCGGTCACGACCACGCGCCCCGGCGAGCGGCGCTGGCTCGGCGGGACAGGCCTCAACGTAGCCGACCTCCACTGGTACCACCAGGGCGAGGAAGACACGTGGCGGCTGGGCAAGTTCGACGTTCCGTTCGGCCGTGCGCAGAGCGCGGCGCCCGGCCTCTACACCGGGGATTTCGTGGCGCCCTATGCGCTGGGCGGCATGATCGGCGGCACCTACGAGCGGCGCTTCTCCTCTTACACCCTCGGCACCCTCGCACCGAGCCTGAGCGTCTATGCCGCCGACACCTCGGTGCTGAGCCGCGCGTATTTCCGCCCCTCGAGCCAGGCGCGGCGCTCCGACGGCGGGGCCACGAACACCGGCAAGCCCAATAACGTAGCCGCCGTACTGAACTGGCGCGCGCCCGCCGCCTTGCCGTACCTCGAGGTGCAGCTCGGCTACATGGCCAACCACAAGGGCGACACCAACGCCGCGAACCCCACCGCGGCCAACGAGCAATCGCGTACTGCCTCTGTGCGTTACCTCATCCCATTCGCGCCAACGACCCTGCTCTCGCCGACCCTGGCCGCTCGCTATGTCGATCTCGTGCCCTTCGTTGAGTATGTGCGTACGCACAACGAGAACGGCGTGCCGGGCTACAACACCTCCTATCTCACCACCTCGCTAACCCTCGATACCGGCCGGCTGGCCTGGGGCCTGACCCACACCAACCGGCACATTTCCCCGGCAGGAAGCGGGAGCTCTACGGAATATCTCACCGAAGCAAGCGTGGTCTATCACCTGACCGGGCTGATCGATGTCGGCCTGTCCGGCGGGCGTTCACGCCAGGGTGGGCAGACCTCCAACCTGGTAGGCATGCAGCTCGTGTTGAATGGCGCCTTCTGATGATCCGTGGGCTGATCCTCCTCACCCTGCTCATCGCCGCGCCAGCCCTCGCGAACAGCGCCGATGTCGGCGGCTCGTTCCAGCTGGTGGACCAGGACGGCCATGCGGTCACCGACGCGACCTACCGCGGCAAGCCGCTGCTGATGTATTTCGGCTACACCTCGTGCCCGGATGTGTGCCCGGTGGACCTGGCGAAGATCGTCCAGGTGTCGCGCAGCGTGCGCGAGAGCACCGGCATCACCGTGACGCCCGTATTCGTGACCGTGGACCCGGCAAGGGATACCGCTGCCCGCATGAAGGCCTATGTGCGCGCCTTCGGCCCCGACGTCATCGGCCTCACCGGCTCGGACGCGCAGATCCAGCGGGTCACCGATGCCTACCACGTCTATTTCAACAAGGTGCCGGCCAATGGCACCTACCTCATGGATCACTCCACCGTGCTCTACCTGGTGGGGCCCGATGGCCGCCTGCTCGACCACTACGGCCGGAAGCTTCCCGAACAAGATGTCGCCGCCCGCGTGGCGGCGACGCTTGCGGCGCACCGATAGCGCCACCCCCGCTGGCACCACCAGCGGATCACCCACGCACCAGGAGAGATCCTCATGTTCATCTCGGCCCGCTACACGCTCCTAGCCCTCGCGCTTGCCGGCGCCGCCTCGTTCTCCATGGCCGCCATGGCCGATGGAAGCAAGGACTACCCCTCCTTCGCCTCGATCTCGAAAGGCGAAAAGATGATCGACCGCGACGCGATCACTCCCGCCCTCGAAAAGAAATACCCGCGGCTCGAGGGGCTCAAGATGCATTGGGACGACGCCGACCTCGACCACGATGGCAAGCTCAACCAGAAGGAATACGACGACTACGCGTCGATGAGCCACTGACGGCACCCGGTGCGGGGTGGGCGGCCGGCCGGGAGGCGACGTGCCCGGCCGGCCGCCCTCGCCCGGCCCCTGCGTCTTCACATCTTCGGTGTCATAGCTTCTTGCGAATCCGGCAAAACCATGGCTAATATTTTGACCATCAGTAGTCGGACACTTCGTCGCCAGGATGCGCGACAGCCGGCATACGAATTCAGGGGGTCAACGGTCCTGCCATAAGGAGAGCGGCCGTGGCGATTCGTCGTGCAGAAGCATGTGCTGAAGTCCTGGAAGCATGTTTCACGGATGACACAGAATCGGTAACACCCTTTCCCGTGGTTCACCGGGAAATGGCCTGGCGCGTGCCGCGCTTCGCCGATGACGGCAATGATCCCGTCGTCGCCTCGCGCTGGACCTCGCCACCCGTTGAAGGACTGCGCGCGGTCACCCCACCGGGGACGCACGTGGTCGCCATCTTCCTCCGCGCTACCCGCGGCATCCTCCACGTCGACGGCAAGCCATGGCATGCCGGCGCCATTCCCGTGGGGACGACCGTGGTGACCTCGCCCCGGCAGGAGGTCGCGGCCGAATTCTTCGAGCCCGTCGACACGCTGCACCTGCACATGGAAAGCGCCTTCGTGGAAGGTGCCGAACTGGCCCGGGAGATCGCGGCCTTGCCGCTGCAGGCCGGCATCTACCGTGACGAGGCCATCGACAAGCTCGCCCGCGCCCTGCTCGCCGCCCACGACATCGGCTGCATGTCGCGATGCGCGGAATCCCTCGGTAAACCCATCGTCGTACGACTGCGCCACCTGGGCGCGGAACATGCCCGAACCCACCCGGGCCAGCCCCGCGGCGTGCTGCCGAACTGGCGGCTGGTGCGCGTGACCGATTACGTGAATGCCAACCTGGGGGAACGCATCACCCTGGCCGACATTGCACGGGTCGCCGGGCTATCGCCGATGCATTTCGCGGCGCGGTTCCGGGCGGCTACCGGGCACAAGCCGCATGAGTACCTGCAGCTGTGCCGGGTGGAGCGCGCGAAGCGTTTGTTGGCCGAAGGCAACCGCTCGCTGATCGATATCGCGATGGAAGTGGGGTTCCGGACGCAGGCGCACTTCACGACGGTGTTCAAGCGATTTGCCGGAAGCACGCCGCACTCGTGGAGGACATCGCTGCACGAGTGATGCTGGCTGCTTGTATGTGGGAGCGCGCTTGCGCGCGATGGGCGCTGCCGCAAAGGATCACTTCCGGCGACGCCTCAATGAACTACCTTGTGGACAGAAATATGTCCACGCACAGGAACGCCCCAATCCGTCCCGATAACAACCGTGTAAGTCCCACCCACGGGAAGGCCTGGCAACGTTAGTGACGTAGCCTGTGCGGTAGTGACGCGCGCATACGGATTCTGCAGCCAGATGAGACCAACATCGGGCCGATATACAGAAATCGTCGCCCTCCTCCCCGCGATGTCCGCAACTATATCGTCGAAGGTCAGCGTGACCGTGTCGTCGATATCCGCGGTGAACGATGTGCGAGAAACAATCATGCGCTGATTGGCCATGTCTTTCGGCTCGTCGTAAGCCATGGGACCGAGATTTGCATTCCGCGTGAGAGAAACATCCGCACTAACGAGGCTGTCGCTGTTTGGAGCGATGATCACTTTATACACACCTGACCGGGTGTTCCACCAATCGCGAATGCAGGCTGGGTTAGAGGCGCCGCAAGAATAGCTATCCACCTGTCGACCGTCCGGGTCATAAACGGTAACCCCAAACGAGCTTCCGTTCGCACCTACGATGCTGATGTCCTCCATGATGAGCTCGAAGTCGCCGCCGGTGCCGGTATCGACGTTTAGCGAAATGGTCTGTCGTGGCACGCGAGCCGAAACATGCTGGGCAGTCGTTTCCGAGACTGTGGAACCCGAAACGCCCGGGACGACCGTGAGCTTGCCTTGCACCGGCATGCCATAATCCGACCCGATAATGACCTCATAGTCGCCCTCGACTGGCAAATCAGTGAGGTTGAGCGTAAGCGCATCACGCGAGTAGTACCGTGCATACGGATTTGACACCCAGATCAATCCGGTATCCGGCCTGTACACCGACACCGTGACGTTGTACCCCCCGGGGACTGACGACAGATCGCTCAGGCGCAGTGCGACGGTCTGGCCCAGATCGCCATGAAAGCGCGTACGCACGACATCACCCAACCCGTGTCCGAAGTCCTTGGGCTCATTGAATGACATGGGCCCCAGGTCGGGGTTACGCCGGATCGTCGCATCAAACCGGATCTTGTCCTCGTCCTTGGGCTGGACGACGAGCCGGTACTTGCCGCTTTTCGCATTCCAAAAGTCGTGGACACACGCAGGATCGCTGAAGTAGCAGTAATAGTTATCGACGTTCGCGCCGTTAGGATCGAATACGGAGACATAGTAATTGGACGCCTTGCCCCCGTCGTTCGAGGTGTTTGTCATCACCAGTTCGAAATCGCCACCGCCAATGCTGTCGAAATCGAAGTAGACAACCTGACCACCGGCGTTCGCCTGGAAGTGCTGCGTTGTACCCTCTGACACAACATCGCCTGATACACCGGGAACCAGCGTGAGCGAGCCGCCTCCTCCGAGACCGAAGTCGCTTCCCACCGTCACGATGTAGTCGCCCGTGACCGGGAGGTCGGGAAGGTTGAGTATGTGGCCGTTTCGCGAGTACATGGAACTGTATGCCTTGTTCGTGGCTACAAGACCACCATCGGGGCGGAATACCATGACGGTCGAGTTGTAACCCACGGGCGAGGACGTGACGCCATCAAGGCGCAACGCTACCGTCTGGCCAAGCGTTCCATGAAACTTCAGGCGCAATACTTCGGCCAGGTCATGCGACACGTCCGTCGCGACGCCGGGCTGCAGTGCACCCCCATCGACATTCCGCTTAAGCACGGCATCGAAACCGATCTTTACGTTCGGATTCGGTTGGGCGACGAAGGTGTATACGCCCGCGCGGGCATTCCACCAGTCGCGGGTGCATGCGGGGTCCGAGGTGTAGCACACATAGTTATCGACATTGACACCATCCGGGTCGAACACCGAAACGTAGTAGTAAGTCGATCCTGAGCTAACACCGTGGTACATCGTAAATTCGAAATCGCCGCCGGTGCCGGTGTCGACGTTCATGTAGATATTCTGGCTGCCTGCGGCAGCATCAAAGCGATTCGCATGCGATACCGAGACCGATGTATCGGCCTGCGCCTTATATAGCGTGAGTGAGCCAGTCTGAGGCAAACCACCGTCTCCGCCCACGATGACGACATAGTCGCCAGACACCGGCAAGTTCGGAAGGTTTAGCGTCGTCCGATCGCGTGAATAGAAGCTGCTATATGGACTGCTTTCCCATATTGCCCCGCTGTCAGGTCGGTAGATCAGTACGTTGGTGAAGTAACCGGAAGGCGTCGATACCGTGTTATCCAGATGGAGAGTGGCGGTCTCACCCGCCTCCGCGTGGAACGTGTAACGCAGCGCCTCGCCGAGTCCACGGCGGATGTCCACCGCCACACCTGGGGTCATCGCACCCACCACGGTATTCGGGCGTCCGGTCACCTGGAACGCCAGAGTTGCGCCCGATGACCGCACCACCACCGTGTAGGTTCCTTCCATCAGGTTCCACAGGCTGCGTGCACAGGCCGGATCAACCGGCCAGCAGGTGAAGTTGTCAATATTTTTCCCGTTCGGATCGTAAACCTGGATATACGAATTGCCCCCCTTCCCGCCATTGCGAAGAGCGTCTGTGAAGGCGATCTCCAGATTGTCGCCTGCATTGGCATCGAGGGTCAGCGTAATATCCTGCGCAGCGCTGCCGGAGCTGAACGAGTGCTTGGCTCCGTCCATCGGAAGATTGACCGGCTGGTGGTGCGGCTGGTCTGAACCCGCTGAGATCAGAGCCTTGATATGACCGCTAGCCGCCAGACCGTAGTCCGGGATCGCCAGTACCGTATACGCGCCTCCGACCGGCAGGTTCGCGAGCTCCAGGACCCGCGATCCGTTCGCCAGGACGTTCGCGAAAGCTGGCGTGGTTGTCCTTATCGGGCCCACATCCGGTCGATACACGATGAACCGGATGGACGGTCCCGCCGGAGCCGTGACCATATCGGTGAGCTGAAGCGTCAGCGTGTCGCCGGCGTTGACGTTCACGGTAAAGCGTCTGGTCTGGCCGATGCCTGCCGCCAGAGGGGTGGATACGCCAGGCGCCAGAACTCCACCGACGAAGGTCTGCACGCGCGCGTCGAAATGCAGCATACCGCCGTAGTTTGGGGATGCCGAAAACCGATAATGGCCTGCCGGAAGCGCCCACAGATGGAATTCGCAGCCATTCCCGGCATTCGTGGTGACGCAGGAAGCCGAAGCGACCTGCGCTCCGGCCGAATTCCAGACATAAACATAGAACTGCGGATACTCCGCACCGCTGGCAGCGACATTGCTCAGCGTAAGCTCCACATCCTGAAGCCCTGCCGTGGTGAACTCGCCATAGGCGCCCTGCCTGTTGGCAAGCGAATCGAAGTGCACCGCCCCGCCGTTCACAGGCACGGGCTTCCGACCGCCAGACACGGCGGTGACGGTCGCTCCGGCAGGCAGACCGTCAGTTGGCAGAAGCACCACGCGATATGATCCGCTAACAGGGAGGTCAACCAGGTCAACCAGACCCGCTGTTCCCACGTTGAAATCCGAGTACGCCGGCGTTGAGAGGAACGTCGCGCCCGCATCCGGTCGATAGACGACCACGCGAATGCCTGCACCGGTTGGCGTCGTGTCGGCATTCTCGAATTTCAGCGAGATGCCATCACCCGCATTCGCCTGGAACCTAAGTTCCATCGGCTGCCCTTGCGCAAGCGTTACCGGCGTCGCTATGTCCCTTCCAAGATCAGGCCCGTTAGCGCGCCGCCGGACCATTGCATTGAAATGCACCGTGCCGCCGTAGCTAGGATTGGCTGTCGCTCGGTAGCGGCCTGCGGGCAGCTGCCAAAGATGAAACTGGCAGCTCGAGCCCTTGTTTACCGTGACACACCAGTTGCTCGCGACCGACCGACCTGTCTGGTCGCGTACATCGACCATGAACTGAGGATACTGCGACCCCGTCAGCATGACGTTAGCCAGTGTCAGCTCGAGATCCTCATTGGCCGCAATATCGAACTCGACGTAGGCTGATTGCGAAGGAACCGATGTGTCGAACGTGGATCCGTCGCTGCCTTCGCTGACCTGCCCCGTCGTGCCTGACACAACGGCGACGGTGCCCGACGCTGAAACGCCGGCCACGGGCAATACAATAAGCGTGTAGCGCCCGGTTGCGGGGAGGTCCGGCAGATTGATCAATGCCGACGCCCCACTGGTGAAGTCGCTGTACGCGCGCGTGCTCGCGCTAATTGCACCGACCTCCGGGGTGTAAAGGATAAAACGAACGCCCTGTCCACCCGTACTTACGATGTTTGCCACCCGAAGCGCGATAGTATCGCCCGCGGTTCCGTCGAAGCCTATTTCTTCGGCAACGCTCGTCGGCAAGTCGAAACCAAGCGAGGTATCCTTGGTAAGAACCCGTTCACGCAAGTGCTTTCTCAGCCACGCATCCACCGTAAATGTCCCACCGTAGGTCGGATCGATTACGGCTCTGTAATGGCCAGGGGGAAGGCGCCAGAGGTGGAATTCACAGCGCGGCTGCACGCAGTAGGCGCCGGAAATGTTTCGACCCGCGGTGTCATAGATGTTTACATACGCCTGCGGATACGCTGACCCAATCTGCACCAGCTGATCCAATGTGAGCTCGTACATCTCGTTCGGTGCGATATCAAACTCAATGTATCCGGCCTGTCGATCCGTGCGAGTTGCAAGGTGCCCAACGTCACCGTCAGCAGCCAACGTGACCATCGCACCCGAAAACAGCTGGAGGCGGAGGTCTGCCGCCGCGCCGCTGCCGGGAAGGACGATAACCGTGTATTTCCCGCTGACGGGTAGTTGCGGAAGGTTGACCGTGCCTGCCGGTGAGACACTCATGTCAGCGTAGGCAACCGTCTGCGTAGTGATAGCTCCAGCATCCGGGCGATACACAAGGATGCGTACCTTTTGGTTGGCTGGCTGCGTAGCGACGTCGGCTACGTGAAGCGCGACGTTCTGGCCCGCCGTGGCATCAAATGTCGCGCGCTCGGCCTGGGCCGTGGACAGCTTGAATGCGAGTTCCCCATCCAATGGCAACGTACGTCCGGTGAGATGCTTGCGAAGCACCGCGTCAAAATGCAGCTCACCGTCGTAAACCGGCGCCACGGTCACCCGATAATGGCCAGCGGTGACATACCATAGATGGAGGGAACAACTCCCTGCTGCGTCACCGGTGTAGCACGTGGGGTTCGCTACCTGCTGCCCACCCGGCCCGGAGACATAGACCTGGTACTGCGTGTATCCGGTTCCAAGGAGTTTTGCGTTGCTGAAGGCCAGCTCGTAGCTCTCCAGGGCGTCCGCGTCGAACTCGAAGTAGATGTTTTGCTTTGAAGTGATGGCGTCAAAGTGCTGCGTGTCCCCGGTCGCGGACAAGATGCCCGCACTGCCGCGGCGTGCCGAAACCTTCATATCACCGATGTACCCGGCACCGGGCCACGCAATCACCTGCCAGGTACCGCCTTCTGGAACAGGCGAGATGTTCAGCCCGCCTACACCGGTGAAGCTGCTTGAGGTGTATACAACGCCACTCGGCGTTCTCACGCTATAGCCGACGTTCGCGCCAACCGGGGACGTATTCGCCGGGTCAATCTTCACGACGATGGTGTCCCCCTGTTTCGCTTCAAACGTTCCGCGAACGCTTTGAGACACGCCATGCACAGACATTACCGTCTGACTATCAGAAATGACCTTGTTTGATTCAACACCGGCAGTGAAGCTGGCTCGACCACCTGCGGCCGTGAAGAGGACAAGATACGTACCCGACGCACTTAACCGAGCAAGGTGTAGCGACGTTTGCGCTGGGTCAATCGCTCCCTGCTGGACGATAACGTTGCCCGGCGCGTAGACCGTGTATGTAATGCTCGAATTGTTGGTAACCAGATTGCTGATCTGGATGGAGGTCCATGCGTGGCCTTCGTTGTCAAACAACAGCGCTCCACTCTGCCCCGCCGCAGGCATTTGCAACGCGACCTGGGTCGAATCGATGGTGGCGACGCCACGCGATGCCACCTTCGCCGCGTCGACGCCTCGCGGCAGGACCAGCACGGTCTGGCTCCCTTCGGCGACACCGTACGGAGTCTGCACAGAGGCACGGCCGCTGCTGGCTGACAGCGGCAGCACCGCCGATAGCGCGCTGTTTGTGCTGCCCTGCTCGATATCCAGCGATCGACCCGCCAGGCGTAGGGACGTCTTCCCGGGAATGGGGTAAAGGTGACTTCCATCCACCGAAAGAATGGCTCCGGCCACCGCAGTGTCCGGCGTGACGTCGGCGATGGCGGGTGGCAGCCCGGTGTCATCGACCATGAAGGGCATTTCGCTGGTCGCTTCACGGCCGGAGGCGGCTACGGTGACCGGCCCCGTCGTTGCGCCATACGGGACGGAGGTCCGTATCTCATTCGCTGTCGCCGAGATGACCGTGGCTGCTACCCCATTGAACAGCACCGTGTTGCCACCGGGCGTGCTGCTGAATCCCTGGCCGCGTAAGGTGACTGGGGCTTCTACCGTCCCGTGTGAAGGGACCATGGTAAAGATACGCAGTTCGGTGGCCTGCACTCGCTCGATGCGCACGATGTTGCCCATGGCGTCGTAGACGTACCGGGCGCTTTCGCCGCTGTCGGCCGTGACGACTGTGAGGCGGCCATTCGCATCGTAAACATACTGGGTGGCCTCGACTGACCCCGTCCACGCACACAGCGTGAGAGCGGCAATTGAGAACCACGAGGCGAGCTTCCTGCGCGCGCTTGTAGCGCGCGATCCCTGCGAAACCATACGACATCCCCTGCACCGGCGCTGTGCCGGCCTTCATTTCGCCACCACCTAGCCTGCCCGCCCGCTTGTTACGTCGCAATGGTGGACGTACACGGTGGGGCGTTGGGAGTTCGGATTGACGCGATTAGTCGAGTCGCAAAACTAACGCGCACATCCAAACAAGAGCAGTGCCCTGGCGATGCGCGTTTCCATTTTCATTTTTTCCAGACTCTGATCGAATCTGCAGTCGCACAATGACTTCTGTTCGTTTCAGATCAGGCCGAGACTTCAGGCGCCAGATACCGTTACACGGTAACTTAGGCAACGGCGCAGTCGCATTCAGCAGTGATGCGGGTCACTTGCCAACAACTTCGCGTACGCCCCGATCAAGGGAGAATCAGGCACGTCCACGATTTGGAATGCCTTCCAACTCACTCAGTCTATTGCCTTTCCACTCCTGAACCGGAATACCGTGGCGGCGCAGCTGTTCGTTCACGACGTTGACAAATATTTCGATATCCCTGATCGAAGATTGAACAAGGATCGCACTGAACACCGAACGGTCCCTAGGTAAGAACATGCATCCCCAGCTTCCACCCTGGTTCGGGGTGACGCGAACGGCTCGAATATCGCCCCAGCTGAGGAACCATCCAGCAGAACCAAATATCCTCTTCCGTATGCCGTCGTCAGTTATCACCACATCAAGCCAAATGATCATCGAAAAGGCGGCGACAACTGTCATCAGGCTGACAAAGATGGCGGCATACCACCAATCTTCCGGGCGAAATTTTCCGAACGCAAGCGTACAGCCCGCCAGAACGTAGAAGGCGAAAACCATGGCGGCGCTGATGTACCTTCTCCGCCCGTAAGTGAAGGTGTGCTGCATCAAAGATCCTAAAAGCTGCTCAACGAAGGCCACGGAAAATGGTTGTCAGGCATAGGCGGCTCGGCGACAGCGCATTCAGCCAAAGGATCCATCTTTCCACCAATAGCGCCGACGACGCCACTGAGGCCCCCGAAGGTATCGACTGCGCCGCTTCCCACCACAGCCTCGCCGGCGCCAGCCACGAACGCCTCGGCTGTCATGAACGGAGCCGCTGCCCCCACCATGGCACCCCAAGAAGCACGCTTAAATGGAGGTTTATTGCCCATGACGTTACCCGCAACCGTGCCGGCGACGCCCGATGCAGCGCCGTAGGCAGAGGTTGCCGCGGCGCCGCCTAACATTCCGGCGATCTCACCACCGAGAGCGGTAGCTCCCTTCTGCACCGCCCCCACTAGACCACCGCCGAGAGCGCCCGTCAGAGCACCCGCGGCCGCGCCCGCAACCGCCCCGCCCCAGTCCCAAGTCAAATTGCCCTGGCTGTCCGTTCCAACTCCCCCAGAGATTCCACCAATTATTCCACCGATCACCGCCCCCGCGCACCAAGGGCAGTGTCCGCTTGGATCGGTGAAATTCGTCGGCGACGTTCTGGCATACGAATAGAGGTTTTCCTGACCAGCGGCCAGCCCAAATGAATCCTCACTGAGAAAGCGCCCCAGTGAAGGGACGTAGTATCTAGACCGATAGTAGTAGAGGTCGTCGCCATCGAGTTCTCGCCCAGTGAAAAGATAGGCGTTGTCCTGAGGCGCTGGCGCTACGGAGCTCCTTCCATAGGCGTCATAGGAGTATCGGGTTACTACTTGCCCTCCGCTGTTAGTCAGGCCAATGGACGAACCAACGCCATCGGCCATGAAGAACTGAGCACCTGCCGACCCGATGCGAGCCAGACGTTCATCCACCGAAGGGCCGGTAACCAAACGGAACTCCTCATCACCGACAACCTCCTTGGCTTCATTCACTCCGTCGTACACATAGCGTTTGGTGACATCAGACGTCTTCGCGGTGCGACGACCAAATACATCGTACGTAAAGCGGAAGAGGTCTACACCACTTGAACTGACCCGGACAAGCTGACCTCTCGCATTCCACTCGTATTGACGCACACCATCGGACGTGAGATTCCCGTCCTCGTCATAGGTGTATGACTTTCCAGATGCCGACAATACCTTATTCGACCCATCAAAGGAGCTGTCAATGGCAGTCGGATCCGAAAGATCACTCTGTCCCTCTCCCGACGCGATCTTCCTACGGCCGACCGTGTCATACGCGTAGCCCGATGAAGCGAGCACATGAGAATTTGAATCGACATACTGAATGGCGGTCGGCCGCCCGGAAATATCATAGGTGTATACCGCTGACATCCCGTTTGGAAACTGAATCGAGGATCTTCTGCCCAGAGGGTCGTAAGCGAAGTGATAGAAACTCGTCCCGTCGCCCTCTGCAATAAGGCGATTCGCGTCATCGTACTCGTAAGTCGTGGCGTCCCGGCCGTCGACGATCATCGAGATTCGCCGACCGGCGGCGTCGTACATGTATTGCACGGAACTCTTGTCGGTAACTTCAGAGGTTACGCGGTCGCCATCATCATAGGTCCACGTCATTCGGCCAGACACCGTGTCCAACGATTCAACCGGACGGTTATTCGGACCGTACGTAATCGACGTGCCAGATCCATCTGCGAATGTCCGGAAGATGAGCAGATCGAGCGCGTTGTACTCATAAGTTGTTAACTGATGCTTACGGTCTTCGACGGAAACCAGGTTCCCCTTCAGGTCGTAGCCAAAGTGGGTCGTTCGACCAGATGCATCCGTATACGAAACGCGATTCCCGATTGCGTCGTACGCATACTTCATGCTCGTGCCATTCGCAAGCGTCACCATCAGCGGATTACCGAGGGCGTCGTACGTGAAAGTGGACGAGTTGCCAAGTGAATCAGTCGATGAGATGACTCTGTCGTTCAAGTCATAGGTCACCTGCCTCAATCCACCGTCACTGGTCGTGGCCGCGACTCGGCGACCGACGACGTCGTAGACGAAGTTTGATACATGGCCGAGCGGATCGACCACTGAGACAAGATCGCCACCGCTAAACATAAACCTTGTCTTATTTCCTTCGGCGTCGACGAAGGACGTCACACGCCCCTGTCCGTCACACGTGAACATCATCGAACGGTTCGTCGGGTCCGTTGCCTTCGAGACACAGCCCCCTTGGTACTCAAGTCGTGATGTGTGACCGAGAGCATCGGTGACTGACGCGATTCGACCGTTTTCTGCCCAGGTGTAGGAGGTCTTGTTTTCATCAGGCGACCCAACGAGGCGATCGCTCGAAAGGATACGGCCGACCGCGTCATATTCGTATTTTGTTTTCCGACCGGCTACGTCAGTGCGAGACGCGATCTGCCCCGACGAATTCATCTCCGTCGTGCGTGTTTGCTCGATCGAGGATCCGTACGCAAGTATCTCCTTTACCGGGTATCCCGTAACCGCGTCAAAATCCGTACGCTCATTGCCGCCGTTTTGATCGGTTGTAACAACCGACACAATCTTTCCGGAGCTATTGGTCTCATAAGCGAAGCGCATTCTTCCACCGTCCGCGTAGTCCTGGCTTACGACCCTCGAACTACTTTCGGATTCGAAGTGGTTACGCTCGTCAATGTAGCCCCGCCGATTCAGAATGGATTCGACGTAGCGCGTCTCAACCCCATTGACGGTCCGATAGGTGTACTCCTCATGAGTCCCGTCGGGAAAAGTCACGCGACGCAACACTGGAGATCCACCGCCACTGACCCCGGCCAAGGGTGCATATTCGTACGTTACGGTCCGGCCGATCGCGTCGGAAACCGATCCAATCAGGTTGTTACTTAGGTGCGAGATATTAATGAATCGACCATTCGGCGACACGATCTGCGAGATCAGCCCGGATTCGTACCTGTACTGGACTGTGTTCCCGTACGCGTCAACCTTACGATACAGTTTGTTTGGGGCATGCCTGTCGAACCAGTATTGCATCCCATTGGTAAGAGTAATGATCCAATGGGCGCCTTCCGGCGTGTTGTCGGTAAGAAACTGAAGCGTTGCGCCAAAAAACGCCGACCTTGTTTTCGAATGGCGCCACACGGTGCCCACCAGTGGCCACACCGCCTGCCCTGCAACGAGATCGAATGCGATCGGCTCGCCGCAAGGTAGAGTGAGCCGCGGCGATACAAAATTTCCAGCGCTTGAGAGCGTCATATTCAGCGAGCTACCCGAACCTAGCCCGAATGGTGCCGCCGGATCACTCAGGTCCCCGGCAGATCGATCGATCGATATGGGGAGGGTATCCCCGATGGTGAGGTCAGTCCATCGACGCACGAACATGCCCGTCTGCAGATCTACTGGCTCGCCTGCGCATTTCCCGTTAGGCTTTTTGCCATTGTCCGGCTTCGGCGGATTGGTCGACGCACCCGCACCCAGCGCCCACACCAGACGCGTGTCCTTGTCCGCCACGAGCTGGCTTGAATCCTGCGACACATGCCCCGCCCCATACATCTCCCAGCCCTTTTCGGCCGAGTACACCCAGAAGTCGGCCTTGTCCGCCGGCTTCTGCTTGCCATAGTTCGGATAGACGACCTGGATGCCCTTCGCTGCTTGCGGCGTCATGCCCTGCACCACCGCGTCGCCTGGCTGGATGGTGAAGTACATCGGGAAGTTGTCGGGCAGCGGGAACGGGGCGTGGTCCACCGGGGTGGGCACGATCGCGATCTCGTTGAGCACTTTGCCGTTGCGATCCTTGAACACGGCGCCGGCGGGGATGCGCAGTTCGAGACCGGGCATGTCCGGGTGGGTGAGCACCGTCTCACGGGTGGTCGGCGACGGTAGCGGGATCTTGTCGCGCTCGAGCACGCGCGGCAGGTACATCACGAACGGCATGTGGTTGACGGTCGCCGCGGTGATATCCGCGCCCACGATGAAGCGACCATATTCGGTGCCGGGCTTGCCGGCCGGACCACCGTCGACGAACAGCTCGCGACGGCCCGACTGAAGGTTCTGCAGCACGAAGACGCCACGTGCGTCGGTCTGCACCGTCTGCTCGCCGAGCGTGATGGCCACATTGGCCACCGGGGTGTCGTCGATCCGGCGGACCTGGCCGATCAGGGCCGTGGCGCCCCTGGGCAAGTTCGCTTCCAGCTGCTTCGTATCGGGAAGCGTCTGGCGATCCTTGTAGAGGCGCCAGTGGCCGCCTGAGGCAGTTGCCACGTTGTCCTGGCCGGGGTAGAACGCACCATCCTTCACCTCGCCCTTGTCGCGGCACAGGTGGAAGGCATCGCCTGGCTTGCAGGGTTTCGCCCTGCCCTCCCCGGCCATGACGTAAACCGCCGGCTCGGACGACTTCGCGACATCAGCACCAGGCCGCTTGCCTTCGCCGGCCAGCACCACGCCATTGCGTGACGCCCGGGTCGTGAAACCGATGGCCTCGTAGGGCACATCCTTGCCGCCCGCAGTATGCAGGCCCTGGACGAAGATCGTGTAGCGCGCCGACGGGTAGAGCTCGTCAGGTAGCTGGATGAAGGCCAGACGGCCATTCTCGGCACCGACCACCCGGGTTTTGACCACGCCGTTGGGGCCGAGCAATGACACCGTGTGGCCGAGTTGCGCAACATCGATGGGCTCGTCGAAGCGCAGCGCCAACGGACCGATCGGCGACGCGTTACCGGCATCCTTGAGCGGATATGACGCGGCGATGCCGGGGGTGCCCGCATCCTGGCGCTCCGGTGTGCCGAACCGCCATGTATCGTGCACCGGTCGGCCGACTTCGTCGATGCCGCCCGTGACCTCCAGCGTCCCGTCGGCCAACAGCAACGCTTGGCCACCGAGGCGCACGTGGGTTGTGTCGCCAGCCTTTAATTCGAGGTTCCGATCCAGTGGGCGCCACACGGCGACCTCATGCGCTGGCACGTTACCCGGACCCCAACCGCCCGTCATGGCAAGCGAACCGTCGGACAGCACGCTCAACGTATGCGCGGCGCGCACGGGTAGGCCTAGCCTCCCCGTCGTTACCAGTGCGCCGGTCGAGGGCTCGAACCATTCGCCCGTTTCAACAAGGCGGCCTTCGTTATCCACACCGCCCCAGATCAGTACCTGGCCTGTTGGCATGGCGGTGAGCGAAGCAAAATGGCGAGGCGTGGTAAGCGGGAACCGCTTGTCACCAAGCGCCAGCGACGCATTATTGAGCGTCAATGAACGGCCATCCCCGAGTGTGACTTGCGATTCGTCCGCCATCCGGTCCGTCGCGAACGGCCCAGGAAAAACGACACGCTGCGCGATGGGATGGTGATGCTGGATCGCAACCGCGAGCGCACTTAGCGCGACGACCGAGATTGCACCCGCCAGCGTCCGTTTGTCCATGGCTTTCCCCTTGGTTCCTTCGATCATGCTGATAACCGTGCCTGCCTGAACATCGTGGGTCACGGTGAACTCCCTGCGGTAAGCGTCAGCGTGCCTTGCGCCGCCGACAAAAGATCGCTGCTGACTACGACTGTATAGGTCCCGTCTACCGGTAAGTTCGGCAGATTCAAGATACCGTTGCCGGTCGTCGTAAGCGCTGCATACCGGACACTTGGGTTGAAGAGCCCGGTATCAGGACGGTAGATGCGCACACTTGTCGCCCCACCAACAGGCGTAGTCGTCGCACCGGTTAACCGAACAGCCACGGACTCGTTGCGATGGGCGGTGAACGTGTAGCGTACGACCTCGCCAAGTCCGCGGCTGATATCCACCGGAACATCCATGGCAAGGGCGCCTCGCTCGGCATTCGCCAGAAACCGTGCATCAAATCCGATCTGGCCATCCGCGCTATTGGGTTTTGCGACCACGCGGTAATGACCAGCGGCAAGGTTCCAGTAGTCACGAGCGCAATTGCCAGACACGTAGCAGTTGTAATTATCAACCTGCGCGCCGGCCGCACTGAACAGCGTGACATTGATGTAGTTCGACGACGAATCCTGCGCAGTACCGGAGAGCGTCAGCTCAAAGTTGCCTGCGACCGGCACATCCATGTCTAAATAGACACTCTGGCCCTGCGCGTTGGAATGCGCGTGCACCGTAGCACCGCCGGTTATATTAATACCGCCGGCACCCGGCACGAGCGTGATCTTTCCGACGCCCGCCATGTCGTAGTCCGAATTCACAATGACCGTATACGCACCGCCCACCGGAAGGTCGGGCAGATTGATCAGCGTAGTGTTCTTTGTGCTCGCCTGGGCGTAATAGGCACCGCTGACGATACGACCACCATCCGGCCGGTAGACCCTGATCATCGTATTCAGGTTGGCTGGGATGGTTGCGATGTCCGACAGTCGCAAGGCCACCGTGTCGCCCGCACCAGCGTTAAAGGTGTAGCGGAACACGTCGCCATTCTCATGGGCGATATCGGCCGGCACGCCGGGTGCCAACTCGCCCTTCGCCTTGTTCGCCTTGATGAGGCCGTCGAACGATAGTCGCTGCGACGGATAAGCAGGCTGCAGCATTACATGATAGACGCCGCCCGGCAGGTCCCATAGGGCGCGGGCGCAGCTCGGCCATGAAGGATAACAATTGAAGCTATCCATCTGCACACCCGCTGGCGTGTATATGTTTACGGTGAAATAGTTGTCGCCTCCGTCGCCCTGCGACATCCCGTAGAGGACCAGCTCGGAACTCGCACCCGACGTCAGGTTGACATCGAAGTAGATGTTCTGACCAGCGACACCTGCTCCAAGGTGCGTCGCCACCCCTTCGGTGAGCGTGTGTCCCGTCGCGCCGTCAACTAACGTCAGCGTCCCCGCAGCCGGCACCAGGTAGTCGGAATTGACCAGCACCGTGTAGGTGCCGGTCGAAGGCAACGATGGCAGGTTCAGTGTCCGCGAATCCCGCACGGCCATCGAGCTGTACGGCGCCCCACCCGTGATCAACCCACCGTCCGGGCGATACACGCGGATATTCGTGTTGTAGCCCGTCGGCGTTGTGGACGGACTATCGAGACGAAGCGCCACAGCCTCGCCCGTGCTCCCCTGGAACGTGAAGCGAAGCACGTCGCCGAAGACGCGCGTGACGTCCGTCGGCGTATTCCGTGTCAGTGCGCCCTTGAGCGGATTGGCGCGGAGCATCGCATTGAAGCTCAGGGTCGAGGACAAATACGCCGGCTGTACTACAACATGGTAGCGGCCGGCTCTGAGGTTCCATAGATCGCGCGCGCAGCTGGGCCACGACGGGTAGCAGTTGAATGAATCGATCTGCACCCCGGACGGCGAGAACAGCGTGACCGTGTAGTAATGATCAATACCGTCGCCGGACGACGCTCCTGAAAGGGTGAGCTCGTAAGCACCCGCCGAGCCCACGTCAACGTCGAAGTACACGTTCTGCGCTGACGAATTCGCCGAAGCATGCAGGGGTGACGCCTCGGTAAGCGTGGCCCCTGAAGCCGCCCCTACCAGAGTCAGCTGACCGCTGCCGGCGACCAGGTAATCGCTGTGGACAAGCACGGTATAGGTACCCGTGGCCGGCAGATCCGTCAGGTTGAGCGTGTTCACTGCCGTCGTCGATATCGACGAATAGGGATTGCCCGGCAGAATCACGCCGCCGTCCGGGCGATAGACACGGATAGCTGTTGCGAAGCCCGCAGGGGTGGTGGTCACCCCAGAGAGACTCAGGCCGATGGTTTCCCCCTGCGATGCGTCAAAGGTATAGCGCAGAATGTCGCCGCCGACGTGACTGATGTTCGCAGCGGTGCCGCGCACGAGCTGGCCACCTTCCTTATTGCGAACGAACGTGATGTCGAACGAAGGCTTGGAGGTGCCGTACTGAGGGAGCACGACTACGCGGTAAGTGCCTGACCCAAGGTTCCACATGTCACGTGAGCAGGACGGGTCCGTCGGGCGGCAATTGAAGTTATCCACCTGGATACCCGCGGCGTTGTAAATACTTACCTGGTAGTAGTTGTTGCCGTCTTGAAGGTTGGCATTCGTAATGAACAGCTCGAAGTTACCGCCGGCGCTCGCGTCAAAATCGACCCATGCGTTCTCGCCCGGAGCGTTTGCATCAATATGCGTAGTCGCACCCGGGGTGAGTATTGAACCGACGGCGCCCGGCGCAACCATGAGCTTTGCGTTAAATGCGAGGAGCCAATCGGCATGTAGCAGGACCGTGTATGTGCCGGTGACAGGGACACGATTGATATTGATGGTCGTACGACTATTCGTGGTGACGCTGCTCCACGGTGAACCTGGTTGAATGAGTCCACCATCCGGACGATACACACGCATCCCGACATTGGTTCCCGGTGCCGCAACGGCAACGTTCGATAGATAGAGCGCCAGGGTTTCGTCCTGAACTGCGTCGAAGGTGTAGCGGACTATATCGCCTGCCTTTGCAGCGACATCCTTTGTGGTTCCGCGATCGAGCGCCCCACCCTTCGGGTTGCTGTGAACCATCGCATCGAACGACATGCCAGAACCATTGTTCGGCGACACGGTAACCGTGTAGGAACCGACCTTTGTGTTCCACACATCCGCCGTGCAGGCGGCCTGCGTGTTGTAGCACGTCGAACTTCCGACATTTGCGCCCGACGGATCATACACGTTGACGTAGTAATAACTGGCCGGACTGGATGCACCCGTGACGACGAGGTCAAGGTTCTGGCCACCCGTGGAATTGAACACCATGGAGACGGCCAGGTCGGGCGCCGTCCAACCGAAGTGCTTCGGTGCCGCGTCCACGGTCAGGTTTGCGGGCTTAGGCGCGGGTGTATCGCCGGAACGAACGAACGCTTCCGTCAGCCTCAGCGAAGCAGGCAGGCCGAAATCTGGAAGGACCAGCACGGTGTATGTACCCGTCGCCGGCAGATTCGAAAGCGTGAAGAGGCGATTGCCTGCCGCTCCGTCTTCGAAAATACGAGGTGTCGAAGTGGTGACCGCGCCTACGCTAGGGGAGAATACCGCAAGGCGCACGCTACGCCCCGAAGGCGAAGTGAGTACATCCTGCACAAGAAGCGTGCGCGTGTCGCCAGCCATGGCATCGAAGGACACTCTTTGAGCCTGGCCGCTACCTAGAACGATTGCGAGATCATTGCCGTCTGAGAGCTTGGGGCCCTGCTTGTGCGACGTGATCATGGCGTCGAACTGCGTGGCCTGCCCGTTGTTCATCACGACGCTAACCTGGTAGTCGCCTTCCGTGAGGTGCCAAAGATGCAGATCGCAACCCGGATCTGCGTAGTAGCAACTCTTCGTCGCCACTTGCTGCCCCAGCGCGTTGGCAACATAAATGTTGTAGTTCCCGTAAAGAGCTCCGGTGACTACCGCGTTCCAGAATGACAGCTCCAGGTCATCAAATGAGCGTGCGTGGAACTTGAGAAAAGATGTCTGGCCTACGCCGGGCACTTTGAAGGTCTGCGGCGGGGCATCGGTCACCAGCTCGCCCGTCGTTCCATGCAGCAGGTCGAGGCGCACGTGCGCAGGAACGCCGGCGCTGGGGATGATTAGAACCGTGTAGTTCCCCGTCACCGGGAGATTTCTTAGATCCGCGACCTGGTTACCCGTCCGCGTGAAGTCAAGGTAGGGCGACGTGCTCGTCGTGATCACCCCGGCATCGGGGCGGTACACCACGAATCGCACGTTCTTCCCTGCCGGCGTGGTCACAATGCCGGTTTCCTGCAGCGCCAGGGTGTCGCCGGCACTCGCGTGGAAAGTCATCCGCTCGACCTGCCCAACGCCCAGGTCGAACGACGCGGGCGCGTCGAAAGAAAGGATACGGCCCGATCGCTGCGGAACAACGGCGGCATCGAACCTCAGCGTGCCTCCCCCAATAAGCGAGACGGTCGCGTGGTATGTTCCGCCAGCCAGCGCCCATAGGTGCAACTCACATCCGGGCTCCGAAGTGCTGCATGTCGCGTTGGTGATGCTGCGGCCTGCGTCGTCACGTATATCGACCCTATAGCCGGCATAGGTAGACCCCGACTGCACGACATTGAAGAAAGCCAGCTCGAGGTTGTCACCTCGCCCAGCCGTGAAGTCGATGTACGTGGTTTGGGTAGCCGCGTTGGTCTCGAACGTGTGTGATGCGCCATCACTTGGCAACGACCCGGTCACACCGCCGATGAGCGTGAAGTGGACTTCCGCAGGAACACCGTACTCTGGCAGGACAATGACCGTGTAGTCGCCAGTTACCGGCAGGCTCGGCAGATCGAGAAGCTGATCGCCCGAGCGTGTGAATTCGGTGTATGCCGGAGTGACGGTCGATATCGTTCCGGCATCCGGACGATACACAACAAAGCGGACGTTTCGGCCAAGAGGCTCAGTCTTGATACCCGATTCGATCAGCGCAAGGGTGTCGCCAGCGTTAGCGTGGAAAGTGAAACGTCCGGCTTCGCCTCGACCTAGCGAGGCGGTAAGTGGCTCGTCGCCGGTCAGTTGCGGGAAAACTTTGTGCGGGCGTGCCGCCGCGTCGAAAGATAGCGTACCGCCCCAGTTGGAGCCGATGCTAACGCGGTAACGACCGGCAGGCAGATTCCAAAGATGGTACACGCAGCCCGGGTTCGCGACGGCGCAAGTGCCTCCTCCCATGGAGCGACCGACCCCATCCCGGATGTCAACGGCGAAACCACCGTAGCTGGCTCCGGTCTGCACGATGTTGGAGAAGGAAAGCTCGAGGCTCTCGCCCTGGTAAGCCGAAAACTCGATATAGGTTGATTGCGAGGAGCTACGTGTCGAGAAATGGCTTGACTGGCCATCGGCAGGGAGGCTGCCCACTTCACCAGTGATCAACTGCACCGTTGTATCGACGCCGACACCCGCATCAGAGAGAACTGCCACGGTGTAGTCGCCCGTGACAGGCAGGTTTGGAAGGTCTAGAAGGCGCGGACCAGTGGCGGTGAACTCCGTGTAGCTCGCCGTGCTGGTCGCGATTGCGCCCGCATCCGGACGGTAGACGATGTATCGGACGCCCTGACCCTGCGGCGTCGTAGCCAGACTGTTCACGGCAAATGCGTATGTATCCCCCGCATTGGCGTGAAAAGTCAGGTACTCCGCCGACCCGCCGTCCAACACGACGTGTGCCGGCGTATCCGCCGCGATCCTTCGTCCGACGATCACGTCACGCAGGGCGGCCTTCACGTGCAGGGTACCGCCCCAGTTCATGGTAAGCGTTGCGCGATAATGCCCTGCGGTCAGGTACCACAGGTGGAACTGGCAGCCGTAAGCGGTCGTATAGCAGGTCCGACTCTGGACGGACCTGCCCACGGCGTCGCGAATGTCAACGGTGTACGCAGTATTGGTCGCACCCGTCAGCACCGCTTCGGACAGCGTCAGTTCCAGGCGCTCACCAGCCGTCGCGTCGAAATCAACGTACATCGACTGGCCATTCACGTGTGTATCCAGCACCACGGGCGCGGCGTTGGCCTGCAGCGTCGTCGTCGTCCCAGTTATCAAGCTCAACTGTGCGGCGCCGGACAACCCATAGTCAGGTAGCACCAGGATTGTATAGCGTCCTGCGACCGGCAGATCCGGAAGATTCGCGACTCGCGACCCGTTCGTCGAGAAGTCCATGTATGCGGGGGTCTGCGTGGTGATCGCACCCGCATCCGGGCGGTAGACGAGGTAGCGGATGTTCTGACTCTGTGGAACGGTGCGCGTATTGCTGACGTACATCGCCAGCGTGTCTCCAGCCTGCGCGTCGAAGGTGATGCGCTCAGCCTGACCTGACGCGAGGTCAATCCCGAGGGTCGCATCGCGAGTGATCGATCGGCCGGCGAGGTGCTTCTGCAGAGTCGCGTTGAGGTGCAATGTGCCACCACGTGTAGGGACCACGACCGCTTGATAGTCACCCTCGGTGAGATACCAGAGATGCAGGTTGCAGTTGCCACCCGGCGTGGTCACGTTACAACTGGTATACGTGACCTCGTTTCCGGCGGCGGCGTAGACATGCAGCTCATAAGCAACCTGAGTCGTGTCTGTCAGAGACGCCTTCGAGACGACCAACTCCACGTCATCAAACGGGTTGGCGTGGAAATTCATGTACACGTTCTGGCCCGGAGACTTCGCCTCAAGCGAGACGGGGTCCGATCCCGGGACGAGCACGCCGGTCGTACCCTTGAGCACCGCCACACGCATGCTTCCTTTGACACCCACACCCGGCGAGGCAATCAGCTGCCATGAACCGCCTGACGGAAGGTTCGCAAGGTTGATCGTGCCCACGCCTGACGCGACGCCACTCGTATATAGCGTGCCTGCGGGGCTATACACGCTGTAGGTCACGGCGGCATTGACCGGTACGGTAGTAGCTCCCGCAATCTTCACGACTAGCGTGTCTTTTGCCTGCGCATCAAACGTAGCGCGTACGCTCTGTGAGGGTGCCTGGGTTACGAGCGTCAGCTCATCGTTGCCGAAGGAAGCATTGGATACCGATGCCACGTCGAACGACGACGAGCCAGCGTCATTCGGGTGGAACATCACGAGATAGGTCCCGCTACCCCGCACACGGCCCAGGTGGATGGAAGCGGCACTTGTCGAAACCGTTCCTTGCTGGACAGCAACGTTGCCTGGAGCGTAAACGGTGTAGCCAATGTTCTTTGAACTGCCAGAGAAATTCGACAGCTGAAGGCTGATCCAGAATTTGCCTTCGCTGTCGAACATCACCGCGCCGTAGGAAGTACCGCCCGCGAGGTCAACGTGGGCCGGGCTCGCGTCTATCGTGGCAACGCCGCGCGAACGCACGTTCGCCGGGTCGATACCCGCAGGTACGACAAGAACGCTTTGGACGCTTTCGTCGGAGCCGTACGGGGTCTGCACACGGACACGGCCGCTACTCGCGGAGGGAGGCAAGACGGCTACCAGATGCTGGTTGGTGGTGCCTTGACCGACATCCAGCGAGCGCCCACCGATGCGGAGCGAGGTCTTGCCGGAGATAGGGTAGAGGTGCGATCCGTCGACACCGATCGATGTCCCGGCCACTGCAATGTCAGGCATCACCTGACCAATAGCCGGCGGCAAACCGGTCTCGTCAACAGTGAAGGAAGACTCGCTCGTCGCAGTGCGACCACCGACGGCCACGGTGACGGGGCCCGTGGTGGCATCGTAGGGAACCGTGACCTTAAGTTCGTTGGCGGTCGCCGAAGAAACCGTGGCTGGCGTGCCGTTAAACTTCACCGTGTCGTTAGCCGCAAGGCTCGAAAAGCCCTGGCCGCGTATCGATACCGGGGTATCCACCGTGCCGTGGCTCGGCGTCATCGCGAAGATGCGTAGCTCGGAGGCCTGCACGCGCTCGATGCGAAGGATGTTGCCCATGGCGTCGTAGACGTAACGGGCACTTTCGCCGCTATCGTCGGTGACCACGGCCAACCGGCCGTTCGCATCGTAGACGTACTGTGTCGCCGCGACGGGCCCCACTCCCGCAAGGAGAGTGACGGCGGCGGTGACAAACCACGAGGCGAGCCTCCTGCGCGCGCTCGTGGCGCGCGATCCCTGCGACAACATACGCACATCCCCTGTGGCCAGCACCCCGCCAGCCTTCCCTTTCGCTGCCGGCTGCCCTGCCCGGCCCCCTGTAACGTCGCAATAATGTACGGATCCCAGAATTCGCAGAATGCTACGCTCATCACAGTTTCTTGCGCAATGCGCCTGCCGAATCCGCGCTGACCTGCGAGGCGTGCGTTTGTAATTACGATCTGGTATGAATGCCGGCACGCCGGGGCGGAGCTGCCTCGTGCCTCGCCGATCCGAGGGGGATCGGGCCCATGTCCGGAATGACATCGATGAAGAAATGGACCGCCTGCGCCCTTGCGCTGGCCACCGCCCTGGCACTCGGTGCTTGCAGCAAGTCGAACGACCAGGCTGCAACCACCCCCGCCGGGGACACCACTGCCGCGAGGAAAGCCACGGTACCCCGCCCGGCAGCGAACGCTGACGAAAACAGCTGGGGACTGTATCTGGCCGACCAGGGCAAGGTGCACGCCGACGATATCGGCATGAAGCCGTACATCTACGTGATTCCCGCTGGCGATGGCGCCATGGCCGAGGATAGGCGGAAGAACGAAACGGATTCGATCGTGAACGGTGCCGGTTCGATCCTTATTCCCGGTGCCCTGCTGATCCTGGGCGGCCCGGATGCCGCAACGACTAACGCCTTCACCACCGCCCTCGGCAAGGAAGTGAAGCCTGACACGCTGAAGGGCGTGACCGTGCTCGTCGTTGGCGACGGTGCCCGGAAGGATGAACTGTCGAAGACGCTGGCCTCCACGGGTGCACGCGTCCGCGTCGCAGCGATGTAAGGGACAGTAGCGCCTTCGGAGCGAAGGATGCGCCCGGTCCTCGTCATCACCTGTATATCGCTTGTCTTTGCCGGGGCACTCGCGTTTGCGTTTGCGCATTCGCAGGCGGCGTCAGCCACGGCGGCTGATGCCAGCCAAGTCGCGCTCGGCCAGAAGCTGTTCGCCGACCCACGCCTTAGCGCGGACGGGCGAACCAGCTGTGCGACGTGCCACATCCCAGGAATGGCCTTCAGCGACGGCAAGCCCGTCGCCATTGGCGTCCACGGCCTTCCCGGCACCCGCAACACCCCATCACTGACCACCACGATTGCATCGCAGCGAACTACGTTCTTCTGGGACGGGCGACGTGACCGTCTGGAAGACGCGGTGATGGACCCCTTTAGTAACCCAGTGGAAATGGGGCTTCACGGGCGCACAGCGATTGCCACCACGACAACTGCCCTGCCCGAATACGCCACGTGGTTTCCCGCAGGCAAGGATACGCCACTGACCGAGGCTGACCGAGCCATCGCCTATGCACTCGCTGCCTATCTGCGGCAACTGAGCCTTACCCCCACGCGGTACGAGCGCTTCGCCAGCGGCGATGCGACCGCGCTCGACGAGCGCGAAAAACTCGGCATGCGTATTTTTGCAGGCAAGGGACAATGCGCGACCTGCCATGCGCTCCAGGGCGCCCAACTCACCGATCACGATTTCCACCGCTCAGGCGTGAGCATGGACGACATCGCGGCACGCCTGCCCGAGCTGACGCAAGGCGTGCTAATACGAAGCCTCGGCGGAGCCGCTCTCGGCGACAGAATCGCCACGCACGCGGACGAAGCCCAGCTCGGCCATTTTGCCGCGAGCCATAGGGTTTCGGATATCGAGACGTTTGCCACGCCGTCATTACGCGAGGTGCGGCTGACCGCCCCCTATATGCATGATGGGAGCGTTCCTAGCCTTGAGGCCGCAGTGGATCGAGAGGTTTACTACCGAGGGCTCGATACTGGTTACCCGATTGGGCTTACGGCGCAGGAGCGAGGGGACCTCATGGTATTTTTGAAGGCACTATAGTCTCAGTGAACTCATCCATTTCATCGGACATAGCACCGGGTCTGTAAGGTCGACAGCCCTGACACCCTAAACTTTGACTACTCGTTTCGCACGCTCCACTCGGGCGATTCGTACTACCCTGCGCCAGCCATCTTCCATGGAGAGTTCCGCTGACGCATTCGTGATCCCACCACTAGCGTCACGAAGCGCGCACCTCAGATTTACTTATTGCATGGGCTTGAACGCGGCATCGACCGCGGCGTCACGGAAAGAATGTCGCCCATAAAGTCTGTGCTGGTCTTTTGCCAGCCGCCATCATGTATGGACGCAATCCGTGCGCTTAAGCGATTGATCATAGCCGTGTCACCGCGATCGTAGCCTGATAATTTCCCGTCATCCGATCACGAGTAATCCCGTGTGGCGCTCCTTTGCCATATTCCACGCCAGCGCCCCCGTTACAGTGTCGAACTCAGACATAGCGGTTTGTTTGCGATAGCCAAGGCAGTCAAAAGTCGTTCTTGCGGTAGGTGACGCATTGAACGAGACCAACAATGGCCAGGCCGGACAGGACGCCAGTAAGCGCAAAATTGAACCATCCGAAAAGAAGAAGGGTTTGGAACGACGTGCCGAAGAGGAATGCGCGTATATCCCCACCGTGCGCACTGGCAAGGACCAGGAATGAGAAGCCGACGAGAAGGAGTGACGCGAGAACTGCCTTGACGCGCCTGGTGACCGTAAAGTCAGAGCCGAACTTATTGGGTGGATTGCCAATTTTTAGGACGACCGCGCCGAGGACCGCGAAAAATGAGGGCCAAACGAAGAAGTAGTAAAGCTCGGACAACTCCGGATAGCTTGAGGCGCTCGACCAGCGACGTGCAGGCACGAGCGGCGCCGCATGGACTATTGACATCATTACGTCCATGAACGATCGATCTTTGGATGCGACGTACGCGATCACCGCAGCCACCACCGCCGTCACCGCAAAGGAGGCCACACATAACGATACGTAAGTGCTTTTAGCGCTCACGGATGGCCTCATTGACGGGAACGCGGCACCGGAGAGCCATCTTGTCGTCGTCATTGAGCATCGGGCAACCCTTCCATGGCCGTGGGCACTCGCCCCCGCGGCGGATCGTAAATAATAACGATCGGCCACACAATAGTGGGTTCCGATCACAAATCATTGCTTCAGCAAGAGAAAGGCGACGGCATCAGCCCGGGCGAGGGTGAACATTGGCTATAGTGGCGCCCACTCCAGAGCGCCGACCGACTTGATGACTGCCACCCGAGCGACAGCGGACCATCCAGGTCTCGCCTACCGCCCTTCCGTCGATGGCCTTCGCGCTATCGCGGTTCTTGGCGTCGTCCTGTATCACGCCGGGTTCGGCCCGCCGGGTGGGTTTGTTGGCGTCGATGTGTTTTTTGTGATCTCGGGGTTTCTGATCACGTCCCTTCTGGAGGCTGAGCTCGACAGGAGCGGACGCATCGACCTGGCCGCGTTCTATGCGCGCCGGGCCCGGCGGCTCTTGCCCGCCTTGGCAATCGTGCTGCTGGCGACGGTCGCCGGATGTTTTGCGATTCTCTCGCCGTATGGCGAGCTGACGGCGGCACTCCGCTCGGTTGCCGCATCGTGCGTGTTCGGCGCCAACATCTTTTTCCAGTACACGACCGGGGGTTATTTCGGGCCCGACGTAAACCACCTCCCGCTGCTGCACCTCTGGTCATTGGGCGTCGAGGAGCAGTACTACCTGCTCTGGCCCGTGGCGTTGTTGATGGCGAGGAAGCTCCCGCTCAGGGCCCGTTGTGCTGTGTTCGGCGCATGCGCGGCCGGATCATTGGCGTATGCCGAGTGGGCGCTTTACCACGGCAGCCAGGCAGCCTTCTACGCGATGCCGTCGCGCTGGTGGGAGCTTTCATTGGGTGCGTTGGTGGCGTGGGCACCGCCCGCCGGACAGCGTAGCGGACGCTGGGAGAGCATAGCCGGCATATCGCTGATCCTCGTTGCGATGGCATTCCCCACGCGCCATTTTCCAGGCATCGGCGCCGTGCCGGCGACGCTAGGCGCGGCGATGCTGGTGCATGCGTCCACGGTGCACGGAGGGGCCTGGCGCGTACTTGCGTCGCCCGCGATGGTGCTGGTGGGCAAGGTGTCGTACCCGTTTTATCTGTGGCACTGGCCGTTGCTGGCATTGGCGGCGGTGGCGATCCCTGGCGAGGTCCCGGCGGTGACGCGTGCCGGCCTTGTGCTCGCAGGGTTCATCCTGGCGCTGGGCACCTGGCAGTATCTCGAGAAGCCCCTTCGAAACGTAACCCTAGCGCTGCCACGCAAGCTGGTTGGCGCCACACTTGCGGCGTGCGTCGCGATCGCCATTCTGTCAGTGCAGGTCGCCGATGCGGTCAAGGCATCGCCACCGTCGCATGACCCCGCCGCGCTAGCCTCGCAGGACATGCCAGCGAACATGGCCGCCTGCCATGCGAACTCATTCGCCCCTGCCGTGTTGCCTGACGAGTCGAAATGTACGCTTGGTGGCAAAGGCTCACCGCAGATTGTCATCTGGGGCGATTCACATGCGCTGGCATTCCAGCCATTCGCCACTGCTATTGCGCAACGTGAAGGCAAGGTGGCCATCGCCTACTCGCGCGATGCCTGCGCGCCAGCGGTGGCTTACGATAATGGCGAGCGCCCAAAAACCTCGGCATTATGCAAGGCGTTCAATGCGGCAGCATTTGACCGTGCGAAGACTATGGATACCGTCATTCTCGCCTCTCGCTGGCCAAAGCCGGACGACAGGCAGTTCGGTGCGGACCTTACGGCCACCGTCGACGCGCTTGCACCCCATGTCCGGCGCATCTACATCATCGGTGCCACGCCCGACCTCCCGTCCGCCGTGCCTGAGTGCATGTTCCGTCATGCCCTGAAAGCCTGCGAGATCGCGCGCCAAACGTTCATCGATCGCTCCGCGCCGATCCGTGCCGTGCTCTCCGCATTGCCCGCGCGACACCCCAACGTGGTGTATGTCGAGCCCGCGGACTTCTTCTGCAACAGAGAGACCTGTCCGGGCGTGCGCAACGGCATGGCGCTGTATTGGGATAATAACCACATCTCGTCCACCGCGGCCGCCGCTTTCGGGCGAACGTTCGTCGCGACGGCCACTGACGGCGAACTCTGACGAGTGGCGCGGTCGCGGGATATGACGACGGCGACACATGGCATGGCGTATCGACCCGGCATCGACGGCATTCGGGCCATCGCCGTGCTCGGGGTAGTCCTCTACCACGCGGGTTTCGGTATACCAGCGGGCTATACCGGTGTGGACGTCTTTTTTGTCGTCTCGGGCTTCCTGATCACATCGCTGCTCGAGGCCGAACTGGCGAGTACGGGCCGAATCGACCTAGCCGGTTTCTACGCCCGGCGCGCCCGGCGCTTGCTTCCCGCGTTGGGCATCGTGCTTGCCGCTACCGTCGCGGGGTGCTTCGCCATCCTCTCTCCATACGGCGAACTCTCAGCAGCGCTGCGTTCGGTCGCCGCCTCGAGCGTCTTCAGCGCCAACGTCCTCTTCCAGTACACCACGGGTGACTACTTCGGCCTTAATGCAGACCGCATGCCGTTGCTGCACCTGTGGTCATTGGGTGTGGAAGAGCAGTACTACCTTATATGGCCCATCGCGCTCCTGCTGGCTCGTCGACACTCACCGACTGCCCGGTTCGTGGCGTTCGCTGCTTGTGCGGCCGGGTCGTTCGCGTTTGCCGAATGGGCACTTTATCGCGGAAGCCAAGCCGCGTTTTACGCGATGCCCTCCCGGTGGTGGGAGCTTTCACTGGGCGCCCTTGTTGCCTGGGCACCGCGCGCTAGCGAACGCAACGGCCACCGGGAAAGCATCCTTGGCGCAGCACTGCTCATCGCCGCCATGACTTTCCCGACGACGCACTTCCCGGGCTTCGGCGCCCTCCCCGCGACGCTCGGCGCGGCATTGCTCGTGCATGCATCGACAACGCGGGGTGTCGTGTGGCGATTACTCTCCTCGCGGGCACTCGTATCGATCGGCCGCGTGTCATATCCGTTCTATCTCTGGCACTATCCCCTCCTTGCCCTTGCCACGGTCGCCCTTCCAGGCGAGCTCCCGGCCATGACGCGGATGTCCCTGGTGATCGCCTCGTTCGCGCTGGCTGTCGCAACCTGGCGATGGGTCGAGCGTCCGCTACGCCGAATGCGTGTGATGAAGGCCCACCGCGTCGTGGGTGTGACGCTCGCCGTATCGCTGGTCATAGCCATGGGCTCGCTCGCGGGCGCTTCCGCTGCGATGCGGTCCCCACCGCCCGAAGATCCTGCCGAAGCCGCAGCCCAGGACAGGCCGGCGAATCTTCCCGATTGTCACTTCAATCGCTTGATCCCGGCCGACGCAGTTGACCAAGCCTCTTGCGTGCTTGGCAGGAAGGGCAGCCCACGCATCGCCATCTGGGGTGATTCGCATGCGTTCGCCTTCCGTCCCTTCGCTGCTGCCTTGGCACGCGCACAAGGAAATGCTTTCACGGAATACTCGCGAGACGCATGCGCGCCTGCCGTGGAGTACGACAATGGCGAAAGCCCCGTGTTCGCCGCTGGTTGCAAGGCCTTCAATGCAGTTGCCCTGCGGCATGCGCAGTCAATGGATACCGTGATCCTGGCATCACGCTGGCCCAGGCCGACGGACCGGTATTTCGCCGAAAGACTCATCGCAACCGTCGACGCGCTGGCACCGCATGTGCGCAGGGTCATTATTATTGGTGCCACCCCCGACATGCCCGCGTCAGTGCCTGACTGCCTGCGACGGAACATTGCGAACGCCTGCGACGTGTCACGGGATGTTTTCATGGAGCGCTCCGCGCCGATCCGTGCCACGTTGTCAGCGTTGCCCGCGCGACATGCCAATGTCACCTACGTGGAGCCCGTAGATTTTTTCTGCGATGCAGCCCGCTGCCCAGGCGTTCGCGATGGCATGGCACTTTATTGGGATGATAACCACATCGCGTCACGCGCCGCCGCGGCGTTTGGAGACGCATTCGTGGATAGCGACAAGCTGCAGCATCCGACAACCCGACCCGAGTAAAGAAACGGCGACCTTTGGCCGCCGTTTCTCCTGATCGCTTACTTCGCGCTTGCTTCAGGCACGGTCCACTCCTTCAACCACGCATTCACCGTCTCATGCCACTGCACGCTGTTCTGCGGCTTGAGCACCCAGTGGTTTTCATCCGGGAAGTGCAGGAACTTGCTCGGGATGCCGCGACGCTGCAGTGCCGTGAATGCGCCCATGCCCTGGGTCTCCGGGATGCGGAAGTCCTTGCCACCGTGGATGACGAGCATCGGGACGCGCCAGTCCTTCACGTGGTTGATCGGGTTGAAGCGCTCGTAGTTTTCCGGGTGCTCGAACTGCGTGCCACCGTTTTCCTTCTCTTCGAACCAGAGCTCTTCGGTGTCGTAGTACATGGCGCGTGCATCGAAGACGCCATCGTGGTCGACAAGGCACTTCCACGGCTGGTTCCAGTTGCCAGCGATCCAGTAAACCATGTAGCCGCCGTAGCTGGCGCCCAGCGCGCAGGCGCGGTTGCCATCGAGGAAGCTGTACTTCTGCAGCGCGGCGCTCCAGCCGTCCTTCAGGTCTTCGAGCGGCTTGCCGCCCCAGTCACCCGAGATGGATTCGGTGAAGGCCTGGCCGTAGCCGGTCGAGCCATGGAAGTTGACCGTGACGACGGCGAAGCCCTGGCCTGCGTAGGTCTGCGCGTTCCAGCGGTAGCTCCAGCTGTTGGTCATGGCACCCTGCGGGCCGCCGTGGATGATGAAGGCGACCGGATAGGTCTTGCCCTTCTTGTAGCCGACGGGCTTCACGACGTAGCCCTGCACCGATTCGTTGTTCCAGCCCTTGAAGGTGAAGAACTCCGGCTCACCGACCTGGGCCGCCTTCATGCGCTTGGCGTTGTAATGGGTGATCTGCTTCAGGCCCTTGCCCTTCAGGTCAGCCGTATACAGGTCGGCCGGGCGCTTCAGGTCATCGCGCGAAAGCAGGATCTTCTTCTGGCCGACCGAGAAGGCGCTGACGCTGCCGTCGGTGACAAGCGTAGTGACCTTGCCCGTCGCGGCATCGATCGCGAACAGCGGATGCTGGCCATTATCGTCGGTGGTCGTGTAGAGGGTTTTGCCGTCGGCGGAGATCTGCAGGGTGCCCGCGGAGCGATCCCATGACGGATCGACTTCGTGCTTGGCACCCGTGGCGAGATCCATGGCCCAGATACCGAAACGATCCGCCTCGGAACCCGGTTCCTTCATGGCCGTGTAGTACAGGGTCTTGCCATCCGGCGACACCAGCGGATTCGCATCCCACGCCTGGTTGTCGCCAGTGAGGTTGGTCGGGTTGGCCGAACCATCCGCCGGGACGCTGTAGATGTCGAAATTAGTGGACCAGGGCTCGCTGTTGCCAGCGATGCGGACGTCGAAGTACACGGTCTTGCCATCCGGCGAGAAGGTGAATTCGTCTTCGCTGCCGTACGGCTTGCTCGGCACGTCGCCGTCGATGCCCTTGCTCAGGAGCACGGGCTGCGAAGGCGCGTTGGCGTCGGCGATGTAGAGCTGGGCGCGGCGGCCGTCAGCCCACGTATCCCAGTGGCGGACGAACAGCTTGTCGTAGACGGTACCGGTAGCCTTGTCTTTCTCGCGGCCGTCGAGGCGCTCCTTGGTGCAGCTGAGGTCGGCGCAGTCGGTGAAGACCTCGTAGCTCAGGAGGAGCTTCGAGCCATCCGGCGAGAGCTTGTAGGCACCGACATCGAGCGGGGCGTCGGTAACGGCCTCGCCAGGGTTGACCGTAAAGGCCAGGCCCTTGCCGCCCTGGCCGGCGTCAAACGCACGGTGGAAGACCTGGGCCGTACCGCCCTTGGGGGCGACGTAATAGATGGATTTGCCATCCGGTGCCCAGCGGGCCGAGGAGCCCTTCTCGACCACCTTGATCGGCTGGGGCGGCTTGTCCAGGTCCATCACGTAGAGCGACGTAACACCCTTGTTCGCCGCGTAATCCGTTGCCCGCACGGCGAAAAGTGCGTAGCGGCCATCCGGGGACAGCTGGGGGTCACCGACGCGATCCATCATGACCAGGTCGCGGATGGAGAACGGGTGCGGCGAGGCCATGTCGGCGTCGGCGGCCAGCACGGGGCTGGTGGCCAGCGCCAGGGCTAGCGCGGCGAAGAGGGGTTTCATGGGTGGAGCTCCGTTTGGCTTTTTTCGTCGAGACGGGACGGTACGGAGGGTAGCGCATCGGCGCAAGGTGCGACGCGGCACGCGGGGATGCGTGGCCGCCATAGCGTATCCTCCTGCGGTCTTGGCGACCGCCACCGACCGGCGCCGTAGGAGAACCCATGCATCCGTTCCACCCCATGCACCCGCGACGTCCCACATATATCGCTCTCGTCATCGCCCTCGTGGCGGGCATTGTGGCCACCGGGCTGCGCCTGTGGTTTGTCACGCATGCGCAGGTGCTACAGCCCGTCGATCTTGAATATGTGCGTGGCGATGCTGTTCAGTACTACCGGTACGCATGGAACCTGATCCATCGCCATACGTTCTCCGTGGCATGGTCCGGGGCCGCCGTAGCGGCACCCGATAGCTTTCGGGATCCGGGATACCCCGCATTCCTCGGGACGATCATGGCGGCAACCGGATCGTTCGATCCTTTTTACGCAACCACCTTGCTGGTCCAGGCCATCCTGGGCGGGGCGACAGTGGCATTGCTCGTGATCGCCTGCCGGCGCGTACTGTCGCTTCCGTGGCTTGCCGCCGCCGCGCTCTTGATGGCTATCTGGCCGCATAGCATTGCCATCCCGGCCTATCTCCTATCTGAAACGCTGCTCGCCTTCCTTTGCTCGGTCGCACTCTGCATATACGGCTGGGCGACTACGCGGCCAAGAGCCGGTCGCCTCGTTGTTGCGGGCGTCGCGTTCGGCCTCGCGGCGTTGACGAACGCCGTACTGATTCCCTTCGGCCTCGTACTTGCCCTGTTCGCGTGGTGGCGCGGCGGCCTCGGCACGCGCCCCGCGGCGGCTCTGCTCATCGCGTCGCTGGCGCTACCCATGGCGTGGGGCGCACGGTCGTTTACCCTGCCTGACGTGCCGAGCGCGAAAGGCCGGGCGATGACCAACCTCGTACAGGGTTCGTGGCCGAGCTATCACCTCGCTTACCAACTGGCGAGCCATGGCGATGCGGGGGCGCAGGCCGAAATCGACGCCATGCAGGAAGAAATCGACACACTCCAGGCAAAGCCTTCGGCGGGCGCCGCCCTCATGCTCGGTCGATTGGGCGAAAGGCCGTGGACCTATTTGCGCTGGTACCTGAGCAAGCCGGCGCTATTATGGGACTGGAGCATACGTATCGGCCAGGGCGATGTGTATGTCTACCCCACGCGCGAATCGCCGCTTAAGACCTCATCCCTGCTCGCCGCGATGGCGGGGGCATGTTATGTGCTGAATCCGATCCTGATGCTGCTCGCGTTGATTGCCTCGGTCCTCGCCTTGATTCGTCGAGAAACTCCGCCGCCTTTGCAGGCCATTGCCTGCCTCAGCCTCTTCGTGACCCTGGTCTACACGATCCTGCAGGCGGAGCCGCGCTACTCGATTCCGTTCCGCGGGCCTGAAATGCTGCTCGCCATGGCGGCGGTGCCGGTCGGCCTCAACGCGTGGCGCCAGCGGCAAAAGCGTGACGGAGTTCAAGAATCCTGAGGGGGTCAGCCACCCGCTGTAGCCTTGGTACGAAACGTGCTGCGTCGGCTTCGATCTCCTCCAGGGCCTTCGCCATGCGCTCGCGTTCCTCCGGTTTCACCCTCATTGAACTGATGATCGTCGTGGCGATTATTGCCATCCTGGCAGCCATTGCCGTGCCGCAATACAAGACGTACATCATTCGGACGCAGGCGTCGGAAGGCTTCATACTGGCCTCGGGTGCCCGGGCAGCAATCTGGGAGTTCATGACGAATAAGGGAACTTTCCCGTCGTCGAATGAATCTGCGGGGCTACCGAAGGCCGCATCGCTGGCTGGAAAGTACGTGTCGAGCCTGTCGGTGGGCGATGGTGGGGTCGTAACGATCAGTTACGAACAAGCCGACACCAACGACACGCTGAAGAAACAGACCTTGATCATGTCTCCCGCCGCCAATGGCGGCACCATCAGCTGGGCTTGCCGCGGATCGATCGATCCCAAGTACCTACCGACTTCGTGCCGGAAAGCGTGACGCAGAACGTCACCTTATGACATTTAACGTCACATCAAAATGTGTCGCAATCCACTGAATCCGCGAAATTTTCTTGTTGATCCGCTAGCGTGATCCTGTGCACAATCCCGGCACCGGCAAATATGAGGGAATATGTCGGTCGCGAGGCCCATGGCATGGCAAATGCAGGACCTGCGGCGAGCTTCCTGGTCGTTCCTGACCAAAGCAAGTGAGGGAGCATTCCTCTCCGTTGCTCGGCAAGGGGGAGGTGCTAGGGCTCAGGGGGCATCACTTTTTTTCGGTTAGTTATACCCATTAACGAGGAATCTCCATGAAGAACGTCCAGAAGGGCTTCACGCTCATCGAACTGATGATCGTGGTCGCCATCATCGCGATCCTGGCTGCTATCGCCATCCCGCAGTACCAGAACTACATCATCCGCACCCAGGTGTCGGAAGGCATGAACCTGGCTGACGGCGCCAAGACCGCCGTGGCTGAGTTCTACAACAACAAGGGTCACTTCCCGCTGGGTGCCGGTTCGGCAGGCCTGCCGGTCACGGATGGTTCGACCCAGGGTAAGTACGTCAAGAAGGTGACGGTCACCAAGGGCGTGATCAACGCTGAATTTGCGAGCGGCACGCCGCAGGAAGCCAACGACAAGATCGATGGCAAGTTCGTCGGCCTGTCGCCGTACGACAATGGCGGCACCATCGCCTGGAATTGCCGTTCCACCGCAGCCGTCAAGGGCGGTAATAAGACCGACGTGGCCGAGCAGTACCTGCCGACCGCTTGCCGCGCTGAAAAGTAAGCCTGCTCTGCAGTCTTGTTGGGAAAGGGCCGTGCAAGCGGCCCTTTCTTTTTTGCCCGTGAAAATGACTGTCATCCGTAGCGCAGCACTCTTTGCACTCACCTGCGCAGCATGTGTACTCGCATACGCGCCGGGTATGCATGGCGGCTTCATGTTCGATGACGCCGCGAATCTGCCAGTGCTGGGGCAATTCGGACCCGTTGATAATCTTTCGACGTTCCTGCGCTACATCACGGCGGGCCGAGCGGATCCAACGGGGCGCCCACTATCTCTACTGAGCTTTCTGCTGGATGCCCACGATTGGCCAGCACAGGCATTTCCGTTCAAGTGGCATAACCTCGCCCTGCATCTTCTAAACGACCTGCTCCTCGGCACGCTGCTTCGCCGGTTGGGTCGCATGCAGGGCTACAGCGAGCCACAGGCCGACATGGCGGCACTCTTCGCCGCAAGCCTCTGGCTATTGCACCCCCTCTTCGTTTCCACCGTGCTGTACGTCGTGCAGCGTGAGGCGATGCTTGCCGCATTCGTTGTGCTGATGGGCCTTCATATCTGGCTCGAGGGCCGTGAGCGCATGCTCGCCGGACGTGGCGGTAACGTGCTCCTGATACTGGGCTGGCTGGCGTGCACCGCGCTGGCCTTTCTCGCAAAACCGAACGGGCTGCTCCTGCCATTGCTGTCGCTCGTCATCGACGCTTCGCTTCCCATGAATGGCTCGCCAGCGCGCGTGGCGCAATACCGCCGCTGGCGCGCGCGCGTCGCCGTTCCCTGCACGGTACTCATCATCGCGGGGGTTACCTGGGTTCTTCTTAAGTCACTAGGCCATCCGCCACCGCCGCCGCGAAGCTTCACGCTATGGCAGCGAGTGATTACCGAGCCGACCATTCTTCTCGAGTACCTGCGCCTGCTCTTTCTCGTTGATAGTCACTACGGAAGCCTGTTCCACGATCAATATCGCGCAGCCAGCAACTTACTTTCCCCCTGGTGGACGCTGCCAGTCATACTTACCTGGGTCGGCACGGCTGCTTTCGCGTGGCGCTTCCGCCGTCGCTGGCCATCCCTGTCACTTGCCATCGGATTCTTTCTCGGTGGCCACCTGCTCGAATCATCATCCCTAGCGCTGGAGCTCTATTTCGAGCACCGCAATTACCTGCCAGCAATGATGGCTTTCTGGCCAATAGGCGTGGCGATCGGCAGCATCCGGACTCGCTGGTTAAGCATGACTGCTTTCGCAGCACCGTTAGTCCTCTGTGCGGCGCTCACTCATTACGCGGCGGCACTCTGGTCGCGTCCGCTTGAACAGGCCGAAGTGTGGGTCCTTACGGCACCGGAGTCACCACGCGCACAGGCATGGGCTGCTCAACAAGAACTTGACGCGGGCCAGTATGCAAAGGCAAGCGCCCGGCTGTCTTCCGCCAGTGCAGCCTTCCCCGGGGAGGTGCAAATCTCCCTCACCACGATCATCGTCGCATGCCATGGCAGAGGCCCGAATGCTGAGAACTGGGAGGCCGCCGAATTTTCGCTACGTCAGGGATCGCGTGACCCTGGCCCGCTGCTTACGTCGTGGACGCAATCCGCGATGGACCTCGTGGCCAGGCGCACGTGCGCAGGCATGACATACGGCGACCTGGCTCATCTGCTCGATGCCGCTGCCGCAAATCCAGCGATAAGCGCCCTGCCAGGGCGAATGCAGGATATCGCCCACCTGCGTGGTGAGCTCGCCCTGGCACAGGATGACCCGGCCTCGGCCTTGACGTGGTTCAATGAGGGCCTGGCCCGCGTGCCAGGCCCTGCCGTGGCGTTGGCACAGGCGGCCGAGCTGGGCCGGCGCGGTCACCCTCGGGAGGGCCTAGCCCACCTCGCTTATTTCGACACTCTGGAGGTAGATCCCGTGCGGCCGACCCAAGGTATGGCATGGCTTCATGCGAAAGTGCTTGAAGCGCAGGATTATTGGCCAAACGAAATGGCGCATCTGCGCCGCGCGCTCGAAACAGATCAAAGGGCACTGACGAAGTGAGGGTCCGCCTTTCCGATGGACGCATCGCCGCCCTGGTGATGCTTGTTGCCGTGCTCGCCACATTTCTGGTCTATCGACCAGGCCTGACCGGTGGCTTCCTGTTCGACGATTACCCGAACATCGTGGACAACGCCGATCTCCATGTCCGCGAGGCGACCACACCCACCCTGGTACGCGCCGCGATGTCGTCACCTTCAAGTGACCTGAAGCGCCCACTGGCATCGCTCACATTTGCCGTCGACTGGCTTATCGCCGATGGTGACCCGTCCGAGATGAAGACGGTAAACCTGGCGATACACCTGCTGAACGGCATAGCATTCTACTTCCTGGCGCTACGCCTGTTTCGACTCACGCCCGTGCATCGTGAGGTGTCGCGACGACCGGCGCTACTCGCCGCGATCGTTGCCACGAGTTGGCTCCTGCTGCCGATCAATCTTACGTCGGTGCTCTACATCGTTCAGCGCATGGAGAGCCTGGCCAATCTATTCGTCGTGCTTTCACTGCTGGGTTATGTAGTGGCCCGTGAACGCATGGGCGCACGGCGTCTTACGCGAGACCTGGTCGCCGCCCTCGCAAGCCTTACCGTCCTGCCGTTGATCGGTCTTCTCTCAAAAGAGAACGCCGTCATGGCGCCGCTTTATGCGTTTCTCATCGAGCTCATGGTGTTTCGCGGGCGATCCATGAATCGTATCGGCGAGATTGCCCGTGATCGCCGCATCGCCGCCATTTATACCTGCCTGCTCCTCTTGCCTTTCATCGCGGGGCTCGCCTGGCTGCTTCCCGGCGTGCTGAGCGGCCGCTCCTGGGCCCGTCGTGACTTCACCCTTTCAACGCGCCTGCTAAGCGAGTTGCGCGTTGTGGTCGACTACATCGGATGGACCCTCGTGCCATCGGCAAACGACTTATCTTTCTATCACGATGATTTCCGAGTCTCCGTAGGCTGGCTCGAACCTCCAACGACGATCGTCTCGGCGGGTATCATCACTGCACTTGTCGCTCTCGCGATCTGGGCACGCAAGCGATTGCCATTGCTGGCGCTGGGCATTGCCCTGTATTTCGCAGCGCATGTAATGACGGCGACTATCATTCCGCTGGAACTCGTTTACGAACACCGGAATTACTTCTCTAGCTTCGGACTGCTTGTAGCGGTCGTCCCCCTACTTGTGCCGATACCCTTGGCGTCCGGTTCAAGTCCGAGGCTGGTGGTGCCGCGCTGGGCCACCCTTGGCGCGGTGTTGCTTTACTGGACCGGGCAGACTGCCGTGACGGCGACGGCCTGGTCGTCACCTCTTTCCCTCGCGGAAGAGCTCGCCGCTCGCGCGCCGAAGTCCGGCCGTGCGCAATACGAGCTAGGTCGCCTCTATATCATTCTCTCCGGCTACCACCTCGACTCGCCGTTCGCTCGCCGCGTGTACGCCCCGCTTGAGCGCGCCGCGGAGGTCCCCGGCGCATCGATCCTCCCCGAGCAGGCACTCATTTTTTTCAACGCGAGAACCGGTCGGGCAAGCAAACCGTCCTGGTGGGACAGCATCGATGCCAAACTTGCTGTGAGGAAGCCCAGTGTCCAGGATGAAAGTGCCCTAGGCTCGCTCGCCAACTGCCTTGGCCAGGGCCTTTGCCATTTCGACGCACAGCGACTGACGCATGCGTTCATTGTGGGCCTGTCGCATCCGAACCCGACCGCTCGCCTCCAGGCGATGTACTCGGACTACGCATCCGTGACACTCCATGACTTGACGCTTGCGGTACGCATGATTCGCGGATCGACGGAAGCGGCGCCCCGTGAACCTGCATATCGCCAATCCTTGGCCGGATTACTCATCGCCACGGGTGACTATGCCGGGGCTGAAGATCAACTCAAGATATTGCAGACCCAAAACGTCGCTGGTGCGCTCGATGGCGATATCGCCGCCCTACGTCGTCGCCTGGATACGGCAAAACGGCAACCATGATCGCGCGCCGACTCATCGATCCCCGCCACTGGCTGAGCGGTCGCCTCGCTCGAGGCGCACTCGCGGCGACGCTGTGGCAAGGCGTTCGCGTCGGCGCGCAGGCGCTTTGGATGGTGGCTATTGCGCGAGCCATCGGGCCATCCGGGTATGGCACGTTTGCAGGGGCGGCAGGCCTCGCCGGCGCTATTGGCTCACTGACGGGCGTAGGGTTCGGCCTCCTGATGCTGCAGGACGTATCAAGGCGCCCTGACATTTTCCCAGCGGCGTGGAGGCGGGCCAATATCGCTTTTCTGGCTAGCGGAGGCCTACTCTGGGCGATTTTTGTGCTGGGCGCATTGCCATTGCTTCCAACCGGCACGCCGGCCTGGCAATACGCGGCCATCGGACTCCCCGAGGTCGTGTTTTTTCCGCAAACCATCCTCGCGAGCTATGCGTTCCAGACACGAGAGCGTATGGGTATGGCGGGGTGGATGTATGCGCTCGTCCCCATGGGAAACCTTGTTGCCGCCGCATGCTTTCTATGGCTATCGAACGAGCGAACCCTGGGTGCTTACGTTCCCTGGCATGTCGCGAGCTCGCTCGGCGCGGCTCTCGCCGGGCACGTTGCTGTTTCTCGCATCCTTCGGCCTGGTCCAGCGCGTTTCCTTGTCACTCGCCGCGACGTCGGTGAGAGCCTCGGTTACTCGATGATGCGCGTCATCGATACCGCACTGGTGTCCATCGATAAAACGCTGGTGCTTCGCCTCGCCGACCCCGCATCCGCCGGCTGGTACACGGCCGCCTTCCGCCTCGCCTCCGTACTGGCCATACCGGTTTCCGCCCTGGCCATGGCCGCCTTGCCGCGACTGTTCCGGGCGCGTGGCGGCGATCAGTCGGCGCGAATGGCGCGCACCCTGCTGATGTCATCCCTGATCGGCGGTGGGGTGGCGAGCGCCGGCATGATCGCGGCATCATGGGCACTCCCGTGGCTTCTCGGCGACGATTTCGCCCGCTCTGCGCAGGCGGCTCGGTACCTGTGCCTGACTCCTTTCCTCATAGGCCTATGCTCGACCGGCGCCAATGTCCTCGTAACCAGCGATCGCCGACGGCTGCGGATGATGGCGCAGGCGGCCGGCCTGGCCGTTCTCGCCGTTCTGGGCTTCACGCTCATCCCGCCCTTTGGGATCGCAGGGGCGGCGGTTATGCTTCAGGGTGCGCTGGGTACCACCGCTGCACTGCTTTGGTGGGCCGCGTTCCGCAGCCGATCTCCCACACACTCGACAAGCCGGAACCATGATTGAGCTTCCCCCGACCATCGCCATTCTTCTTGCTTCTGGTACGGGCGAACGCGCTCGGCTCTCGATCCCCAAACAGTTCCTTAAGGTTGCGGGCAAGACCGTGTTTGAACACACGCTCGATGTCTTTGAGACGCATGACCGTATCGATGGCGTAGTGCTTGTCGTGAGCCCTGAGACCCGGATGATGGCGGAAGAACTCGTCGTACGTGGTCGCTACGGCAAGGTCCACAAGATCGTCTTGGGCGGATCAACGCGTCGCGAAAGTTCTGCCGCCGGAGTGACCGCCATCCCTGATGACCGGGCCAAGGTGCTTGTGCACGATATCGTGCGCCCCTTGCTCGATAGCGCCACGATCGACCGCTGCATAGATGCACTTGATGCTTACGACGCGGTCGATACGGCGATCCCCTCGGCAGATACGATCATCGAACGCACAACCGAGGGCACGATCGCGCACATTCCGGACCGTTCGACACTCCGGCTCGGGCAGACGCCACAGGCCTTCCGGGCAGGTTTGTTGAGAAGGGCTCACGCGATGGCCGCTACCGACCGCGCCATCAAGGTCACCGACGACTGTGGTCTGGTGGTGTCGTATGCCCTCGCACCGGTCGCCATCGTCGATGGCGACGTCAACAACATCAAGATCACCTACCCCTCCGATATCTACCTTGCAGACCGCCTCTTCCAGCTTCGGTCCCGGATCTCGGCGGAGACGGTGGGCGAGATCAACCTCACGGGCAAGCGCGTCGTGGTGTTCGGTGGCAGCCGGGGCATTGGAGCCGCCATCGTCGCGATGGCCCGGGATGCGGGCGCGGAGGTACACGCATTTTCTCGCGGCGGCGGCATCGATGTAGCCCATCCGGCTGCGGTGCGTGAGGCGCTTGCCCAGGCCGCCGGGTCCTCTGGCGCCATCGACATCGTCATCAATACGGCAGGCGTGTTACGCCAGGGTCTTCTGGAAGGTACTTCCTATGCCGACATTGGCGAGCAAGTGGCCAGCAACCTTACCGGTTCGATTGTCGTGGCGAAGGAAAGCTTTCCGTTTCTCGCCGAGCGCCATGGCGCATTGATCTTGTTCGCTTCGAGCTCTTATACCCGCGGGCGTGCCCGGTCGGCTATCTATTCCGCGACCAAGGCCGCGGTCGTCAACCTCGCCCAGGGCCTTGCGCAGGAGTTCGCAGGCCCCGGGGTTCGAATCAATGTCGTCAATCCGGAACGGACGGCGACGCCCATGCGTAGTGAGAACTTTGGCGTCGAACCGCCTGATCAACTGCTGGATGCCAGCGTGGTCGCGCACGCCACGCTTGCCCTCGCCATCAGCCCGGTGACGGGCGAAGTCCTCGATGTGCGGAAATAAGAGAACACCATGATTCTTCCCCGTTTCGCGGATAACGCGCTCAAGCGAATCCTAGAGAAGAAGGGCTATTTCCGCCTCAAAGGTCAGAATGGCTTTGAGCTGGAGCGCCGGCGTAAGTTGCTGGCATCCCTTGAGATCGACCTGCTCGTCGACATCGGAGCCAACGTCGGGCAATACGGCGAGGGCATGCGGCGACTCGGGTACAGGGGACGGATCATATCGTTCGAGCCTATGAGAAAGGCGCTTTCGTCGCTCGAGCCGCTCGCGCGCACCGATGGTCGGTGGGAGGTAGTGCCCATGGGTCTATCGGATATCGCTTCGAAAGCGCGCCTCCATATCGCAGGGAACTCAATCAGCAGCTCCATGCTGGACATGGATAGCTTGCATGAGTCCCTTGCACCGGGTTCCGCCTATGTGGCGGAAGAAGAAATCGAAGTCACGACGCTGGACCAGGTGATGGCCGGCCGCTGGAACAGCGAACAGCGCGTGTGGCTGAAAATCGATGTACAAGGCCTTGAGGACAAAGTGCTCGCAGGCGCAACCAAAACTCTAGAGAAAGTCGCTTGCATCCAGCTGGAGCTGTCGTTGCAGTCGCTGTACACGGGACAGACGACATACCTCCCATTACTCAACCGCCTTCACACACTCGGATTTGATCTCGCAGGTGTCGAGGCGGGTTTCGTCAACCTTGACAATGGCCGCCTCATGCAAATGGATGGTCTCCTGGTCCGTCGCGGAACATGACGTGGCCCATCGCCACACTCGTGGCACAGGCGGTGCGCGGGACGTTAGCTTGGCTAGCGCTGCTTGTGCCGAGGCTCGTTGTGCCCCGCAACCGGCGCTGGGTCGCAGTGCTCGGACGTGCCGATGGGCACTTTTCGGACAACTGCAAGTATTTCTATATTGACGCCCAAGCCGACGCATCATGGCGCGTCGTATTTATCACATCCCACGACGCGGTCATCGACGCGCTACAAGCTGCATCGCAGCCCGTGCTGCGCTATCCCGGATGGCGAGCGGCATGGTTCCTGCTCCGTTGCGGCGGCGCAGTCGTCGACACCACGGAATGGTCGCGACGCTGGCGGCGCGAACTGCTTACGGGTAGTCGCCTCGTCCAGCTATGGCACGGGGTCGGCTTCAAACGGATCGAAATGGACCGATGGTGGCACGAGCGGAGCAGTGACACCGCGTATTGGCTCCGTATCTGGCTCTACCGGTTATCAGGGCGGCTCGTCCGATACGATCTGGTGCTCGCCACATCGCGGTATTACGCCGACCAACTTTTCAGCAAGGCATTCCTCTCAAAACGGCTGCTGCTTGCTAACTATCCGAGAAACAGGTTCGGCCTTACGGAAAGCCCGGCATCGCCGTTGGCCCTGCATGGCGTCGACCCCGTCGCGCTCAGGCAAACCCTGGACTGGAAAGCCGAAGGTTGCCGCGTCGTGTATGTCACACCCACTTTCCGGGACGATGGCCGCCACTGCCTACCGATGACGAGCGACGAACGGCGCGCGCTTGAAGCCTTTTGCCAGGAATGCCAGATTCGGCTCGTCTTCAAACTCCACCCGAATGACACGAGCGAGATCGCACTTTCCGACCAAATTGCAGTCGTTTGCGCCGCAAGAAGCGATGTTTACCCACTGCTCCGCCATGCGGACGCCCTTGTGACCGACTATTCGTCGATCTACATGGATTACCTGGTGCTCGACCGCCCCATACTTTTCTATGTACCCGACATTGCCGCGTACGTAGCGCACCGTGAACTTCAATTCGACTTCGACGCGATGACACCGGGTGCGAGGGCAACCACCTGGTCGGAGCTCATGGAGTCGCTTGTCCTTGAGCTCGCCTGCGATTCACATTCAGACGCACGCCGCCGCCTTCGTACGAAAGCTTTTGACGAAAACGAGCCGAGCGATGCCACGCGCCGGATCCTTCGCGCCCTCGCACCCAAGGGTGCATCGTGAATTCGCTTCATGCGGTCACGTGTGTCATCCCCATGTATCGCGGCGGCGAAGTGACCGCTTCGGTCGTAGCGGCACTAGCGCGATGCCACCTGCCACCTGCGACCGAGCTGCAAATTCTGATCGTCGACGATGGCTCGGATGACGGAAGCGCTGATCGCGTACTTGCGCTGGGCCTTTCCCAGGTACGGATCCTCACTCAGTCCGTCAATAGTGGCCGCAGTGCAGCTCGCAACCGCGGCGCGCGCGAGGCGATGACCGACTGGCTGCTATTTCTTGATAGTGATTGTGAGCCCGTGGATGCAGGATTTGTTTTAGCCCACCTACGGGCAGTCGGCAGCGGATCCAGGCTTTCGATGGGTGCCGTCATCGGCGCCAATGACGGCTTCTGGCATGACTACCAAGCGTCCGCGGCTTCTCGCCGGGAACGTGCGGCCCAGTCCGGTGGTACGGCGCTTTACGGATCATCCCAGAACTTCATGGTCAGCCGCGACGCTTTCATCGCACAGGGTGGGTTCGACGAGGCCTACCGAGGTTACGGGTTCGAGGACCGCGATCTCTTCCTGCGGCTCGCGGCGGCGGGAGTCGAAAGCGTAGCAACACCCGACGCCGCAGTGATCCACCGCGACCAGCTCGCCTTGCGCACCGTATGCCGGAAGATGGCGGAGGCTGGCGGCTCATCCGCCGTGCGCTTCGCCGCCGAGCATCCGGAAGCGTACGTGAAACTCGGTTACGCTCGCCTCGATGGCCGGCGCAGCCGCGCTCTGCGCTTCGTGGAACCGCTAAGTACGCTAAGTGTGCGGATCCTGGTCCCGCTATTTGAGAGCCGCCTCGAAGCTTGGTGGCTGCCGTTCTCCATCAAGCGCAGGCTCGTCCGCGGGCTCACCGCGGCGAGCTACGTGCACGGGAGCATCCACAATGGGGGGTCTTCCTTCCTCGCCGTTAGGAAGCGACCTTCGTGAGTACGTAGATCAAGGTCGGAATCGCCGGCCTTGTCATGTTCAGCAACGTCGTCGGCAACGCATCGATGCAACGTGACATCGTGCTTCCGGGTCGTTCGATCCTCAGTGTCTCTCGCCATGCCTCGACGCACACGTTCTCGAAATGAAAGCCCGCTTCCGCCAGCAGGCGCTCAAGCGCGCGCAGTGAAAACGGCTCACAATCGTAGAAAGAGCCTCGTTTCCAGAGCTTCAACCATGGCGTCCGCAAGCGGTGTGGCAGCCAGCTGAGGAAAGCCAGGCGATAGTGTGGCTCGACGAGCATCCAGCGGTTTGGCACCGCGAGATAGCAGACGCCGTCATCACGTAACACTCGATGCACTTCAGCGAGGTGATCGAGCTGTTGGGTAAGGTCACCGACATGCTCGATGACGTGGTTGGTGATGACGATATCGAAAGCTTGGTCATCAAAAGGCAACAGCGTTCCCTTTACCTGATGGAACCGATAGCCCTCAATAACCCCGCGCGAGTCCGTCACATCCACCGCATCCACCGCCAGGTCCAGGGTGTCGTGGGTGCCGAAGTAGTGCGAGATACCCCCCGAACCGCAACCAATCTCCAGCAGGCGACGCTTGCGCGGTGCCGGGCGAAGGCCGAGCAGGCGTTCGATCTTAAGCGCTTTGTGCCTGCGCGAATCGAGGTCGCGCACGACATGGCCCTGCCGTTCCATTGTCATGCGTGCATGTCCAACACTGCGGCGAGCCGCTCGTCGAAATGTGGCCACGCAAAGTGAGCGGCAAATGCGGCGACGGCATCTCGTTGATATGGCCGGCGTGTGATCGCATCGACCACCGCGCGAGCGAAGGTGGCCGTGTCTCCGGGGGCGATTAGCGTACCCGATACGCCCTCCTCCACGGCGTCGGGTACCCCCCCGACGGCGAACGCCACGGTGGGCGTGCCCCATGCCGCGGCTTCCACCGCAACCATGCCAAAACCTTCGACGTCGCCCACCACCTCGCGCACCGGAAACACGTGCACGTCGCTGGCGACGTACGCCGCGGCCAGTTCCGCATCGGGCAGTGGCCCGAGGTGATGCACGGCATGCACCAGGCCCACTTTGGCCGCATCCGCACGCAACCGCGGCCAGGCGCCCGTACCGGCACCCGCCAGGGCGTCGGGTGCTTCATCGCCGATGATGACGAGCCGGGCGTCTGGCTGGTCGTGCAGGATAAGCGGGAGCATCTCCAGGACGAACTCGCGCAGCCCCTTCCGCGGGGTGAGGCGACCGACAGAGAGGAGCAGGGGCCCGTCGCCCAGACCATGCCGCGCGCGGAAGGCGCGACCGTCTGCGACCTCGGCCTCATGGCCAGGCAGGCTGACGCCGGGCGGGATGATCGTCACGCGGTCAGCGGCCACACCGACGCCTTCCGCCAGGCGTGCCGTGTTCGCGCTGTTCGCGATGCACGCGTGCATGCGCCGCACGAACGGGAGCCAGCCCGCCCGGTAAACCGGCTGTCGCACGACGAGGTCGAGCCCGTGCACGTAGGCCGCCGCGCGGCTGCCGGCCACGCGTGCGGCAAACCACGCGATAGGTGCCGTCAGGCCACTGCCGGCAAGCACCCATGCTGGCCGCTGCTCGCGCGCAACGCGCAGGGCTGCGACGAAAGCGCCCGTAAGGTAGGACGCGAGTCCGCCGTTCCCGCACTCATGGACATCGATGGCCGCGGGGAGCGCCTGGCGACAGCCCGCTGGCCCGACCACGATGACGCGGCGACGCTGGGCCTGACCGAGCGCGATATGCAGATTCAACCGCTCCATGCCACCGCGCAGCGGCGGGAGGTTGCGCGTCACCAGCAGGAGCGCGCCCCGCGCCTCGCTCACTTGTCGGTGGGCCGATAGGTCAGCGAAGTGATCTGTTCGGACACAAGGCCGATCAGGAACACGATGACCGAAGCGCTCCACATCAGCGTGCTGCCGTTGGTCAGGCGGCCGTAAGAAACGTACGTGAAGAGGTAATTCAGGCAGCCAAGCGCAAAGAAAACGAAGCTGACCGGGAAGAACAGCTTCAACGGCGAATACAACGTGGCGATCTTGAAGATGATCAACAGGAAGCGCACGCCATCCTTCAACGGCTTGATGTGGCTCTTGCCCACGCGTTGCGCTGCCTTGATCGGCTCGTACGCCACGCCGTAAGCGCTACGGAAGAACGCCATGGTGCTGGTGGTTGGGTACGAGAAGCCGTTCGGCAGCAGGTGGATGAATTCGCGAAACCGTGTCGCGCGGGCGACGCGGAAACCGGAGGTCAGGTCGGCGACAACCTGGCCAGTCATGCGGCTGGCCAGCCAGTTATAGACAGTGTTAGCCACGCCGCGGCCCACGCCTGCCTGGCTTTCCCAGTCACGGGCGCCCACCACCATGTCATAGCCCTGTTCCAGCCGGGCAACCAGTCGGCCGATATCGGCGGGGTCGTGCTGGCCGTCCCCATCCATGAAGACCAGGATCTCACCGCTGGCTGCACGCGCACCACGCTTGATCGCAGCCCCGTTACCCATGGAATACGGCGACGAGAGGCACTGTACCCCGGCCGAAGCGCAAACGGCCCGGGTGTCATCGGTCGACCCATCGTCCACCACGATGATCTCGGCACCCGGCTGGGCGGCGGTCAGGCGTGGCAGGAGGTCTTTTAGGGCGGCCGCCTCGTTCTTGGCGGGCAGGATAATGCTGATACGACTCAAGGTTTGTCCCCGTTAGCCGCTGCATCATAAGGCATGGATCACGCCTCGGGGCGGGAACACGGCGCCAATGCGCAGTTTTCACGATTTCGACGTGACCAAGGGCACATTCTGGAGTAGATTCAGCACCATACTCGGGGATCGGATCGACCATGGCGACACAAATGCACCAGCCCACGCTCGCGGGCCTGACCGGCATGGCCAGGCGCCTCGTTACCGAAGGCGTGCTCGGCGAGGCCGAAGTCCGCAAGGCCGTGCAGGATGCCGCCGAGAAACGTACCTCCCTGTCCGCCTGGCTGGTCGACCACCATCTGGTCGACAGTTCCAAGCTCTCCCAGGTGGCCTCGGCCGAGTTCGGCATGCCGCTCATGGATATCGGCAACATGGTCCCGGGCAACATGCCGCTGGATCTGGTCACCGAGGCCCTGATCACCAAGCACCAGGCCCTGCCCCTGTTCAAGCGCGGCAAGCGCCTGTTCGTCGGCATCGCCGACCCCATGCAGTCGCATGCGCTCGATGAGATCAAGTTCCACTCCAACCACATGGTGGAGCCGGTACTGGTCGAGCGCGGCCAGTTGCGCCGGATCATCGACAGCGCGCTCTCGGCCGCCAACGCGGGCGTCCCCGCATTCGATGACAGCGCCCTCGACGAACTGGCCCTGGACGCCGGCCCGGACGACGGTGACGGCACCACCGGCATCGACGCCAACGCCAACGATGACGCCCCGATCGTCAAGTTCGTGAACAAGATCCTGGTGGACGCGATCAAGCGCGGCGCCTCGGATATCCACTTCGAGCCGTTTGAAACCGTCTATCGGGTGCGCCTGCGCATGGACGGCATCCTGCGCATCGTGGCCTCGGCGCCGATCAAGCTGGGCACCCGTATCGCCTCGCGCCTGAAGGTCATGAGCGGCCTGGATATCGCCGAACGCCGCGTCCCGCAGGATGGCCGTATCAAGCTCAACCTGACCAAGACCCGCGCCATCGACTTCCGCGTCAGCACCCTGCCCACCCTGTTCGGTGAAAAGATCGTGCTCCGCGTCCTCGATGGCTCCTCGGCCAAGCTGGGCATCGACAAGCTCGGCTACGAGGAGGTCCAGAAGAACCTCTACCTCGACGCCATCGAGAAGCCCTACGGCATGGTGCTGGTCACCGGTCCGACCGGCTCCGGTAAGACGGTGTCGTTGTACACGGCCCTGAACATCCTCAACACCGAGGGAAGAAACATCTCAACGGTGGAAGATCCGGTCGAAATCCGCGTCGAGGGTATCAACCAGGTCCAGCAGAACGTGAAGCGCGGCATGACCTTCGCCGCCGCCCTGCGCTCCTTCCTGCGCCAGGATCCGGACGTGATCATGGTTGGCGAAATCCGCGATCTGGAGACCGCCGAGATCGCCGTGAAGGCCGCCCAGACCGGCCACATGGTGCTCTCCACCCTGCATACGAACGATGCGCCGCAGACGGTCGCCCGCCTGATGAACATGGGCATCGCGCCCTACAACATCATCTCGTCGGTCACCCTGATCATCGCCCAGCGCCTGGCCCGCCGCCTGCACGATTGCAAGCGGGCGATCACCCTTCCCCCGGCAGCCCTGCTGGCGGAGGGCTACACCCAGGAAGAGATCGACGCCGGGATCACCATTTACGAAGCCGTCGGCTGCGATGGCTGCAACGAGGGCTACAAGGGACGTGTCGGCCTGTACCAGGTCATGCCGATGCTCGAGCCGATCCAGAAGATCGTGCTGGAGGGCGGTAACGCCATGCAGATCGCCGAGGTGGCCAAGAAGGCCGGGATCAACGACCTCCGCGCCTCGGCCCTGCTTAAGGTCAGGAACGGCGTCACCAGCCTGGCCGAGATCAACCGCGTCACCAAGGACTGACGCCCCCTGTCGGCCTGTGGCGCACTGATCTTGTGCGCCAGACGGCAGAAAGGCGTAGACCAAAGCTTCACACTAGAATAAGAGACAGGGGGAGCCAGCCGGGGCTGGCCCCTTAGTATTCACCCGGGGGGAACACCGCGTCATGGCTACCGCCACCGCTACCAAGAACGCGCGCGCCGTTGGTGCCGCGCGCGCTGCCGTCAGCCAGCTGACGATGTACGACTGGACCGCGCTGGACAAGCGCGGCAAGCGCATGAAGGGCGAGATGCAGGCGAAGAACGCCTCGCTCGTGAAGGCCGAACTGCGCCGCCAGGGCATGAACCCGCAGCAGGTCCGCGAGCGCGCGAAGCCGCTGTTCGGCTCAAGCGGCAAGACGGTCAAGCCGCGCGATGTCGCCATCTTCAGCCGCCAGATCGCCACCATGATGGCCTCCGGCGTGCCCATGGTGCAGGCCTTCGACATCATCGCGAACGGCCAGAAGAACCCCAAGTTCAAGGACATGCTGGTCAACGTGAAGGCCAGCATCGAGGGCGGCTCCGCCCTGCATGAGGCCCTGGCCCTCTACCCGGTCCAGTTCGACGAGCTCTACCGCAACCTGGTCCACGCGGGCGAATCGGCCGGTGTGCTCGATACCGTGCTCGATACCGTCGCGACCTACAAGGAACGCATGGAGAGCATCAAGGCCAAGATCAAGAAGGCCTTGTTCTATCCGATCATGGTGCTCGTGGTCGCCCTGCTCGTGTCGATGATCCTGCTGCTGTTCGTGGTGCCCGTGTTCCAGCAGACCTTCGCCGAGGCGAAGGCCGAGCTGCCGGCCCCCACCCAGTTCGTCGTTGCCGCCTCCAAGTTCATGCAGTCCTACTGGTGGGCGGTGATCGGCATCATCGTCGGCTCGATCTTCGCGCTGATCTTCTTCAAGAAGCGCTCGCAGAAATTCGCCCACTTCCTCGACCGCTTCTCGCTGAAGATCCCGGTTATCGGCGACCTGCTGCACAAGTCGGCCATTGCGCGCTTCGCCCGTACGCTAGGCGTGACTTTCCACGCCGGCGTTCCCCTGGTGGAGGCCCTGGACGCCGTGTCGGGCGCTACCGGCAGCATCGTCTACGGTGAAGCCGTGAAGCAGATGCGCGACGACATCTCCGTCGGCCACCAGCTCCAGCTATCCATGCGCCAGGTGAACCTGTTCCCGAACATGGTGGTGCAGATGACCGCCATCGGCGAGGAATCCGGCTCGCTCGACCACATGCTGTTCAAGGTGGCCGAGTTCTACGAGGAAGAGGTGAACACCGCGGTGGATACGCTGAGCAGCCTGCTCGAGCCGTTCATCATGGTGATCCTCGGCGTCCTCGTCGGCGGCATGGTGATCTCGCTCTACCTGCCGATCTTCAAGCTGGCCGGCACGGTCTAAGCACCGCCCCGCCCTGCAAGGCACAATAAGAACCCTTCGCCCCCGGGCGGAGGGTTTTTTCTTGGGACCACGGATTCTCCATGCCTGATTTGCCCCTCGCCCTCTGGGCAACCTTCGCCGGTGTGCTTGGCCTCCTCGTCGGCAGCTTCCTCAATGTCGTGATCCTGCGCGTGCCCGCGCGCATGCAGGCCGACTGGCGCCGCCAGGCCCGTGAGGTGCTCGAGCTGCCCGAGGTGGAAGAGACCCGCCCGCCTGGGGTGGTCGTGGAGGGTTCGCATTGCCCCAGGTGCAAGCATCCGCTGGCCGCCCACGACAACATCCCCGTGCTGGGCTGGCTGCTGCTGCGCGGGCGTTGCCGCTACTGCCACGAGCCCATCTCGAAGCAGTATCCGCTGGTGGAGCTCCTGTGCGGCCTGGCCAGCGCTGCCGTGGTGTGGCGGTTTGGGCCGGGCATCGGCGCGCTTGCCGCGCTGGTCTTCACCTGGTTCCTGATCGCGCTCTCCGGCATCGATGCGCGCACGCAGCTGCTGCCGGATGAGCTGAACTACCCCCTGCTGTGGATCGGCCTGGGCCTGACCCTGCTGCCGGGCTGGCAGCCCCTGCCCGTTTCACCGTCGTCGGCGATCCTGGCGGCCCTGATCGGTTACCTGAGCCTGTGGAGCGTGTACCAGGGCTTCCGCCTTCTTACCGGCAAGGAAGGCATGGGCCACGGCGACTTCAAGCTGCTTGCCGCGCTCGGGGCCTGGATGGGCCCTATCGCCCTGCTTCCGATCATCATGCTGTCCTCGCTGATCGGCGCGCTGGTCGGTGGCGCCATGATGCTGTTCTTCAAGCACCAGCGTGACGTACCCATCCCGTTCGGTCCGTACATCGCGGCGGCGGGCTGGGTCTGGCTGATGGGGGGCGATCGGATCTTCGACGCCTACCTGCACCTCACGGGGCTGCGATGAGCTTCGTCGTCGCGCTGACCGGTGGCGTGGCCGCGGGCAAGAGCGCGGTGGAGCGCGGCTTCGAGGCGCTGGGTGTGCGCGCTTACGACGCTGACGTGGCGGCGCGCGCCGTGGTCGAACCGGGTTCGGAGGCGCTGGCCGATGTGGCCCGCGTGTTTGGTGCCGATGCACTGGACGTGGAAGGCCGCCTCGACCGGGCGGCGATGCGCCAGCGGGTGTTCGCCGATCCGTCGGCGCGGACAACGCTCGAAGGTATCCTGCATCCGCGGATCCGCACCTGGCTGCGTGATGCGGTCGCCGCCGATCGCGGGCCGTACTGCATGCTTTCCATTCCCCTGCTGGTGGAGAACCATGCGCATTACGCGTGGGTGGACCGGATCCTGGTGGTCGATGCGCCGGAAGCAGTGCGTATCGCGCGGCTCATCAAGCGTGACGGCGTCGACGAGGCGTTGGCGAAGAAGATGATCGCCGCGCAGGCCACGCGCGAGGCGCGGCTGGCGATCGCGGATGATGTGATCGTGAATGATGGCGGTGTCGAAGCCCTTGCCGGGCAGATTGAGCGGTTGCACGCGCGGTATCTCGAGCTCAGTCGCTAGAGCTATCGCGCGCAAGCGCGCTCCCACACGGCTCGTGCTAGCCCCATCGCGCGCGAGCGCGCTCCCACAGGTGCGGCGCGTTTGTGGGAGCGCGCTTGCGCGCGATGGGTGGTGCCTCAGGCGGCGCTGCTAGCCGCGAGCCGCTCGGCCACGAATGTCTCGGCCAGCGTCGGGTGGCCGATGTGGTAGCCCTGCGCGATGTCGCAGTTCATCTCATCGAGGCGGCGCAGGGTTTCCGCATTCTCGACGCCTTCGGCGACGGCTTCCAGGCCGAGCCGGTGGGCCACTTCGATCATGGCGCGCACGACCTGCTCGGTCCGCGGGTCGGCCAGCATGCCATCGACGAAGCTGCGGTCGATCTTCAGCTCGGTGGCCGGGAAATGGCGCAGGTAGGCGAACGACGCGTAGCCGGTACCGAAGTCATCGATCGCTACGCGGACGCCGCAATCGCGCAACCGGCGTAGCACGCGGACGCTCATGTCCAGATCGGTGAGCAGCGCCGTCTCGGTGATCTCGACGATCACCGAATCGGCCGGTACGCCCCAGATCTCCAGCGCACCAAGCAGCTGCTCCGCGAAGCCGTGCTCGGCGAACACGCGCGGCGAAAGATTGATGGCGACATCGAGCGGCGCGCCACCACGGTGCAACGCGGCCGCATGGCGCAGCGAGGCGTTGAGGCTCCAGCGGGTGAGCGGCACGATCAGGTCGCTACGCTCGGCAAAGGGCACGAAATCCGACGGAGGCACCGCCCCGAAGGCCGAGGTGGTCCAGCGCGCCAGCGACTCCACGCTCACCACCTTGCCCCGGCGCAGGTCGTACAGCGGCTGGAACATCACATCGAGCTTGTTGGCCGCGATGTCGTCGCGCAGTTCGCCGTAAAGGATTTCGACCGGGGTCGATTCCGGCTTGTACATCGCGAATGGCTCGCCGATGCGCAAGGCCTCGTCGTGGGCCAGCTCCGCGCGGCGGAACAGCAATTCGGCGTCGGTACCGTGATCCGGGCACAACGCGACGCCGACGACCGCGCGGCCGTGCCAGTTGCGGTCGCCGTGCATCAGCGGGACTTCGTCGAAGGCACCGACGAGGCGCGTGGCGGCCAGCAATGCATGGGTACGGTTGCGGATGGTGGGCAGCAACACGACGAAACTGTCGTCACCGGCGAGGTACACCATGTCGACGTGACGCATCACGGCGACGATCCGCTCGCGCGCGGCCAGCATCACCTCGTCGCCGAATTCATAGCCGTAGCGCAACTGCGCTTCGCGCATGCCGCGCAGGCGCACCACGAGCAGGGCACACAGGCCCGGTTCCTGGCGGGCGCGATCCAGGCGGCTCTGCACGGCGGGCAGCAGGTGGGCGCGCTCGCTCATGCCAGGAAGTACTCCACGGGGTCGATGTCGTAGGCACCCGCCGGCAGCGTGCGCTGGATTTCGCGATGCACGCCCTCGGACTGGCGCATCAGGTCGATGATGCGGAAGTCATCCAGCTGGACCTTGTCGGAGCCGGTGAGGATGGCGACCCGTGGCTGCAGCCGGCGCGACTGGTTCTGCACCATGACGACGGCGACCTCGCCCGTGTTGAGCTCCACCAGCGAGCCGGTGGGGTAAACACCCAGGCAGGCCTGGAACTGTTCGACCAGCTCGCCCTGGAATTCCCGTTCGCGGCCCTGGTAGAGCTGTCGAAGCGCCAGGTGCTGCGACACCGCTGGCCGGTACGGCCGCGGCGTGCACATGGCGTGGTAGGTGTCGATGATGGCGGCCATGCGCCCGGCCAGCGGAATCTCGGTACCCGCCAGGCCTTCGGGATAGCCCGTGCCGTCGAAGCGCTCGTGGTGGGTCAGCACCATGTCGCGGACTTCCTGGTCGGTGACGCCGGCCGCATCCAGGATCGCGCCGCCCTCTTCCACGTGGTGGCGGGCAATGTCCCATTCCATGTCGTTCAGCGGCCCGTTGCGTTCGAGCAGTTCCCGGGGCAACTGGGCCTTGCCCACGTCCATGAGCAGGGCACCGGCGGCGAGGCTCACGATGGCCTCGCCGTTGAAGCCCATGTGCCGGCCGAAACTCGCCGCCAGCGTGCTGCAGCCGACGGCGTGCTGGAAGGTGTAGCTATCGTGGCGGCGCAGGCTTTCGATCCAGAAGAACGCATCGCCACTACGCAGGACGCTCGCGACCATGGGCCGCACCGCCTCGTCGAGCGAGCTGGCGTCGATCGGCCTGCCGGCGTGGATGTCGGCGACGATCTGCTCGGCGAACTTCGAAACCGTCTCGAACGCCTCGCGGGCGCGCGGCATCTCGTCCTCGAACGATGCGGTATCGGTATAGGCGTGCTGCGTGATCAGCCGGGTGTTCAGCACGGGACGAGCCGGCCGGGCGGGCGCCGCAGCGGGCTTCACGACCGAAGCCGGGGCGAGCCGGGAGGGCACCACCTGGCGCTGGGTATCCACGAACACGTATTTGCAGAACTTCGCGAGGGTGTCGATATCCTCGCGGGAGGTGATCGGCACCCCCTGCAACGGAAACGGGGTATCCGACCATTCACAATCCAGGCGACTGACGAACATGCCGATCTGCAGATCGGACACGAACACACGTCGCTCTACCAGGTCGTACGCCACCTTCCCTTGCCTCCTTCTCGCGGGGAATCCCCATGCCGTTCGGTATGTATCGGCCAGCGGGCGGCGTACTGTAGGGGTACCGGCGTAATAAAACCATGCCGGTGCCGGTCTATTGGCTTGTATCCCGCCGGAGAACCGCCATGCGCCGCCCTGTCCTGCTCCCGCTCGTCCTCGCCGCCCTCACCGCCTGCTCCGCGGCCGCCGCCCGCGATGAGGGGCTCAAGCTGCCCGCGCCCACCGTGGATGCCGCGAAGGCCCCGGGCGAGGCCACGGCGGTCTTCGCCGGCGGATGCTTCTGGGGCGTCGAGGGGGTCTTCCAGCACGTGAAGGGCGTGAAGAGCGTGCGCGCCGGCTATACCGGTGGTGACGCCGCTCATGCCAATTACGACGACGTCAGCGACGGCGACACCGGCCATGCCGAGTCGGTCCGCGTGGTCTATGACCCGGCCCAGGTCACCTACGGGCAGCTGTTGCAGGTGTTTTTCTCCGTGGCCATGGACCCGACCACGCTGAACCGCCAGGGCCCGGACCGCGGCACCCAGTACCGCTCGGCGGTCTTCTACGCCACGCCCGAGCAGGAGAAGCTGGCGAAGGCGTACGTCGCCCAGCTTGGCGCGGCCCACGCTTTCACGGACCCGATCGTGACCCAGGTCGTTCCGCTGAAGGGCTTCTGGCAGGCCGAGGACGAGCACCAGGACTACATGCACCTGAACCCCGATGCCATGTACATCGCCATCAACGACCGGCCGAAGGTGCTGGCCCTCGCGCGGATCTATCCCGACATGTACACGCCGGGCTGGGCTAACGGCCGCTAAGCCGTCGGACGTTGTGGGAGCGCGCTTGCGCGCTCCCACAACGGATGCGAGGGCTCAGCCGATCATCGGCAGGTCGAGGCCCTGCTCCTTCGCGCAGGCGATGGCGTCTTCATAACCCGCATCGGCGTGGCGCATGACGCCGGTGCCCGGGTCGTTCCAGAGCACGCGGGCGATGCGCTTGTCGGCTTCGGCGCTACCGTCGCAGACGATCACCACGCCGCTGTGCTGGCTGTAACCCATGCCCACGCCACCGCCGTGGTGCAGGCTGACCCAGGTGGCGCCACCGGCGACGTTGAGCATGGCGTTGAGCAGCGGCCAGTCGCTGACCGCGTCGCTGCCGTCGCGCATGGCCTCGGTTTCGCGGTTCGGGCTGGCGACGGAACCGGAATCCAGGTGGTCGCGGCCGATCACCACGGGCGCCTTCAGCTCGCCGTTACGGACCATCTCGTTGAACGCCAGGCCGAGCTTGTGGCGCAGGCCCAGGCCGACCCAGCAGATGCGTGCCGGCAGGCCCTGGAAGCTGATGCGCTCGCGGGCCATGTCCAGCCAGCGGTGCAGGTGCGGATCATCGGCGATGATCTCCTTCACCTTCGCATCGGTCTTGTAGATGTCCTCGGGGTCGCCCGAAAGCGCGACCCAGCGGAACGGACCGATGCCGCGGCAAAACAGCGGGCGGACGAACGCGGGCACGAAGCCGGGGAAGGCGAACGCCTCAGCAAGGCCCTCGTCCTTTGCCATCTGGCGGATGTTGTTGCCGTAATCGAAGGTCGGGACGCCCTGCTCGTGGAACGCGAGCATGGCTTCGACGTGGCGGCGCATGGATGCCTTCGCCGCTTTCGCGGTGCCAGTCGGGTCGCTCTTGCGGCGCTCGAACCATTCCTCGACCGTCCAGCCTTCGGGCAGGTAGCCGTTCACCGGATCGTGCGCGCTGGTCTGGTCGGTCACGGCATCCGGGCGCACGCCACGGCGGACGAGTTCCGGCAGTACATCGGCGGCGTTGCCCAGCAGCGCGACGGAGACGGCACGGCCTTCCTTCGTATAACGCTCGATGCGCGCCAGCGCGTCGTCCAGGTCCGTCGCCTGCTCGTCGACGTAGCGCGTCTTCAGGCGGAAATCGATGCGGCTCTGCTGGCATTCGATGGTTAGCGAGCTCGCGCCGGCGAGGCTGGCCGCGAGCGGCTGCGCGCCACCCATGCCGCCGAGGCCCGCGGTGAGGATCCAGCGGCCGGCAAGCTTGCCGTCGTAATGCTGGCGACCCATTTCCACGAAGGTCTCGTAGGTGCCCTGCACGATGCCCTGCGAGCCGATGTAGATCCACGAGCCAGCGGTCATCTGGCCGTACATCATCAGGCCCTTGCGATCGAGCTCGTTGAAGTGCTCCCAGTTGGCCCACGCCGGCACGAGGTTGGAATTGGCGATGAGGACGCGGGGCGCGTCCGGGTGCGACGGGAACACGCCCACCGGCTTGCCGGACTGCACGAGCAGGGTCTGGTCGTCACGGAGTTCGCGCAGGCTGCGCAGGATCGCGTCGAAACACTCCCAGTTACGCGCGGCGCGGCCGATGCCACCGTACACCACCAGTTCGGCGGGGTTCTCCGCCACCTCGGGGTCGAGGTTGTTCTGCAACATGCGGAACGGGGCTTCCGTCTGCCAGCTTTTGCAGGAGAGTTCGGTGCCGCGCGGGGCGCGGACGGTGCGGGTGGTGTCGATGCGCGTGGCGGCGGTCATCGGGGGCTCCGTAGGGGTGTGGAAGCGAATTCCCGATTATGGCGCCGCGCCCCGCCGCGGGCCATGTGCGACGCAGCATGTCACGGCCGGCTCGTGGTGTTGGCGGGTTGGGTGGTCTGTTTGTCCTGGTATTGGCGCGCGGCGTTGTCCTGGCGTGCCCGGTATTGCTGTTGCTGCTGGCTGTTGGCGTTGTCCAGCTGCTGGCGCATGGCCGGGTCGGTGGCGTTGTTTCGCTGCTGGTTCAGGTTGTTCTGGCGCAGCTGCTCCTGCACGGCGTTCTGGTTCTGCCGGTTGATCAGTTGCTGCTGGTCAGCCTGGCGCTGCCAGCGCTGGCTCGGCGTGGCCACCGGTGTGTAGACCTTGGGGCGGGCCGCCGGCTGCGGCGGGGGCGCAGGCTGCTTAGCGGCCTGGGCGAAGGCCAGGGCAGGCGCGGCGGCGAGAAGGATCAGCATGAACTTGCGTGATGCGTTGGTCATCTGACTCGTCCATCATGAAAGGATTGTCTTGAACCAGAGCCTATCCCCTCCCCCATGAATGCCATGTTTTCCCGCCTGCCGCGCCTTTTCACGGCGCTGTTGCTCGTGGTCGTGGCGGGCTGCGCCACGCGCCCCGCCGCGCCGACGCCCGCGATCCCGCCCCACCCTGTCCTGCTGGTTTCGATCGACGCCTTCCGCGCCGATTACATGGACCGCCACATCACCCCGACGCTGCAGGCCCTCGCCGACGATGGTGCGCACGCGACCTACATGTGGCCCTCGTTCCCCTCGCTGACCTTCCCCAACCACTACACGCTGGTGACCGGCCGTGTACCGGACCGCAACGGCATCGTGAACAACACGATGCGCGATCCTGCGCTCGGCAGGTTCAGCCTGGGCAACCATGCCGCGACCAGCGATGGCCGCTGGTGGGCCGAGGCGGAGCCGATCTGGGTGACGGCACAGAAGCATGGCCTGCGCACGGCCACGATGTTCTGGCCCGGCACGGAGGCCGAGATCCACGGCGTGCGGCCGGACCACTGGATCCCGTTCGACGATTCGCTGAGCTCGAAGGCCCGTGTCGACAAGCTGCTCTCCTGGATCGACGAACCCGGCCAGAAGCCTTCGTTCGAAACGCTGTACTTCGATGCCGTGGACCACGCCGGCCATGAACACGGCCCGGATTCACCGGAAGTGGACGCGGCGCTGCGCGAAGTGGATGACGCGCTCGCTTACCTCGTCGCGCAGCTGCGCCAGCGTGGCCTCTACGACGCCATGAATATCGTCGTCGTGTCGGACCACGGCATGGCAGACGTGCCGAAGGGCAACATCATCTTCTCGGACGAAGAGACGAACCTCGATGACCTCGACACCGTGTCCTATGGCGTGATGGCCACGTTCGCCCCGCGCGAAGGCCACGACGCCACGCAGGCCGTCGCCCGGCTGCTGGGTCCGCACGCGCACATGCATTGCTACCGCAAGCAGGATGTTCCGGCACGGCTGGATTACGGCAAGAACCCGCGCGTCCCGCCGTACCTGTGCATGGCCGACGTAGGCTGGTCGATCATCAGCCACGCGGATCTCGCGAAGCGGAAAGACCCGATGTCCCGCGGCGAGCACGGCTATGACAACCAGGACCCGAGCATGCGCGCCCTGTTCGTGGCGCATGGCCCGGCGTTCGCTCGCGGCGTCACCGTGCCGCCGTTCCAGAACGTCGACGTGTGCCCGCTGCTGGCCCACCTGCTGGGCCTGGCGCCGCTGCCCAACGACGGCAAGCTGGAAGATGTGAAGGCCGCGTTGGCGCAGCCCTGAGCATCCCGGTGCCACGCCGGGGCGGCGGCGGGTAAACGGTTACCCGCCACGTCCGGCACCCGGGCGGGGGATGCCGTAGAATCGGGCCATGCGCCAGATCTATACCTCCCCCCGCCAGGACAACATCGACCGCGTGGTCGCGCTGCTCTCCGAGCACGCGATCGATACGACGGTGACGAACCGGTCCACCTTCAACCGCCCGACCTACCAGCGCTTCAGCTATTCCGAACGGAATACCGATCGCTCGGCGTGGCCGCAGGTATGGGTCAAGCACGCGGATGACTTCACGAAGGCGCGTGGCCTGCTGAAGGACATCGGCATCGAGCCGCTCGTGCGCTTCCAGGAAGAACTGCGCGTGCACCGCACGCCGGGCTACCAGCCGCCGCAGCAGCGCACCGCGGCACGCGTGCGCATGATGGCCCTGGCCATCGTCGCCGGGGTCGTGCTGGTGTGGGTGTTGAAGTCTACCCAGGTCCTCTGAATGGACGGTGCCGCAGCGCAACCGTCCGCCCATCTCCAGCTCCGCGAGCACACCCGCGCAGCGCATGACGCCGCCGAGGCGAGCGACGGCATGCGCGCGTTGCTGTCCGGGGCGTTGGATGAGGCGGGCTACCGCGCGCTGCTGACGGCACAGCTCGGCCTGTTCCGTGCGTGGGAAGCCGAGCGTGCGGCGGAGATCGCCGCGATCGACGACGTCTGGTCCTACGCATCCCGCATCCCCCGCCTCGAAGACGACCTCGGCGTTGTGGGAGCGCGCTTGCGCGCGATACAAGGTCGCGAAAATGCCGGTGATCCGGTAGCGCCTCGCGAAAAGATGTCGCGCGCAAGCGCGCTCCTACAGGGGGGTGCGCGAGGCATGGCTGTGTTCTGGGGCGAGCTTTACGTCATCGAGGGTTCCGCGCTGGGTGGGCAGGTGATCGTGCGTTACCTGCGCGAACGCTTTCCCGGCCTTCCACACGCTTATTACGCCATGGGCGAACATGCCCCGGGGCGCTGGCGGAAGTTCCAGGGCGCGCTCGATGCGGCGCTGCCGGATGCGTCCCGCCAGCACGATGCCATCGCCGGCGCGCAGGGGATATTCGCGCGCTTTCAACAGACACTCCAGGATCCTCGCCGCCATGTCTGACCTGCCCGACCTCACCGCGTGCGATCGCGAACCCATCCACATCCCCGGCTCGGTTCAGCCGCACGGCGTGCTGCTCGTGGCCGATGCGTCGACGATGCGGGTGCTGCAGGCTAGTGAGAACGCGGTGGACCTGCTCGGCCTTGACCTCGATGCCTTGCTCGGCCGCACGCTGCACGAGGTGGTCACGCTGCCGGCAAAGCTTTTCGACGACGAGGAGCGCCCCGCGCACAGCGCCTGGGCCGCGGTCAGCTTCCCGTTCGGCCAGCGCGGCGGCACATGGCATGCCTCGGTGCATGCCTACGACACCCGCTGGATGGTGGAGATCGAGCCGCGCGAAGGGTATTTCGAGGACGATCCGATCCGCGTGGCCTACGAGCTGACCCACAAGCTGGAGAATGACGCCAGCGTGGAGCGCGCGGCGCAGCGCGTCGCGCGCGGCGTTCGCAACCTGCTCGGCTACGACCGCGTCATGGTCTACCGCTTCGACCATGACTGGCACGGCGAGGTCGTGGCGGAGGCGCGTGATGACATGCTCGAGGCGTACCTGGGCCTGCACTACCCCGCGACGGATATCCCGGTGCAGGCTCGCGCGTTGTACCTGCGCAACCGCGTGCGCCAGATCAGCGACTGCAAGTACATCCCTGCCCGCATCGTGCCGGGCCTCGACCCGCAAACCGGCGAGGCGACGGACCTCTCCGACGTATCGCTGCGCAGCGTATCGCCCGTGCACCTCGAGTACCTCGGTTACATGGGCGTCACCGGCACGCTGGTCGCGTCGATCGTGACCAACGGGCGGCTGTGGGGGCTGATCGCCTGCCATCACTACAGCCCGTTCTTCGCCGACCACCAGATGCGCGAAGTCACCGACGCGATGGCGCGCGCGTTCGCGTCGCGCGTTTCGGCGATCGAGGAACTCGCGAAGATCGAGGTGGAATCCACGCTGCTCACCGTGCGCGAAAAGCTCATCACCGCGTTCAACGAGAGCGATCACATCGATGCCGACCTGCTTGCGTCGCTCGCCCCCGAACTACTCGAAGTGGTGGACGCCGATGGCGTGGCGATCTTCGCGGGCGACCGCGTGATGCGCCATGGCAACCTGCCGGATGCCGCGGCGCTGCTGCGCATCCGCGATACCGTGGGTGCGCACGAGAGCAACGCCTCGGCCGATGGCATCGCCGGCGTCGTGCACACCGACGAGATCGGCCGCGCGTTTCCGGCACTGGATGATCCCTCAGTCGCCGCGCTGGCCGCTGGCGCGATCTACATGCCCTTGCAGGCCGATGCGCACAACGCCGTGGTGTGGACCCGTGCCGAACAGGTACGCAACGTGCGCTGGGCGGGCAACCCCGCGCTCGCGAAGCTGGAGAACATCCCTGGTGCGCGCCTCTCGCCGCGGCAGAGCTTCGAATCCTGGCAGGAAACCGTGCGTGGCCGCTCGCGGCCCTGGTCGCGCCAGCACCTCGAATCCGCGCGCAGCCTGCGCGTGCTGATCGAGATGATGGAGCGCAAGCACTACCAGCAACAGTTCGAACAGCTGCGCGCCTCGCTGGATACGCCATCCGGCGGATGACGCACCCGTCGCCTCCGGCGAGCTATAACATGGGGCCATGACCGACCGCGTCCGCCTGTTCCAGACCCTGCCGCACGCCTGCGGCTACTTCGCCGAGCGGACGGCGCAGAACCTCGTGGTGGATCCGGGCGCACCCAACCTCGACAAGCTGTACGGCCCCGCGCTGGCGAAGGGCTTCCGCCGCGCCGGCGGCCATCTCTACCTGCCGCAATGCGCCGCGTGCCAGGCCTGCGTGCCGTGCCGGATCGATGCCGGGCGCTTCAAGCCCGATCGCAGCCAGCGCCGCTGCATGGCCCGCAACGCGGATCTCCACGTGGTCGAGGCGGCGCCGGGCTTCACCCACGAACGGCATGCGCTGTACGAGCGCTATCTCCACGCGCGACACAGCGGCGGTGGCATGGATGCGGCCGATGCGGACGACTTCCAGCGCTTCCTTGCCGCGCCGTGGAGCCCCACGCTGTTCCTCGAGCTGCGCCAGGGCGAGCGCCTGCTGGGGGTGGCCGTGACCGACGTGGCGCTCGCCGGCGTCTCGGCGGTGTACACGTTCTACGATCCGGATGAGATGGACCGCGGCCTGGGCACCTGGGGCATCCTGCAGCAGGTGGAGCTGGCCCGCCGTCGCGGCATTCCCTATGTGTACCTGGGCTTCTGGATCGCCGGGCACGCGAAGATGGACTACAAGCGCCGCTTCCACCCGCTGGAAGTCCGCCGCCACGGCCGTTGGATCGAAATGCCCTGAGCGGCGACAATCGGGGGCTCCCCTTCCGCCTGGGTTAGCCATGGGTCCGCGCCGCATCGTCTGCCTCACCGAAGAGCCCACCGAGACCCTGTACCTGCTGGGCGAGCAGGAGCGCATCGTCGGGATCAGCGGCTTCACCGTCCGGCCGCCCGCCGCGCGCAGGGACAAGCCGAAGGTCAGCGCGTTCACGAGCGCGAAGGTCGATCGCATCCTCGCGCTCGAGCCAGATATCGCCATCGGCTTTTCGGATATCCAGGCGGACATCGCCCAGGCACTGATCAAGGCGGGCGTGGAGGTGTGGATCTCGAACCACCGCAGCGTCGAACAGATCCTCGACTACATCCGCCGCCTCGGCGCGCTGGTCGGCGTGCCGGCGAAGGCCAACACGCTCGCCGATGACCTCGAGCGAGGCCTCGATACCGTGCGCGAAAGCTCGGCGCGGCTCGCGCGCCGGCCGACGGTTTACTTCGAGGAATGGGATGAGCCGCTAATCTCGGGCATTCGCTGGGTCTCGGAGCTGATCGGCATCGCGGGTGGCAACGAGGCGCTGCCGCATCGTGCCGTGCACTCGCTGGCGAAAGACCGGATCATCGCCGACCCTGCCGAAATCATCGCCACGGCACCCGATGTGATCATCGGCTCGTGGTGTGGCAAGCGCTTCCGTCCCGAGCAGGTGGCGGCGCGCGCGGGATGGGGGAACGTCCCCGCGGTGCGTGACGGTGAGCTGCACGAGGTGAAGTCGCCGCTGATCCTGCAGCCGGGGCCGGCGGCCCTGACCGACGGCCTGGCGGAACTCGTCCGGATTATCCACGGCTGGGCGGCCCGCCACGCCTAAACCGATGGTTAACTCGTAAAAACCTGCCCCGCGCCGCGTGACAGATGTCTCTTGAAGGCTTCCTTGCGCCGCCCCAGAGTGTGGGTGTCCGCGGTGGTCCCCACCACCGCACCCCTGGAGCAGGAACCCACCCATGCAGAAGCTGTTGCTTTCCCTGATCCTGCTCGTCGCCTCGGCGGCCGCCAGCGCAGCGGATTCGCCGAAGGATGTGCAGGCGCTCATCGCCCGCGGCGATTACCCGGCGGCGGAAGCCGCGTTGCGCGAGGCCATCACGGAGCACCCGAAGAGCGCCAAGGCCCATTACGTGCTCGCCGAGGTCCTCGCGCACGAGGGCAACATCGGCGAAGCGCAGGCCGAGGCCAACAAGGCCGCCGTGCTCGATCCCAGCACGCGGTTCACGGACCCAGCGAAGTTCCAGGCCTTCCAGCAGAAGCTGAGCCAGGCGCTGGCGCTCGCACAGGCCGACCGTGGGTCCACGCCCGTGCGTTATGCGCCGCAGCACCCGGCAAGCACTCCTGCCCTTACACCCGTGCCGGCCCGCGCGGGTAGCGGCCTGAACGTGGGTGGCATCCTCCTGATCGTCGCGGTGATCGGCGGCATCGCCTTCGTCTGGTCGCGCCGTCGCCGCCCGGAGCCTGCCGGCTACCAGGGCTACGGCTCGGTGCCCCCGCCGCAGCAGGGCGGCCCTTACAACGGCCCCTCGGGCTACAACGGGGCCCCGGGCGGCTATCCCGGTTATGCCCCGCCGCCCTCCTCGGGCATGGGCTCGACGATCGCCGCTGGCGTGGGTGGCCTGGCGGCGGGTGTCCTGCTCGACGAGGCCCTCCGCTCCCACAACACGAGTGAGACGCCGCGGGACGCCGGGGCATTTGGCGGTGGCCTCGGCCCCACGCCGGGTGCGGACAACACGCGCGACCCTTCATCGGATGCCTACAACGACCTGCGCGATGACCCTATCGACATGGGCAACGACGATAGTTCCTGGGATAGCGGCTCGTCCTCGGACGACGGCGGATCATCCGACGACAACAGCTGGTAGCCCATAACCCGGTTGGACGTAGCGCGGAATCGGCAAAACAGATCTTCACTTATGTGAAAGTGTGATATGGATCACGCTTTCCAGCCGTTTCGCGCACGTGCCGCACCGTATAGTCGTCGCGGGACGCCGAGGGGGTCGTCCCCGGCTTCACCGCAGGCCGTCCCGACAAGGCAGGTATCGGCGACGCGGGAGGCACCGTGGCGGACAACCCGGCGTACTCGTCACGAAGCCCCACGGTGTGGTGCGGCGGCGTATTTGCGGGTGTCAGCGTCGCCCAGGTGCTCTCGGCTGCCCTGTGGAACCACCAGTACGGCACGCATATCGTCTGGTTTCCCGGCGCCGTCCTGCTTGGCGCATTGCTTGCGAACGATGTTCGCCGCTGGCCGCTCCTGGCAATCAGCGCCTTCCTGGGCCTGTTCGCCACCGGCGTCGCCTTCGGGCTGCCGGCGGGCGACACCGCACTGGTCATCGCCTCCGCCCTGCTCCTCGTGCCCCTCGCCGCGTGGCTGCTACGGCAGATGCCCGCCGCGCTAGCCCACCTCGATGACTTCGCCCGGCTGGCCACCCTCGTGGTGGTGGTCGTAACCGCCCTCCCCGCGCTTTCCGCGGCCCTGGTCGAGTACGCGAGCCGCTTCACCGCGTTTCGCGGCACGGTACTGAGCGACTGGGCGAATATCGCCATGGCCCATTCGCTGGGATACGTGCTGTATCTCCCCGTCTGGCTCACCCTGCGCAATCCCGATGCCGCGGTGCGCCAGCCCGGCACATTGTCCGTTACCTTCATCGTGCTGATGGCGCTCGGGCTCACCGCCCTCGGCGTGCTCTGGTACACGCTCGGCGACCGCCCGGGCCTCGTGCCGGTGATGTGCCTCGCGCCGGCACCGGTCGTGATCTTCGCCATCGTGCGCACGCAGATGTCGGGCAGCGCGGTGACCATCTTCATCATCGCCTTGCTCGCAGCGCACCTCAGCGTGCACGGGTACGGGCCCTACATCGCCGACACCGCGCCCAACAGCACGCTGGCCGTGCAGCTTTGGAGCCTGCTGGCCGCGCTGTGCGCGCTGATCCTGTCGGTGGTGGTCGAGCAGCGCTACGCGAGCCGGCGCGCCCTGGGCCGCGCGCACGAAGACCTGCGTGAGCTCGCTGGCCGGCTCATCGCGACCCAGGAGCAGGAACGCGCCCGTCTCGCGCGCGACCTGCACGATGACATCAACCAGCGCCTGGCCGCCTCCTCCATCGGCTTGTCGGCGCTGCGCCGCCAGGTCGATCCCGCCCTGCATGGCGAGGTCAACCACCTGCGCGAACTGCTGGTCTCGCTTTCCGAGGATGTCCGCCAGCTCTCCCGGCAACTGCACCCGAGCGTGCTGGAACATGCCGGCCTGCGCGACGCACTGGAGACCCTGTGCAGCGCGCCGCGGCGCGCGAGCTCGCTGGAAATCGTGCTGATCGCGGACCGCGGCGTGGACCGCCTGTCGCATGACGTCGCGCTGTGCTTTTACCGCGTCACCCAGGAAGCCATCGCGAACGCCCTCCGCCACGCCGGCGCGACGCGCCTCACCGTGAAGGCGTCGGTGGACGTGGACGGCGCCTCCCTGTGGATCTTCGACAACGGCCGCGGCTTCGATCCGGCCGAAAGTGAACACGCCCGGCCCGGGCTCGGCTTGATCAGCATGAATGAACGCGCCAAGCTCCTCGGCGGCCGCTTTGAACTGCGCAGCGCACCCGGCAAGGGCGTGGACCTATGGATGCATATACCGCTGGATCCGCCATGACGACCGCCAATCTTCCACGCGTCGTGTACGCCGACGACCACCGCATGGTGGCCGAAGGCATCGAGCGCCTGCTCGCGGGCACGTGCGAGCTCGTCGCGATATCGCAGGATGGCCCCGGCCTGCTCGACCTGGTCCACAGCAAGAAGCCTGACCTGATCCTCTCCGACGTGAACATGCCCGGCGGCAGCGGCCTGGATGTGCTGAAGACGCTGCGTGCCGAAGGCAACAACACCCCGTTCGTTTTCCTGACCATGCATGCGGAGCCGGCGCTGGCGGCCACCGCCATGCGGGCGGGCGCGAACGGCTACGTGCTCAAGGTATCGGCGGGGGAAGAGTTGCTCACGGCGCTGCGCCATGTGTTTGCCGGATCCACCTATGTCACCCCTTCGCTGGGGACACAGGTGCTGCACGCAAAGACGTTCAGCCTGCAGGAACTCACGCCCAAGCAGCTGGAGGTGCTACGCCTCGTCGGCGCGGGCCTTCGTTCGCGCCAGATCGCGGAGCGGCTGGGCCTGTCCGTGCGGACGGTGGAGGCGCACAAGTACAGCATCATGCAGATCCTGGACGTGCACAGCACGCTGGAGCTGGTGCGCCGCGCCGAGGACCTCGGCCTGCTGTTTTAAGGGGTTCACCGGCACCCGCGTGCCGTAGATGTACTGATGCGCCCGGGTGCGCCACGCGCGACGATGCAGGCGAGCGTTTACCCCGCCCGCCGCGCTATGGACATGTATGGCCCACCACCACCCCCGGTGGCCACCACGGCGGGCGGGCTCCTTTTTGTCAGTGCCCCGTGATGGTCACGGTGATCTTGCGCTGATGCGCTTCGTGCCGGTGCTCGTAGAGGAACACACCCTGCCACGTGCCCAGCAGCGGCTTGCCGCCGTGCACGGGCAGCGAGAGCGATACGCCGGTCAGCACCGAGCGGACATGCGCGGGCATGTCGTCCGGGCCCTCGTCCTGGTGGCGGAACAGCGGATCGCCATCCGGCACCAGGCGGGCGAAGAAGCGCTCGAGGTCCGCTACTACGGTGGGGTCGGCGTTCTCGCCGATGAGCAGCGACGCGCTGGTGTGCTGGACGAACACATTGGCCAGCCCGGTGCCGACACCGCTGGCCGCCACTGCCTCGGCTATCCGATCGGTCACTTCACTGAGCGAGCGGCCGCGGGTATGCACGGTGAAGGTGGTCTGGGCGATGTGCTGCACGGGCTGGGCACGGCTCATGGCGACCTCAGGGATAAAGCAGGCGGGTGGTCCAGCTTGTACCGTGGTCGCTGTGCACGATGCGTTCGTGCAGGCGGAAGGTTGCGCCGTACCAGAACTCGATGCGGTCGGGCGAGACCACGTAGCCACCCCAGTGCGCCGGGCGCGGCACGTCGCGGCCCTCGAACTCCTTTTCGAAGTGCGCGACACGGTCCTCGAAGGTCTGCCGGTCGGGCAGCTCCTGGCTCTGCTTCGAGGCCCACGCGCCGATCTGGCTGCCACGCGGGCGGCTGGCGAAGTACGCATCGGAGATCGCCGCCGAGGTCTTCGTGGCGCGGCCTTCGAAGCGCACCTGGATGCCTTCGCGGATGTCCTTCCAGTGGAAGCACAGCGCGACCTGGTCGTGCGCGGCGATCTGCGCGGCCTTGTCGCTCTCGTAGTTGGTGAAGAACTGCAGGCCGTGCTCGTCGATCGCCTTCAACAGCACGATGCGTGAATGCACGCGGCCGGTGCCGTCCGCCGTGGCGAGGTTCATGGCCGTCGGTTCGCGGTCGCCGCTGGCTTTCGCCTCGTCGAGCAGGCCGCGGAAGGTGGTGAGGATCTCTGGGGTCAGCATGAGGGTGGGGTATGCTCGTGCACCATGGAATCGAACGATGCTAGCACGCTCGCGGAGCGCGTCCTGGGGCGTTTCGCCGCGGCCATCGAGCGGGCCGAAGGGCCCTTCCTGCTGGGCATTTCGGGCCTGCAGGGCAGCGGCAAGAGCACCCTCGGCGCGGAACTGATCCAGGCCGCCGCGGCACGCGGCTGGGGCGCCGTGACGCTCTCGCTGGATGACGCCTACTTGTCGCGCGACGAGCGCCTGCGGCTCGCCCGCGAGGTGCACCCGCTCCTGCGCACGCGTGGCGTGCCGGGCACGCACGACCTTGCGCTGCTGATCTCCACGCTGGATGCGCTGGCGAAAGCTTCGCCCGAACGGCCCGTGCCGGTGCCCCGCTTCGACAAAGGCCAGGACGATCGTTACGCCGAGGCCCTGTGGCCCACCGAGGCCGAGGTGCCGAAGCTGGTGGTGCTCGAAGGCTGGTGCCTGGGTGTCGAACCGCAGGACGAAGCGGCGCTGGCCGCACCTGTGAACGCCCTGGAGCGTGACGAGGATGCGGACGGTCGCTGGCGCCGGTTGGTGAACGCGCAGCTCCGCGGCTACCTGCCGCTGTGGCGCGCGTTACATGCCTTGGTCGTGCTGCAGGCCCCGGGGTGGGATGTGGTGGCACGCTGGCGCGATGAGGCCGAGCAGCCCCTGCGCGAGCGCGGCGAACCCCGCGCCATGGATGCCGCCGCGCTGGCGCGCTTCCTCCAGCATTACGAACGCCTGAGCCGGCATGCGCTGGCCACGTTGCCGGCGAAGGCGGATGTCGTGGTCTTACTGGATGACCAGCGCATCCCCCGCATTTAGGGCCGAACCTCTGTGGGAGCGCGCTTGCGCGCGATAGGCCTTGCCGCGAGCACCCATCGCGCGCAAGCGCGCTCCCACGACGCGTACCTACAGCAGGGATTCGTAGCCCTGGCGGGCGTCGGGCCAGGTGCAGCGGAAGCCGCTTTCGCGCAGGCGGGCGTTGCTGAGGCGTTTGTTGCCCACGCCCGCGGGAGCAGGGCCGTCCGCTGGCGGCGGGCCACCCACCAGCTTCGCGAGGTGTGCGTACAGCTCGTCGATCGGCAACGGCGTGTCGTCGACCCCGATGTAGATGCCGGCGGGATGCTCGAGCCGCGCCACGTGCACCAGTGCGGCGGCGGCGTCGTCGACGTGAATCCGGTTCGCGTACACGCCCTGCCCGCGCGGCGCGGCCGCCTTGCCTTCGCGCAGGCGGTCGAGCAACTGCGTACGCCCCGGGCCGTAGAGCCCGGCGAGGCGGACGGTGATCCCGCCCACGCCGGCCGCGGCCAGCGAGTCCTCGGCTTCGACCAGCACGCGGCCGTTGAAGCCCGGTGGGTCCGTCGGCGTCGTTTCATCGACCCAGGCGCCGGCATGCTCGCCATATACCGCGGATGACGACGCGAATACCGTGCGCGACGGCGGTGCCGGCAAGGCTTCAAGCAGATGCCGCAGGCCGTCGACGAACACCGCACGGTACGCCGCCTCGTCGCGCGCCGCCGGCGTAGGCGCGAACACCACGGTCGCCACCTCGGGAAGGCCCCGCAGCGTCGCCGGGTCGGTCAGGTCGCCACGTACCCAGGCGACGCCCTCCGGCGCCTCCCCTGGCGGGTGGCGGCGCAGCGCCAGCACCGGGTGACCGAGCGCGGCGAAACGCCGCGCGGCGCGCAGGCCGACGTCGCCGGCGCCCGCGATGAGCACGGTGGCATGCATGGGTGTCTGGCTTGTTGCTAGCATGGGAGCGATGAATCCTTCGCCCAACCTGTTCCTGGTCGGCCCCACGGGTGCCGGCAAGACCACGATCGGCCAGCGCCTCGCGGCGCACTACGGCCTGCCCTTCGTCGACCTGGATGTCGAGATCGAGAAACGCTACGGCGTCACGATCGCGCACATGTTCGAAACGCAGGGCGAGGCTACCTTTCGCGCGCGGGAGACCGCGCACCTCGACGAGTTTAGCCTCCACCAGGGCATCGTGCTGGCCACGGGAGCCGGCGCGGTCATGGCCGGGGTGAACCGCGAAACGCTGATGACCCGCGGCACGGTGCTGATGCTGGCCGTGGAGGTGGACGAACAGTTCGACCGCCTGCAGCACGACACGGCTCGCCCGATGATCGCCGGCGACGACCGCCGCGGCCGCCTCGAATCGCTGGCCGACGCGCGCAACCACGTGTACGAAGAGGTCGCCGACCTCATTTTCCGCGGCTGCCACGAAAGCGTGGACGATGCCCTGCCCCGCGCGGTCGCGCTGCTCGATCGCCACTGGAGGCGCGCCTGATGCAAACCGTCGATGTCGAACTCGCGGGCCGCGAATACCCGGTCTGGATCGGCCCGGGCCTGATCGCCGACAGCGCACGCTGGCGCGCTCGCATCCGCGGCCGGCACGTGCTCGTGGTCAGCAATACGACGGTCGCGCCGCTGTACCTCAAGGCGCTGGAGCAAGGGCTGGACGGCCTTCGCCATGCCCACTGGCTGCTCGATGATGGCGAGACGCACAAGACGTTCGCGAACGTCGGCAAGGTGCTCGACGCGCTGGCGGCGCTCGGCGCCACGCGCGATGCCTGCGTCATCGCCCTGGGTGGTGGCGTGGTCGGCGACCTCGCCGGTTTCGCCGCGGCGTGCTGGATGCGCGGCATCGATTTCATCCAGGTGCCGACGACCCTTCTCTCGATGGTCGATTCGTCGGTCGGCGGCAAGACCGGCGTGAACCTGCCCGCGGGCAAGAACCTGGTCGGCGCGTTCCACCAGCCGCGCGCGGTGGTGGCGGATATCGACGTGCTACGCACGCTTCCGCAGCGCGAATACCTCGCCGGCGTGGCCGAGATCGTCAAGGGCGCCGCCATCGGCGATGAGCCGTTTTTTGCCTGGCTCGAAGCGAATGCCGATGCCCTGGCAGCACGCGAACCCGCCGTGCTGATCGAAGCGATTGCACGCAAATGCCGGTACAAGGCGGGCGTCGTCGCACGTGACGAAACCGAGCAAGGCGAGCGTGCGTTGCTCAACCTGGGCCACACCTTCGGCCATGCGCTCGAAACGGCCGGCCAGTACAGCGAGATCCTGCACGGCGAAGGCGTCGCCATCGGCATGGTGCTGGCGGCACGGCTCTCCGCACGGCTGGGCATGGCCAGCGATGCCGATACGCAGCGCCTGCTGGCCCTGCTCACCCGCCTCGGCCTCCCCACCGAGCCCTCGCGGGCGCACGAAGCCAGCCGCATCCTCGACCTGATACGCCTGGACAAGAAGAACACCGCCGGAACGCTGCGCCTGATCCTGTGGCGCGGCGTAGGCAAGGCCGAGATCGTACCGGGCGTGGCTGACGAAGATGTGCTGGGCGTCCTCACGGGCCCCTGAGCCCCCGGAGCCCTTGCAGCCCTTGCAGCCCCTGTGGGAGCGCGCTTGCGCGCGATCGGGCGATTGCGCGAACACCCATCGCGTGCAAGCACGCTCCCACAGCACGCTCCCACAGCCGGCTCCCAAAGCGCGGTCCCACAAGTGCAGGCCACGAATCGCTTAGAATGACGGGTTCACGCGTTATCCCAGGTTGGTGCGATGCGGATTTACATGCAAACCATGCCCGCGGCGGGCGGCGAAGCGCCCCGCTACGTCCAGATCACGCTGGAGCAGGACCTGCTCGGCGGCTGGACCCTGTACCGCGAGAGCGGCACCCAGGGTGGCAAGGCCTCGCTCAAGCGCGATGTCTACCTGGAGCGCGACGCCGCACTCGCCGCCTTCGAAAAAGCACGCGACGCCCAGATCAAGAAAGGTTTCAAAGTCATGTTCAGCCAGGGACAGGAGTCGGCGCATGGCCGCTGATGAACTCCGCAACGACCTCTTCCTCCGCGCACTGCGCCGCCAGCACACCGACACCACGCCGATCTGGGTGATGCGCCAGGCAGGCCGGTACCTGCCGGAATACCGCGAGACCCGTGCGCGCGCCGGCAGCTTCATGGGCCTGGCCACGAACCCGGAATACGCCTGTGAAGTCACCCTGCAGCCGCTCGAGCGCTTCGAGCTGGATGCGGCGATCCTGTTCTCCGATATCCTCACCATTCCCGATGCGATGGGCCTTGGCCTGTCGTTCGAAGCGGGCGAAGGCCCGCGCTTCGCGAGGCCCGTGCGCGACGCCGCCGCCATCCACGCGCTGGCCGTGCCCGACATGGATGGCGAACTGCGCTACGTGATGGACGCGGTGCGCCTCATCCGCAAGGAACTCGGCGGCCGCGTGCCGCTCATCGGCTTCTCCGGCAGCCCGTGGACCCTCGCCTGCTACATGGTGGAAGGCGAAGGCTCGCGCGACTTCGCGCGGGTGAAGGCGCTCGCCTGGAACGAGCCGGCGCTGGCCCACAAGCTGCTCGATACCATCGCGCGCTCCGTCGCCGCCTACCTCATGGCCCAGGCTCGCGCTGGCGCGCAGGCACTGATGGTGTTCGACACCTGGGGTGGCCTGCTGGGCCCGGCGCCGTTCCGTGAGTTCTCGCTGCACTACATGGCGCAGGTCGTCGATGCGCTGAAGGCCGACCCGGACTGCCGCGATATCCCCGTCATCCTGTTCTCAAAGGGGGCCAGCGGCCAGCTCGAGGCGCTTGCCGATACCGGCTGCGATGGCCTCGGCGTCGACTGGACCATCGATATCGGCGAGGCGCGCCAGCGCGTGGGCGACCAGGTGGCGCTGCAGGGCAACCTGGATCCCGCGGTGCTGCGCGCTTCACCCGAAATCGTTGCTCGCGAAGCCCGCGCGGTGCTGGATGCCTTCGGCGACCACCCCGGCCACATCTTCAACCTGGGCCACGGCATCACGCCGGAAGTGGACCCGGAGAACGTGAAGGTGTTGGTCGATACCGTGCATGCGCACGGCCGGAAGATCCGCGGCGGCTAACCGCAGACCAGACGTTGTGGGAGCGCGCTTGCGCGCGATGGGGCTTGCGGCACCCTCATCGCGCGCAAGCGCGCTCCCACGGGTTCATCAGAACCGGTTCGGGCCGGCGATGTGGCACTTGCCCAGCTCGGCGCGGGCGGCCATGGCGCCGGGCTGGTCACCGGCCTGCATGCGCATCTCATAGATGGTCTGCTGGTTGCGCGCGCAGAGGCTGCCCGACTTGGGGCCCATCTCGTACGACTGCTTCGCCAGCTTCTCAGCCGTGGCGTAATCCTGCTTGCGCACCGCGATCTCCGCGCGGTCCTGGATCAGTTCCGGGGCCTCAGGCGCCAGCTTCAGGGCGTGGAGGAGCTTGGCATCGGCATCGTCGTACTTGCCGGCGCGTTCATCGGTCTGGGCGGCCTGCTCCAGGCCCTTCACGCCCGGGTCGCGCAGGGGCGCCACTTCGATCGCGGACTTCTCGCGCTCACCGGCGGCGCGGATCTGCGCGACGATGTCGTAGGTGGGTGCGGTGGGACGGGTGGCCTGCGGCGGGGCGGGCTGGCTGCACGCGGCGACGAGCACGGCGGCGGTTAGGGCGGCATAACGAAGACGAAGCATGGTCAATCCGTAGGATTACTGGGAGCGGGCGGCTCGGCCGGTGGCTGGCTGTTGTCGCCGCCGCCGAACATACCCTTGAATTGCTGCCAGAAACAGCCCTGCTCTTCTTCCGGCACATAGCCATCGATGAACGGGAACTGCCGCGCGCCTTCACACGAGGGGTCGGTGCGCTTGCCGGTCTGCGTATTGATCCAGGCCAGGTCCAGTCCCTCACCGGGTTGTGCGGCCAGCGGCTGGGTGGGTAGCTTGCGGAACAGCTCCTGCCACACTCGCATGCTGCCGGTGGCGCCATACAGGCCCGTGGGCTTGTTGTCGTCACGGCCCATCCAGACCACGGCGAGGTGCTCACCGGTGAACCCCGCGAACCAGCTATCGCGCTGGCTGTCACTGGTACCGGTCTTGCCGGCAGCGTGGAGTGAGCCAAGGCTGGAGTTGCCGATCGCGGCGGCCGTGCCCCGGGTCACCACCTGCTGCATGGCCCAGCGGACCAGGCGGGTCGGCTGCTGGTACTCACCCTCGCCCGTCTTCACGTCATAGCGCTTGATCGCCTGGCCCTTGCTGTCCATGACGCCGCGCACCGAGACCAGCGGCAGCGCATGGCCATCGGCGGCGATGTACTCGTACATCTGCGCCACCTGCAGCGGGGAGAGGTCCACCGCGCCGAGCAGCAGCGAGGGGCTCGGGTTCACGCCTTCCAGACCGAACGATTCCAGGAAGCCCTTGATGCGCGGCAGGCCGACCTGGAGGCCGAGATTCACCGTGGCCAGGTTCCACGAATGCACCAGCGCATCCAGCATCGGCACCTGGCCGTGGATCTGGTGGTCATCGTTCTGCGGCGTCCACAGCGTGCCATCCGGCTGGCGCATGCTGATCGGTGAGTCATCCAGCGTGGAGGCCAGCGACCATTTCGAGGGCTGCGACAGCGCGACCAGGTAGACGAACGGCTTGACCAGCGAACCGATCGAACGGCGCGCATCCAGGGCACGGTTGAAGCCCTGCTCGCCGGGCTCGCGCGAGCCGACCACGGCGAGCACGCTGCCATCGGTGGTATCGGTGACAACGGCGGCGGCCTGCGCCGCGGCGCCGCGCTTGCCCAGCGCCTTGGTGGTCGTGAGGATCGCCTGCTCCGTGTAGAGCTGCGCCGCCGGGTCAAGCGTGGTGAAGATGCTGAGGCTGCCGTTGCGCAGCGCGTCTTCGTCGAAGTCCGCCTGCACCTGCGAGCGCACGAGCTGCATGAATGCCGGGAAGCGGTTATGCGGCAGCTGGGCGTTGGCGGCGATGCCGAGCGGCGCGGCCTGCGCCGCCTTCATGGCGGCCTCATCGATCAGCCCGGTCTCGTTGAACTGCTGCAGCACCAGGTTACGCCGTTGCAGGGCCCGCTCCGGATAACGGCGCGGGTCGTAATAACTCGGGCCCTTCACCAGGCCGATAAGCAACGCGATCTCCTGCGGGCGCAGTTCCTCCATCCGGCGGCCGAAGAAGAACTCCGCGCCGGCGGCGAAACCATGCACGGCCTGGTTGCCCTGCTGGCCGAGAAAGACCTCGTTGACATACGCCTCGAGGATGCGGTGCTTGGGGTAATGCGCCTCCATCAGCAAGGACAGGATCGCCTCGTTGACCTTGCGCAGGTAGTTCTGGCTCCGATCGAGGAAGAGGTTGCGTACCAGCTGCTGCGTGAGCGTCGAACCGCCCTGCACGGTGTGGCCGGCGCGGATGTTCGCGAAGCTCGCGCGCGCGATCGCCGAGAAATCCAGGCCGATGTGGTGGTTGAAGTCGCGATCTTCGACGGCCTGCAGGCCCTGCACCAGCAGCGGCGGCACGTTCTCCAGGCGCACGATGCGGCGCTCTTCCTGCTCAGCGCCGTAGAAGGTGGCGATGCGCGCCGGGTCGAGGTGGATCGCCTTGATCGGCTTGCCATTCGCGTCATCGACGACGGACGCGATCTGCCCATCGGCTAGTGCGACGCGCAGGCGGTGGGCGAGCTCCCCGCCATCCGGGCCCGCGTAGCCGCGCGAGTTGATGATGAAGCGCGAGCCGTTCTTCGAATAGCTACCCTGGACCTTGCCGGCGCCGTCAGCCGTGTAGCCCGCGAAGGTCAGTTCCAGTTCCAGCGCGGCCGGCGACATCGCCCTGCCCGGTTCGAGCAGCAACGGGCGCGCGTAGACGCGCGTCGGCACCGCGAACACCAGGTCGTTGAAACGATCCTGCAGGCGTGCATTGAGGATCAGCGTGTACGGCAGCAGGAACCCGAACAGCAGGCCCATGACGAGCCAGAAGGGAATACGCAGCCACGGCCAGCTGGCGCGCAGGAGGGAACCGAGACGGTGCAGGAATGCCAACGCGGGAGGATCCTGGGGAAAGGGACGTCACCGGATGATAGGGGCACGATCCCGGCGGACATCTGAACGGAAAGGGGCAAGGCGATGGCTAGGGGCCGTCGCTCCAGGTGGCGGGGTCGGGTCGGAACGGGCGTGGATGCACGTCGAGCACCGATTCCAGCTCGGTATTGTCGGCGATCAGGTCGCTATCGAGCCGCTCCAGCGCACCGCGAAGATCCGGGCGGCAGGCCGCTGCCAGTGCGAGGGCCATCCGTGGTACCGGCGCGGGCACGGTGATCGAACCTGCGCTCCGGCGGGCTCGGCGGTACATCTCGGCCACGCTGAGACGTTCGCCACCCCCGATCGGGAAGGTCTTGCCCCGGGCCCGCGCGTTGACCAGCGCAGCCACGAACGCCGCCGCGATGTCGTCCGCATGGACCGGCTGGCGCAGTCCGCGCGCGGCGGGAATGGGAAACACCCGGCGCCGTATCGCGGCGCGGACGATGGGGGTGATGCTCTGGTCCATGCCGATGCCGTAGACCAGCGTCGGCCGGAACAGCGTCCAGGGCATTCCACGCGATGCACACGTCGCGATGAGCCGCGTCTCGGCAGCACGCAGGCGCGAGGCGAGTTCACGCTCGTGCGGCACCTGCGATTCACGCTTGGATTCCGCACTCATCGACGACGTCGCGATGATGTGCGGCGTCCCCTCCAGCCGCGTGTGCGCCAGCCATGTGGCGAGGTGATCCAGCGGCCCGGTCGAAAGGATGGCAGTGACCGGCGGCATCGGCGGCATCGCGTCGGGGAGCCCACCGCGCAGCCAGTGCGGGTCCCCCTCGGTTGCCGACCGGCTCAGGCCAATCCACGCGACGTCCGCGGCTTCAAGTCGGGGTAGCAGGAAGCGACCGATCTGGCTGGTGGCGCCGATAACGAAAACCTTCATGCCCGGTCAGCGGCCCGTCGCGATCCGTTCGTAGGTGCTCTGCAGGCGCGGATCGTCGGGCGCGTAACGGCGCGCGCGGTCCAGCGACTGGAAGGCGCCCTGGCGATCACCCTGTGCGGCGCGCTGCACGGCGTTATCAATCCATGCGCTGCCAAGCTTGTGGCGCAGGTCGCCCTGCGCGGCATCGCCAGGCGCGAGGTCCGAGAGCGTGGCGTACAGGTCTTCCGCACGGCGCACGTTCCCGTTCGCGACGGCCTGCTGCATCTGCGTCTCCACCTGGCCTGGCAGCCCCTGCAGGCCGGCACGCGCCGAGGCATCGTTGCCGTCGATCGAAAGCGCGTTGCGGTAGAGGTCGTACGCACTATCGCCCGGGGGGTCCATGATGTCGCCGCGCGCGGCGGCCTGCTGCGCACGGCGGACCAGCGCGTTGACGCGGGCCTTCTGTTCGGGGCTCACCGCCATGGACGCTTCGGCCGGCGTGTCATCGCCCGCGACCGGCAGGCGATTGCCGCCACCGGCGGAGGCCGGCGCCGATGACTTGCCGCCGCCCGCGATGCGTGCGCGCGCGGCGGCGAGTTCGGCGGACTTCGGCGCGAGCTTCGCCGCCTGGTCGAGCAGGCGATTGGCCTGGTCGTCGTCTTCGCTGTCGATCGCCGCGTTGGCCTGGACGATCAGCGCCTGCGCGACCTGGCCGAGACCGGCCTTCGCATCGGCGTTGTCCGGATCCGCCGCCAGTGCCGCCCGGAACCGGGCCAGGGCATTGTCATCGCCTTCCCCGGTGAACCGGCCGGCGCGCATGGCCTCGTTGCCCTGCTGTACCAGCGTGGCCACCGCCTGGTCATCCTGCTTGCGGTTCTCCGCGAGCGCGGCGCGCAGCGACGGCAGGTCGCCATAGCCGGGCACGAGGATCGCGATGCGGTCGACGATGGCATTGGCCTTCGCGCGGTCGTTATCGGAAATCGCCTGCCGGGCCTGCGCGGCGAGACCGTCGCCGACCTTGTCCAGGCCGCGTGCGGCCACGGCGTTGTTCCGGTCGGCATCGAGCACGCGGCGATAGAGGGGACCCGCGCCGTCGTCGCCATCGAGCTTGCCCGCGGCCAGGGCCTGCTGGGCGCGCTCCACGAGGGAGTCGGTCTGCTGCTGCGGATTCCGCGCCTGCGACAGCCGCTGTGAGAGCTGTTCGACATCGTTGCCCCCGCCGAGCAGCTCACGCGCCACGTTGAGCGCGGCCTCGGCCTCGTCGAGGTGGCCGGCCGTCAGCGCCGCATCCGCCCGGCTGATTTCCGCCTGGCCCACGCGGCGCAGGCCATCGCGCGCCTGGTCGCTGTCCGGCTGCTGGTCACGCGCCTTCTCGAACAGTTCGCGCGCGCTATCACCCTGCGTGCCGTCGAGCTTGCCGGCATCGAGCGCCGCATTGGCCTGGGACAGGGTGTCGTTGAGCTCGGTGCTTGGCACCAGATTACGCAGGCGATCCTGCTGCAGGTATAGCGCGGTCGCGACGCCGATCAGGGCGAGCACCAGGACCGGGATCAGCCAGCCGCGCTTGCGCGGCCCCTGCGGGTTACGCGAGCGCGGCGGCGGCATGGCCCCGCCCGGACGGCGTTCGTCGACGACGATGTGCGGCAAGCCGTCGTCCACCGGCGGCGCCGGCTTGTCCAGGTCATCCAGGCGACCGAGCGTCGGCTCGGTGCGTTCGTGGGGGTCGCGGCGTCCGCTCATGGCCATGCATCGTCCATAGGAGCGGGCCAGCTTAGCATTCGGGCGTGAACGGACGTTGTAGGCGCTTAAAGCTCGACGCGGATGCGGCTGGCCGCCCGCTTCGCTTTTTCCAGCGCCTCGTCCACCGTCGAGGCCCGGGCCAGCGTGACCGCCATGCGCCGGCGGCCGCGCACTTCCGGCTTGCCGAAGATCCGCAACATCGTGCCGGTCTCGGCCAGTGCCTCGGCGATGCCGTGGTAGGTCGGCGCATGGCCCTCCCCTTCGACCAGCACGGCGCAGGAGGCGGCGGCGGCGAACATGTGGATCTCCGGCACGGGCAAGCCGAGGATGGCGCGCGCATGCAGGGCGAACTCGGAAAGATCCTGCGAGATGAGCGTGACCAGGCCGGTATCGTGCGGGCGCGGGCTGACCTCGGAGAAGATCACTTCATCGCCGCGCACGAAGAACTCCACGCCGAACACGCCCCAGCCGCCAAGGGCGGCGGTGATCGCATCGGCCTGGTGCTCCGCGGCCGCGCGTGCGGCATCGCTCATCGGCTGTGGCTGCCACGATTCGCGGTAGTCGCCGTCTTCCTGGCGGTGGCCGATCGGCGCGCAGAACGACACGCCATCGCGGTGGCGCACGGTGAGCAAGGTGATCTCGTAGTCGAAATCGATGAAGCCTTCGACGATGACGCGCCCCTTGCCCGCGCGGCCACCGGACTGCGCGTAGTCCCATGCATGGTCGGCGTCGGCGGGCGTGCGCACCACGCTCTGGCCCTTGCCCGAGGAGCTCATCACCGGCTTCACGACGCACGGGGTGCCGAGCGCCGCGATCGCTTCATCGAAGGCTTCGCGCGTGTCGCAGAAGCGGTAAGGGGATGTCGGAAGACCGAGCTCTTCGGCGGCCAGCCGGCGGATGCCTTCGCGATCCATCGTCAGCCACGCAGCCTTCGCGGTGGGAATCACCTTCAGGCCCTCTTGCTCCATCGCAACCAGCGTCGGCGTGTGGATGGCCTCGATCTCGGGCACGACGAGGTTCGGCTTTTCCGCTTCGATAAGCGCGCGTAGCGCGGCGCCATCGAGCATGTCGATGACGTGGCTGCGGTGGGCAACCTGCATGGCCGGCGCGTTCGCGTAGCGATCCACCGCGACGACCTCCACGGCGAACCGCTGCAGCTCGATCGCGACCTCCTTCCCGAGCTCGCCCGAGCCGAGCAGGAGCACCTTGAGGGCGTTGTGGGAGCGGGGCGTGCCGAAGGTATGCATGGGTGGTCGGATCCGGTCGGGAGAGCCGCCATTCTAGCGGTCCGGGCCTCCTACGAATGGGGGGCTTGACTCGGGCGGTGAACGTGGTGTGATGCAGCTGTCCCCGACAATCCGGAAGTACGCCCATGAGACGCTCACGCGCTGTTCTCGCCGTACTGCTGTGCCTGGCCCCGGCGTGCGTGCTGGCCACGGAAACCTGGATGACCGTCATGCTGGACGGTCGCAAGGTCGGCAAGCTGAAAATCGAACGCGAGCCGGACCAGGACAAGGTCACGACGTCGCAGGTCCTGGATTTCCGCCTCACCCGGATCAAAACCCCGCTGGCCATGCGTACCGAGGTTCGCTCGGTCGAGTCCTCCGGCGGCACCCCCCTCGCCTTCTACGCCAGATCTTCGATGTCCTCGCAGGAAAACTCCGTGCAGGGCGAGGTCCGCGACGACGGCGCGTTCCAGGTCGCGAACACGGTCGGCGGCCAGTCCAGGGTGAACCTGCTGATCTGGCCGACGGGCGCGGCGCTCGTCGAGGGCCAGCGGCTGAACATGGTCCGCAAGGGTTTCCGCCCCGGCACCACCTACCAGACCCGGAACTTCGACCCGGTGAAACAACAGGTCGCCACGGTCGATGTCGTCGTCGTGGGCGATGAAACCATCGACCTGCCGCAAGGGCGCGAGACACTGCACCACCTGCGCCAGACCCTTGCCGGCTCGAAGAACACCCAGTACGTCGACATCTGGGTGAATGACCATGGCGATGTCCGCCGGGGCATCGCACCGCTCCTTGGTTTTCGCCTGGAAATGGCCGCCTGCGACGCCACCTGCGCCAACGCGCCCGACCAGGATGTCGACCTGCTGCGCGCGGCCATGGTGGGCGCGCCGCGCCCCATGGCGAACCTGAGGCTCGCACCGGTGCGCTACCTGATCAGCGTGCGCGGCAATCACCTCAATCCGTTCATCGAAACCGACGAGCAGCATGTCCACGAGATGGGCGACGACCTCTACCAGGTCGATGTGGGCTTCGCCGTGCCGCGCAGTGACGAGCCCGGCCCAAGCGTGGAGGACACCGCACCGAACCCCTGGGTGCAATCCGATGCGCCCGAGGTCATCGCGCTGGCGAAACGCGTGGTCGGCGACGCCACCAGCGACCTGCAGCGCATGCGTCGCCTGCGCTCATTCATGTCGGATTACATCACCGAGAAGGGCCTGGATGTCGGCTATGCCTCGGCGCTCGAGACGATCAACAGCCGCCGCGGCGACTGCACGGAGCATGCGGTGCTACTGACCGCGCTGGCCCGGTCACTCGGTATCCCGACTCGCGTAGTCACCGGCATCGTGTACGTGGACCGCTTCGGCGGCGCCTCGCGTGTGTTCATCCCGCACGCGTGGACCCAGGCCTGGCTGGGCAACCGCTGGGTGAGCTTCGATTCGGCCGAACGCCGGTTCGATTCCACCCATATCGCCCTCGGTACCGGCAGCGGCGACCCGTGGCGCTTTTTCCGCTCCATGAGCGTGCTGGGCAACATCCGCATGGAACGGGCCACCCCGGCGTCGGCACTCATGGATATGCCGCCAGCGGGCGGCGACTTTGGCGCCGCGGGCGGTTCCGGTGGAAAGGGCGCGGCAGGCGCCGATTGAATAACTGATATCACTTAGATATCATCGCCCCTACATCCCAAGGGGCCCATCGCCATGAACGAACGTCCTGCCGCGTCGCTACCCGGCATTCCGTCGCTTGTCGTCCTTTTCCTGGCCGGCCTCGCCGCCGTCGCCTTCATCCTCAAGGGCGCCGACATGCACGGGCAGCCGATGATGCCGTTCGGTGGCGCCCTGTTCCTGGGCCTGCTGGCCTTCCTCGCCAAGGGCTTCTTCCAGGTCCAGCCCAACCAGGGCCAGGTGATGCAGCTGTTCGGCCGCTACAGCGGCACGGAGCGCCGCGAGGGCCTGCGCTGGACCAACCCGTTCTACTCGCGCCGCCCGGTGAGCCTGCGCGTGCGCAACTTCGAAAGCAGCCGGCTGAAGGTCAACGACAACGACGGCAATCCCATCGAGATCGCCGCCATCGTCGTCTGGCAGGTGGTGGATACCGCCGAAGCCGTGTTCTGCGTGAACGATTACGAGAACTTCGTGCAGATCCAGAGCGAATCGGCCTTGCGCCAGATGGCGCAGAGCTACGCTTACGACACCCACGATGATGGCCGCCCTTCCCTGCGCAGCCATGGCGATGAGGTGAACAACCACCTCGGCCGCGAAATCGAGGCTCGCCTGCAGAAGGCCGGCGTGCAGGTGGTCGAGGCGCGCATCAGCCACCTTGCGTACGCGCAGGAAATCGCCCAGGCGATGTTGCAGCGCCAGCAGGCCAGCGCCATCGTCGCCGCGCGCAACCGTATCGTGGAAGGTGCTGTCGGCATGGTCGCCATGGCCCTTGAGCAGCTGCGTGAGCAAGGTGTGGTGGAACTGGATGAAGAGCGCAAGGCCGCCATGGTGTCCAACCTGCTGGTCGTGCTTTGCGGCGACCGCTCGACGCAGCCGGTGGTGAACACCGGGTCGCTGTATAGCTGACGCGTGGCGGCGGAGAAAAAAGCCTACCCGCTGCGCATCAGCGCAGCCGTCCTCGAGGCCATGCAGAAATGGTCCGACGACGAGTTGCGCTCGGTGAACGCGCAGATCGAATACGTGTTGCGCGATGCGCTACGGCGCTCGGGGCGGATGAAAGCTGGCAAGGTCGAGCCAGTCGAAGACCCGGAAGACTGACCCCCCGGCACTTGTGGGAGCGCGCTTGCGCGCGATCGCGTAGGAGCCCACCCCGTAGGCGGTGCCGTTCGCGAAAAAGCAACTGGACCTGCGGCGGCATCGCGAAAGATGTCGCCCACAGGGTGGGCTCCTACGGCGATGTGGCTGCGATTTTTCTGAGCGCCATCGCCGCAGCGATCCAGCCGACGATGAAAGCCACGCCGCCTAGCGGCGTGATCGCGCCGACCCAGCGCGGCGCGCCCAGCGCCAGCGCGTACAGGCTCCCCGAGAACAGCACGATGCCCGCGCTGAACAACAGCAGCGCCGTGTTCCGGGCGCGCCCCGCGGGTAGTCCGAGCACACCGGCAAATAACGCCAGCGCATGCCAGAAGTGGTACTCGACGCCGGTGTGCCACGTCGCCAGCGCCGCATCATCGAGGTGGCCGCGCAGGGCATGGGCGCCGAAGGCACCGAACACCACGGCGCTGGCACCCGCCAGGCCCGTGAGTAGCGCGGTGGTGGTACTGACAGGTTGTCGCATTCAGGCGTTTCCCAGGGGTGGCCATGCCGTGCACGCAACCGGGTGGCGTATGCTTCGGCGGATCGATCCCCGGAGTGTCGCATGAAGCCGTCCCCGTGCCGCCGGGCCTTCCTGGCCCTGCTCGCCCTCGCCGCCCTGCTCCCGCTTGCTGCCTGCCAGCGCGAACCGCAGCCGGAATGGCGGCTCAACGACGTCGCCGGCCACCTGCCGGACCTCGAGTTCCGCCTGACCGACGATAACGGCAAGGCCGTCACCGGCGCCGACTACCGCGGCAAGGTCGCGATCATGTACTTCGGCTATACCCACTGCCCCGATGTGTGCCCACTCACGCTGACCCAGCTGCACGTGGTGCTGGATCGCCTGGGCGCGCCGGCGGACAAGGTACGTATCCTCTTCGTAAGCGTGGATCCGGCTCGCGATACGCCGGAGGTCATGCACACCTACGTCAATGCTTTCGACAAACGCGCGGTCGGCCTTGTCGGTTCACAGGCGGATGTGGAGGCGCTGGCCAAGCGCTACCGCTCGGCCTTCACCCGCGAGCCGGACCGCGCGGACGGCAATTACGAAGTGAGCCACAGCTCGGCCATCTATATCTTCGACGCGAACGGCAAGGCCCGCCTGCTCGCCACGCCGTCGGCATCGCAGGACGATATCGTCCACGACCTGCATCTGCTCACCTCCATGGAGCCCTGATCCCGTGAAGCCGTCCCTCTTCATCCTTACCGCGCTGCTCGCCATGGGTGCCGGCGCCACGCAGGCCGCTGACAGCACCAGCGTGAAAGCCAGCGACGCCTGGATCCGCGTGCTGCCGGGCAACCTGCCCGCCGGTGGCTACGTCACGCTGGAGAACACGTCCGGCACGGGCGTCGCGGTGACGGGCGCGGCCAGCGCCGACTACGGCGACGCCATGATCCACAAGAGCAGCACCGAGACCGGCATGGGCCGCATGGAGATGGTCGACAAGGTGCCGGTGCCTGCGAACGGGAAAGTCGCGTTCGCGCCGGGCGGCTACCACGTCATGCTGATGGAGCCGAAGCATGCGGTGAAGCCGGGCGACAAGGTCGTCGTGACGTTCACGCTGTCGGATGGCACGACCTTGCCGGTGACGTTTGTCGCGAAGCCGGCGAACGCTACGGGGCCCTAACGGCATCGCGCGCAAGCGCGCTCCCACAAGAGGCCTATGGTAGCCATGTGGGAGCGCGCTTGCGCGCGATGCTTCTCACTTCGTAAGGAACTCCGCCGGCACGTCGTGCGCGCCGATCTCCTCGCGAAACAGCTCCTGCACCTCGGCCGTCGCTGGCCCATCGTGCAACCACACCTCGAGCTGGTCGATCGCCGCGGCGTCACCATAGGCCACGACTTCGACGCTGCCGTCGATCATGTTGCGCGCATGCCCGGTGAGCTTCAGCTTCACGGCCTGCTCGCGTGCGGAGGCGCGGAAGAACACGCCCTGCACCTTGCCCCTCACGATGAATCGCGCGGCGTTCATCTCATTTCCCCTTGGCGATAGCCTCATTGAGTTTCGCGGCGTCCACCGGCCCGATAAAGCGCTTGGCCACATGGCCGTCCGGTGCGATCAGGTACGTGGTCGGCAGACCCTTCGGGCTGTCGAAATCCTTGGGCGGCGCCATGACGTCGACCTGGGCGATCGGGTACACGACCGGGTGCTTGTCGACGAAGGCCTTGATGTCCTTCGCGTCGGTGTCCTCGAACGCCAGGCCGATCGCGGTGACATCCTTGCGCGATTGCACGAATGCCGAGATATCCGGCATCTCCTTGATGCAGGGCACGCACCAGGTGGCCCAGTAATTCACCACGACCCACTTGCCGCGCTGCGCGGCCAGGTCGAACGGTTTGCCATCGAGCGTCTTCACCTTGAGCTCGGGCGTGGCGGTGGAGGCCATGGCGGGTACGGCGACAGCAAGCGCCAGGGCGGCGAACAGGCGGGGGATCATGCGGTGGCATCCTCGTTGGGGACGGTAGGAGGAGGAAATAGCTGGTCGAGCCGTGCACCCAGCGTGGCATCGAGCGCCGCGGCGAGCTGGTCGAGCAGCACCAGCAGGTCGGCGGGGAGCTGGATGCCCAGCCGCTCGACCTGCTCGCGTGGGTGCAGCGGAAGGCGGTATTGGGTGCAACGGTAGACGCGGAGAAGCTCGGTGGCATCGAGGCTGCGGCTCAGCATCCATCCACCGCTCTCGCAGCGCTGGATCATGTCGGCGCGCTGCAGGTCTTCGAAATAGCAGGCGATCGCGTTGCTGGGCAGGTAGGGCTCCAGGACGCGGACGGATGCAGGGTCGACGCTTTCACCGCTGCGCTGCGCGGTGACGAAATGCTGCAGTACGACCAGCAGGCCGATGAATTCCGCACCTTCCGGCAGGGCATCGTGCGGGCGCGTGTACTCGAACGCCGAGATCGATGCGGCGATGGAGGCGCCGAGGATCACGATGATCCACGACAGGTAGATCCACAGCAGGAAGATCGGGATCGCGGCCAGGGCGCCGTAGATCTCCTCGTACGTCGGCGCATTGCGGATGAACTCGGTAAAGCCCCAGCGGCCGATTTCGAAAAGCACCGCCCCCAGCAGCGCGCCGATGGCCGCGTGCCGCCATGACACGCGCCGGTTCGGCACCATGGTGTACATGAGCACCAGGGTGATGAAGGTAATCACGAAGGGCAGCAGGTTGAGCAGACCGGCCTGGGTGGCGATCTGGTCGGCCGCGTCATGCAGCATGGGCAACGCGGTGAGGTAAGACGAGGCGACGAGCCCACCGACCACGAGGATCGGGCCGAGGGTCAACGCAGCCCAGTACAGCAAGAGGCGCGAGCCCCAGCCGCGCGGCTTGCGCACGCGCCAGATCCGGTTGAGCCGGTCCTCGATGCTCACCATCATCGACAGCGCGCTGAACAGCATGACCAGGATCGAGATGCCCGTGAGCTGGCTCGCCTTGTCGGCGAACGCGAGCATGTATTCCTGGATCCTGATGCCGGTGGCCGGCACGAAATTCTGGAACGCGTAATTGGCCAGGCTGCCGCGCCATTCGGCGAACACCGGGAACGCGGAAAGGATGGCGAATACGGCGACCGTGAGCGGCACGAGCGACACCAGCGTGGTGTACGACAGGGCGCCAGCGGTCTCGAAGCACTTGTCGTCGACAAAGCGCAGCCAGGTGAAGCGGGTAAAGCTCAGGGCGCGGTCGCGATCGAAGCGCAGCGGCATGGGCATCCTTTGTTTGTCCCGGAACATTGGGAACATCCTCGTAGTTCTGCGAGACTAGCGCCTTCCTGAAGGCGACCGTCCATGTCTCACGACATCCTCGTACTCTACTACAGCCGCTCCGGCCACACGGCCCAGCTCGCCCGATTCGTCGCCCGTGGCATCGAGGAAGTACCCGGCATGCGCGCCCGCCTGCGCCAGGTACCGCCGGTAGCGCCCGTCACGGAAACCGCGATGCCGCCGGAACCCGAGGAAGGCGCACCCTACGTGACCCGGGACGACCTCATCGAATGCGTGGGCCTGGCCATCGGCAGCCCCACCCGCTTCGGCAACATGGCGGCGCCGCTGAAGTATTTCCTGGATACCACGGGTGCCGAATGGGCCTCTGGCGCCCTGGCCGGCAAGCCCGCGGCCATGTTTACCTCGACCAGCACGATGCATGGTGGCCAGGAAGCCACCCTCATCTCCATGGCCCTGCCGCTGCTCCACCACGGCATGCTCATCGTCGGCATCCCCTATACCGAGCCCCTGCTTTCGACCACGACCTCGGGAGGCACGCCTTACGGTGCGAGCCATGTCGCCGGGCACCGTGGAGATAACGGCATCAGCAATGACGAGCGTGACCTGGCCCGCGCCTTGGGCAAGCGCCTCGCCGATGTCGCCCGCCGGCTGGGCACGCCTGCATGAGGGCACCGGCCACTGGCCTGCAGAAGGCTGGCCTTGCCGCATGGGCCGCGCTGCTCGGCGTGCAGTTGCTCTGGTACACGGTGTATCCGCCGGTATCGATCCCGGCATGGGTGGCCCTGCTGATCACGGTGCCGCCGCTGCTGCTGCCGCTGCTGGCACTGCGCAACCTCACCCGCGCGTTGTTGTGGGTGGGGATCCTCGCGTTGTTTTACTTCTGCCATGGCGTATCGGAAGCCTGGAGTTCCACCGGTGATAGGTGGCTAGCGTGGCCGGAGATCGTGCTGTGCCTGCTGTTGATCGGCACGCTGGGCGCGGGCGTCCGTCGTAGGTAGACCTATTATCGCGCGCAAGCGCGCTCCCACAAGGACACCGGCACGCCACAAGTGCCTTGTGGGAGCGTGCTTGCACGCGATGGCCGCCCCATGCTGCGCAGCGTATCGACGTACGCCCCCACGCAGTGCACCCTAGTCGCATCTGCCAATGGAGAGGTGCCACATGGGTTTCCTGCAGGACGCGCCGCGGCTGGCGCACCCGTTCCGCGAAGATCGCGTGCTGGATGCGTGGCTGGCCCATGTGCTGCCGGTGGACCGGCTGGCCGATTGCGCCCCGGACCTCGATGCGCTCGGCGATTACGCCCTGGATGCCTACGAGCGGCGGCAACGCACGCCGCGTACCGAACCCGTGCTCACCCAATGGGATGCGTGGGGCGCCCGGGTCGACCGGATCGCGCTGACTCCCGCATGGGAAGAGGGCCCACACATCACCACGCGCCACGCCGTGCTGGCGGCGGGGCATGGCGAATCGCCATGGTCGCGCGTTGAAGAGTTTGCCCGCGTTTACCTTTACCACCCGGCCAGTGAGTTCTACTGCTGCCCGCTGGCGATGACCGACGGCGCGGCGACGGCGCTGAAAGCGTCCGGGAACCAGGCGCTCATCGAGCGCGCCCTGCCGCACTTCCTCAGCCGTGATGCCGGGAGCTTCTGGCTTTCCGGCCAGTGGATGACCGAAACGCCCGGCGGCTCCGACGTGGGCCGCACCGAAACCATCGCGCGGCAGGATGCGGACGGCCAGTGGCGTCTTTATGGCCGCAAGTGGTTCAGCTCCGCTGTCGTGGGCGAAGCCGCGCTGGCGCTGGCCCGGCCCGAGGGCGCGGGTAGTGGCACGTCGGCGCTCGCGCTGTTCTACGTGGAAACGAAGGATGCCGACGGCGACTGGCAGGGCATCACGATCGACCGGCTGAAGAAGAAGCTCGGCACGCATGAACTGCCGACGGCTGAGGTGCATCTGGACGGCCTGCCGGCCACGCCGGTCGGCGCGCTGGACCACGGCGTGCGCCAGGTCGCACCGATGCTCAATGTCACGCGCACGTGGAACGCGGTGTGCGCCGTTGCGAGCATGGCCCGCGCGATCGCGCTGGCCCGAGACTACGCCACGCGGCGCAGTGCATTCGGTGCCCGCCTGATCGACCAGCCCCTGCACGCGCGCACGCTCGCCGACATGCAGGCGACCTTCGAGGGCGCGTTCTCGCTGGCCTTCTACGTGGCCGAGCTACTCGGCCGCACCGAGCGCGGCCTGGGCGCGGCCCATGAGCCCGCCCTGCTCCGCCTTTTGACGCCGCTGGCGAAGCTGTGGACGGCAAAGGCATCTATCGGCGTCGTCTCCGAAGCGCTGGAGTGCTTCGGCGGCGCGGGCTACATCGAAGACACGGGCTTGCCCCAGCTGTTGCGCGATGCGCAGGTCTACGCGATCTGGGAAGGGACGACGAACGTGCTCTCGCTCGACATGTTGCGCGCGCTGGGCAGTAGCGGCGTGGAACCGTTGCGCGCTGCCGTCCTCGACCTCCTGCCGGTGGAAAGCGAGCCACGCCGAACGATCCTGGCCACGCTGGATTCGGCGGAAACCCTGCTCGGCGACGTCGTCGGCGACCGTGCCTCGCTGGAGGCCTCGGCGCGCGGCATCGCCTTCACGCTGGCCCGGTGCATGGCAGCCGCCCTGCTCGTCCGCTCCGCCGGCTGGGGCGAAGCGGCCGGCGATCCACGCCCCGCAGCGGCCTGCCGCCGGTTCATGGCGCGCGGCCTCGACCGGCTCGCCCTGCCGGCCAACGACGACGACACCCTGCTGGCCTCGGGCGCGCCCGCCACGTGATGGGCCGGGGGGCGTTAGAATAGCGGCCCGCTCCGTCCACGCTTCCCAGGCCAGTCCATGCAGCATCTCACCATCGTCACCACCGGCGGCACCATCGACAAGGTCTATTTCGACGACAAGTCGGATTACCAGATCGGCTCCCCGCAGATCGGCGACATCCTGACCCAGCTGGGCGTCGCGTTCCGTTTCGACGTGATCCCCATCCTGCGCAAGGACAGCCTGCACGTCACCGGTGAAGACCGCGCGCTCATGCGCAGCACGATCGAGGCGCAGCCGCATCGCCACGTGCTGGTCACCCACGGCACGGACACGATGGTCGAAACCGCGGCGGTGCTCGAAGGCATCCCCGGCAAGGTCATCGTGCTCACCGGTGCGCTGAACCCGGCGCGCTTCCAGGGCTCGGATGCCGTGTTCAACATCGGCTGCGCCGTCGGCGCGGTACAGACCCTGGATGATGGCGTGTACATCGCCATGAACGGCCGCGTGTGGGATCCGAAGAAGGTCCGCAAGAACCGCGACGCGAACCGCTTCGAAGCGGTGTGATCCTGTGGGAGCGGGGGTGGGCGGGGGGGGGGGGGGGGCGCGCCCCCCCCCCCCCCCCCGCCCCCCCCCGCTCCCACGACGTCTCAAGCGCACGCGCCGTCCTACAAAACGGCACGCTCTTCGATCACCGCATCGAGCGTCGCGCCCGCGTCGAGCAAGCCGGCGCCGCAGGGTTTGAGGCAACGCACCGGCCGTGCGTTGTCGACCAGGTGGCGGGTGATGTCATCGACACGCAGTGACGGATCCGCCGAACGCATCAGTGCCACCACGCCGCTCACCAGCGGCGCGGCCATCGACGTGCCGGCCAGGTAGCCGAACACGCTGCGCCACGGTACGCGAGCGCCCTGGTCCACGGCCGAGATGAGGTCATCCGTGCGCAGGCCGCGCAATGAGCCGCCCGGCGCCGCGAGGGTCACTGCCTCACCGTGGTTCGAGTACCAGGCGAGTCGACCGCCCCGGTCAAGCGCGCCAACATTGATGCTACCCGGGCAATTGCCCGGCGCCATGCCGGACGCGCCGACACCCTCGTTCCCCGCAGCGACGACCACCGCAACACCGCGCTCGCGCGCCTGCCGAATCACGTCGGCCATCGCCGCTCCGCACGCGCCTTCCGTGACGAGGCTCAGGTTGATGACATCGGCACGACGCGTGAGCGTCGGCACATGGGGTACTTCGCCACCGGAAGCCCATGCGATGGCATCGATCACATCGGAAAGGTAACCCCCGCAATGCGCCAGCACACGCACGGGCAGGATCCTTGCCTCCGGCGCCACGCCCGTGATCCCGAGCCGGTTTCCACGCTTCGCCGCCGCGAGCGCCATCACATGGGTGCCGTGCCATGACGAACGCGAGCCTGCGCGCCGCCCACAATCACCAGGCTCTTCCCAGTCACCTTCATCCCTGGGGTCGGGATCGCGTTTGTCTCCGTCCCGTGCGCGGGTGGCATCACTGACGAAGTCGTAGCCGGGCAGCAGCTGGCCATCCAGCTCAGGATGCGGGGTCGCCCCCGTATCCAGGACGGCGATAACCGCGCCTTCGCCGCGCGTGTATTTCCATGCCGCCTCGGCATCGATACCCGCGCGCGGATCGTGCAGCGACCATTGCCGCAGGTAGAGCGGGTCCGCCAGGGCGGTGGGCCTGACGATGCGGTCTTCTTCAACGCTGGTGACGCCGCGCAGCCGTGCGAAATGTGCAGGGTTATCGTCTTCGACTTCGAACAGCTGTGCGCCGCCAGCCAGTGTGGCGACGTGCCTGGGCTGGCCCGAATCGACCGAGCGCTTGCGCCGCATGGCGGCCTCAGCTTGCGGCACGGGCGCGATCGCCGCGTTCGCCGAGGCCTCGTCGGCGAATCGAACGATGTAGCGCGTAGCGGCCGTCGCGGGAACGGCGGCGAACAGGGTAAGGGCGAGCATGAAACAACGTGGGGACATGCGGAGGGACCTCCTTGTTGGGGCTACCAACGTAGGAGGGATGGCAGTGGCTTCGTAGATGGCGTTCGCCGCCGTAGTGCGTAAGATTTCACGCCGCCCGTGGGAGCGCGCTTGCGCGCGATGGGCGATGCCGGCCGCTCCCATCGCGCGCAAGCGCGCTCCCACAAGGGCGTTCTGCGCGAATATCCGCGCAAAGAAAAGGGCCAGGACAAAGCCTGGCCCCTTTCCCGGGAGTGACACGCTACAGCGAGGTTTACGGCGTCCAGGTCGCCTTGAGCGAGACGCCCGAGAACGTCGTGTAGCCACGCACCTTCACGTAGTACACGCCGGCCTGGGTCGTCGCGAACGAGCAGGACTCGGCGTTACCGGTCTTGTACGGACGGCAGTTGTAGCTGGAGGTGGTCGGCGCGGAGCCGAACTTCACGTACAGGTCGGCATCACCGCTGCCGCCGCTGGTCGCGATCACGAGGTTCTTCGCGCCAGCCGCCACCGTCACGGTGTAGCTGAGCTCGGTACCCGACGAACCCGCCAGGCCGGTCTTGGCCGTGCCGTTCTGCAACGCGGTGCCGCCGGAGCCGCCACCACCCGTCGTGCACGACACGCCCACGCCGTTGAACGCGGTCGCCACGTCAGCCGCCGAGTAACCCAGGTCGGTCGCCGCACTGGCTACGCCGCAGGCACCGCTGTTGAACGTCGAGGTCGCCGTCCAGTACACGGCATTCGCACGGGCGAAGGCCTTGAACGCCTTGACCGTATCCCAGCCACTGGTCTTGGCCAGCAGGCAGAACGCCTTGTTGTACACACCCGACGAGTAATGCACGTCGAGGCCGTTGTAGTAATCCGACGCGTTGCCGATCGAACCACCATCCTGCGGCGGGTTACACATGTAGCGCAGGGCCGTGCCGATGCCGGCGCTGCTCTTCACGATGTCGGCGCCGACGAGGAAATCGTTGCTGCCACGATCGAAGTACTCGGCCGCTTCACCGGCGATATCCGAATACGCTTCGTTCATGCCGCCAGACTGGCCGTCGTACTCCAGGTTGGAATGCTGCTCGGTGTAGCCGTGGCTGATTTCATGCGAGGTCACGTCCAGCGCGACGAGCGGATAGAACGTGCTGGCACCATCGCCGAAGGTCATCGAGGTGCCATCCCAGAAGGCGTTTTCGTAACCCGAGCCGTAGTGCACCTTCATGATCAGCACCTGGTTCAACGGCGGCGCACCCGTGTACGAGTTGTACATGTCATGCACCACGCCACCGAAGTGGTGGGCATCGTTGATCGGGCCAAAGCCGCCGTTCACGGCGTCGCCGCTCGAGGTCGGGCAGGTGAAGCTCCACAGCGTGCCGCTGCCGGAGGTCGCCTTCTTCATGTTGTAGGTCTTCACGTTGCTGTTCTGCATCGTGCAGGTCGTGCCCGACTGGGTCACGTTCAGCGCGGGGAGACCGTTGGCGCCCCAGGTGTACTGGCCGGTCTTGCCATTGCCGCCGGGGCCATTCGCATCGGCGTTGGTCAGGCCTTCCCACTGCTTGATCACTTCGCCGGTGTTGGCGTCGACGATGGCGGTCGGCCGGGTCGGGTGGTCACCGCCGCTGAAGAACGAGGTGAGGTACACCAGGCGCGCGGGTGCGCCATCGCCCGGGTAGACGTACAGGTCGGCCTTCGCGTTTTCCGGCCGGATCGCGGCGCTGCGCAGGGTGGTCGCCTGGCGGGTCAGGACATTGACCGCGGCGGCCTGGTCGAGCTTCGGCGTGACCGAGGCGAGGTCCACCTGCAGGTCGGACGACACGACGCCGTTGGCGACCAGCGCATTGCCCTGTGCATCCTGCTCCACCGCGATGCTGCGGCCATAGACCGGCACGCCCTTGAAGGTCTGCTGCATGCGCACGGTCTGCGTGCCCTTGACCGTCGGCAGCGCGTTCTTCGCGACGAAGGCGTTATCCGCGGTAAGGCCGAGCTTCGTGGCCAGCTGGCTGGCCGGTGCCGCGCCCAGGTTCTGCGCACGCAGTGCCTGCTCGGTGGCCGCCGAGGCGACCGAGGTCGCGGCGATGCCGACGCACGCGGCCAGGAGCTTCAAGCGAACATGATTTGCCATTACGTTCCTCCTCCAGGAATGGGCAACACGAAGCCATTGCGGCCGTGTGGGACCACATTCCGAACGATGATGATTTCGCGCCGCAGCGCGAATGCCCGTGTAACTTCCAGTCCCCCCAGACCGAAAGTCCTTGTCAACGTATCGCAAGTTCCCACGGTCGACTACCTAGGGGTTTCCCTAGGTCGTGAAAAAACGCGATGCTATGCACGAAACGGCCAAGTCGCGTTCGCGCTGCCGTAAAAGGGGAATCACCATGGCCAGCACCATGCTCGACATCGATGCAGAGCTTGCCCAGCACACGCCCTCGGTCAGCGCGTCGTTCCGGCTGACCTCCGAGCGCCATGTGCTGGACCACATCGTGGCCGGTTTCGGCATCGAGGGCGGCCAGTGCTGGCAGAAGGGTGACCCGGACGACACCGCGGGACAGGCGCGGCGTGCACACGGCTGGAGCGTCAGCTTGCCGCCCCAGCACACCTACTCTGTCGATACGGCGATTACCGCCTTGCTACAGACGCTCGCACCGCAGCGGGACGCGATCATCCAGGCCATCACCCTGCTGGAGCTCGACGTGCACGTATGCATCGAGGCGAGCGTGGCGCCGGGCCACCTGCCCGTGTTGCACGCGGCGGCCTCGACGATCGCGGCGATGGCCGCCTACGGGGCGGCATGCAGCGTGGAACTGCGCGATCTCTGAGCGGCGCTCAGAGCATCCCGGTTTCGAGCTTCGCCGCGTCGGACATCATCGACTGGTTCCAGGGCGGATCGAACACGAGGTCGACATCGGCTTCCAGCACCGTCGGGATCAGCTCCAGCTTGGTGCGCACATCGTCGACGAGGATGTCGCCCATGCCGCAGCCCGGGGCCGTCAGGGTCATTTTCACGTAGGCCTTGCGGCCGCCTTCGTCGCTGGTCTCAAGGCTCACGTCGTAGACAAGCCCCAGTTCCACCACGTTGATGGGGATTTCCGGATCGAAGCACGTGCGCAGCTGCTGCCACACCAGCTTCTCGACATCGTCGTCGGAGGCGTCGTCGGGCAGTTCGATGGGGCGCGGCGGCTCCTTGCCCAGCGCATCGGCATCGTTGCCCGCGATACGGAAGAGGTTGCCCTCGACGTACACGGTGAAACTGCCACCGAGGGCCTGGGTGATGTAGCCGATCTGGCCGGCCGGGAGCGTCACCGTCTCGCCCTGGGGCACCATGACCGCGGCGCAGTCACGTTCCAGGGTGAAGGGCTCGCTGCTGAGGCTGAAACCGCTCATGGATGTCCTGTGGGGGCGGCCCGCGGGCCGCAAAGTAGGCAATTATGCGCCCGCCGGGGCCCGGCGGTCAGCATCCACCCCAGTAGGTTTGGGCACACGGCCCTCCGCTCAAGAGCGCGGCGGCGCATGGCCCGGTATCATGCGGCCGTCCCCCACGCCCCGGTTCCCATGCGCCCATCGATGTCCTGCCATGGTGGCTAGCCCCATCCGCCACCTCACCAACCTGGTTTACGGCCTGTTCGGCACCGTCCTTTTCGGCTTTGCCGCCGGCGCGATGTGGATGGTGCCTTCCATGATGTTCGGCCGTGCCCTGCCCGCGCTGGCACTGCCCGTCGGCTGGGCCCTCGGCTTCGTGGTGCGCCGCTGGCTGCGGTTCGAGGGTGTCACCGGCGCCCTGCTGGCCGCCGGCGCCACCGTGCTTGCTTCCCTGTACGTGTGCTGCCTGGTCGCCGCCGCGACGATCGCCGGGATGATGGGCATCGGCTTTGCCCAGGCCATTTCCGATGCCGGCCCGGCCATGCTGGTCGCCCTGGCCCGCATGGCCCAGGGGCCGGCGGATATCGGCCTCTACGCGGCCGGCGCCATCCTGGCGGCACTGGTCGCGCTGCCGCTGGGCCGCCGGCGTGGATGACTTCAGACCGGGTAAATGCCGGTCGGGCAAGATGGCCTTGCACACGACGTCAACCAGCGGTCGCCGACCGCGTTTAGCAGGGTGAAACCAGGCCGTATGGAGCACGAGGATGGCAAGACTGACGACGCGGAGAAAGCCGTGAACGGCTCGCTCGCGCTCGATAGTGCCTCCCTCGAGGAACTGCGCGATGTCCCCGCCAGCATGGATGCGTTCCTTGCGGCGATCGAACGCCGTGCGTGGCGCATGGCCGAGATCCACCTCGGTAACCGTGACGACGCGCTGGACGCCGTGCAGGACGCCATGCTGCGCCTCGTAAGGCATTACGGCGAGAAGCCGGCCCAGGAGTGGACGCCGCTGTTCTGGGGCATCCTGCGCCGCCGGATCGTCGACCTGCAGCGCCGCCGCAAGGTCCGCTCGATCGTCGTGGGCTGGATCGGCGGGGGGCAGGACGACGATGGCGCCGACCTGCCCGTCTGGGAACCCGCGGATGACGCGCCGGATCCCTCGGCGCGGCTGCAGGATTCGCAGGCCTATGGCGACATCGTCGAGGCCGTGCGCAAGTTGCCGCGGCGGCAGCGCGAAGCATTCACCTTCCGCATCATGGAAGGCCTGGATGTCGCGGAAACCGCCGCCGCCATGGGTTGCTCCGATGGCAGCGTAAAGACACACCTTTCGCGCGCGATGCATGCGCTGCGCGAACACCTGGAGGCATGGCGATGAGCCAGCACGATCACGAACTCGAACGCCGCGCGAGGGATCTCTATCTCCGCGCCAGCCGCGACGTGGACCCGGCCACGGCCGGGCGCCTGCGCGCCGCGCGCCGCACGGCGCTGGCCGGCCCCACCGCGCACTCGGCCGCCCGCCGCCTCCTGATCCCCGCCGGCGCGTTCGCGGTGGTGGCGCTCGCCACGCTGATGGTGTGGCAGCCGCTGGGCGGTCCGTCCTCGGCCCCGCCCGCCGTGATGCAGGCGGCGGATGGCAGCGACCCTACCGACCTGCCGCCCGATGCCGACAGCACCGATCCCAGCCTGTACAAGGACCTGCAGTTCTACAGCTGGCTGGCTTACAACGATGCCGGCAGCCAGGGCCGGAGCAACAAGTGAGCACCATGCGCCGCCTTGTCCTGCCCTTCGCACTGCTGTTGGCGTCGGCCACGCCGCTTGCCGCCAGCGCGCAAGCCATGCCGCCGTCGCCGTCGGAGGACTTCCGGCCGCCGGATGACCGCCGCCCGCTGCCCCCGCCGCGCCCGTGGGCGCAGCTCACGGCGGATGAGAAGGACATTCTTTCGCCGCTGGCGAAGGATTGGGATACGTTTCCGCCGCAGCGCCAGTCGCGCATGCTCGACAAGGCGCAGCGCTGGCGCGGCCTGCCGCCCGAACGCCGGGCCGAAATCCGTGACCGGATCGCCCACTGGCAGCAGATGACGCCCGAGGAGCGCGCGCAGGCGCGACGCAACCAGCAGAAGTTCAACGACCTGCCCCCGGAGCAGCGGCAGAAGCTGCACGATGCGTTCGAGCGCTTCCGCAACCTGCCGCCGGACCAGCGCCGCGCGCTGGTGGAGCAGTGGCGCAACCAGACCCCGGAGCAGCGCCATGAGGCGCTGGACCACCTGGGCCCCAACGACGCGCTGCCCCCGCCCCCGCCGCCGCGCGACCGCTGATAAAATGGCGGGATGAACCAGCCTACCCTGGATATCCTCACCGCCCGCCGTTCCGTGCCTTCGCGCCAGCTCGGCGAACCCGCCCCCGACGATGCCACCCTGCGCCGCCTGATCGAGGCCGCGATCCGCGTGCCCGACCACGGCAAGCTCGTGCCGTTCCGCATCCGTGTCCTGCGCGGCGACGCCAAGCACGCCTTCGGGCGGAAGCTGGCAAAGATGGCCGTGGAGGCCAACCCGGACCTGTCCGAAGCCAAGCGCGAGAAAGAACAGCGCCGCTATGAGTTCGCCCCGCTCGTGCTGGTGGTCTCCGCGAGGATCGACCCGGAGAGCAAGGTGCCCGAGCTCGAGCAGAACCTTACCGCCGGCTGCGTCGCCTATAACCTGCTGCTCGGCGCGCAGGCGCTGGGGTTTGGCGCGCAGTGGCTGACCGGCTGGGCCGCCTACGATCGCGACGTGGCGAAGCTGCTGGGGATGAAGAAGCACGAGCACGTCGTGGGCTTCATCCACATCGGCACGCCATCGATGGAGGCGCCGGAGCGTGATCGTCCCGCGTACGCCGATATCGTCGAGACGTGGGAACCGTGAGCGGCAACGATACCGTCCACCTGGTCGATGGCAGCCTGTACGTCTTCCGTGCCTGGCATTCCATGCCAGATGAGTTCCACGACCACGATGGCGAGCCGGTCAACGCGGTGCATGGCTTCACCCGGTTCCTCTGTGAACTGCTCGAACGCAGCCGCGCGGAACACATCGCCGTCGCGTTCGACGCATCGCTGACGACGTCGTTCCGCAACACCATTTACCCGGCCTACAAGGCCAACCGTGAGCTCCCGCCGCCGCAACTGGTGCGCCAGTTCGCGCTGTGCCGCGACATCTCGGCCGCGCTGGGCCTGACCGTGCTCAACGACCACCAGTACGAAGCCGACGACCTGATCGGCAGCGCGCTGTGGGGCCTGCGCGCCCACGGTTTTCGCGGCGTGATCGTTTCGGCGGACAAGGACTTTGGCCAGTTGCTGGGCGAGCACGACCTGCAGTGGGATTTCGCGAAGGACCTGCGCTGGGGCCCTGCCGGCGTCTTCGACAAGCTGGGCGTGCATCCGCACCAGGTGGCGGATTATCTGGCGCTTTGCGGCGATGCGGTGGACAACATCCCGGGTGTTCCCGGCATCGGTGCCAAGACCGCGGCCGCGCTGCTCGCGCATTTCGGCAGCCTGGATGCGTTGCTGGAGCGGGTGGATGAAGTGCCATACCTGCGTATCCGCGGCGCTGCGGCGTGTGCCGCCCGCCTGCGCGAGCACGCGGAACTGGCACTGCTCTACCGCCGCCTCACCCGGATTGCGCTTGACGTCGCGGTGGCGGAAACCGCCGACGCGCTGAGCCGCCGCCAGGGCGATGCAGGCGCCGTCGACGAGCTGTGCGAACGCATCCGCTTCGGGCCGATGACCCGCTCGCGCCTGCGGGCGTTGCTGTAACACCCATCGCGCGCAAGCGCGCTCCCACAAAAGATCTGCACCGCCCTTGTGGGAGCGCGCTTGCGCGCGATGCCCTGCCCGGTCACACGGCCGAGATGGTTTTTCGCCCATACTCCCCGGATCGCCTCCAGGAGCCCGCCATGCAGACCAGCCCGCTGCCCCATGCCTCGCCCATTCCCGACGATGCCAGCCTGCCCGAGGAAACGCTGTTTTCCGGCAAGTGGCTGACCCTGAAGAAGCGCGGGCGGTGGGAATACGCGTCGCGTAACAATCCGGGCGGCGCGGTGATCATCCTGGCGGTGACACCCGACGACAAGGTCATCTTCGTCGAGCAGTACCGCGTCTCGATCCTCGCCAACACGATCGAAATGCCTGCTGGCCTGGTGGGTGACCTGGAAGGCGCCGAGGACGAGGACGTGCTCCTGGCAGCGGAGCGCGAACTCGAGGAAGAAACCGGCTACGCCTGCGGGCGCATCGAGTTCGTGCACGAGGGCCCGTCGTCCTCCGGCATGAGCACCGAGATGATCGCCTTCGCCCGCGCCTGGGACCTGAAGAAAGTCGGCAAGGGCGGCGGCGACGAGACCGAAAACATCATTGTCCACGAAGTACCGCGCTCCGAAGCGGGCAAATGGCTGTTCGACCGCGCGGCAGAGGGCTTCTCGATCGACGCCAAGCTGTTCGCCGGGTTGTGGTTCATCGAACACCCGGAAGCGCACAAGCGCTGACCATCAGGCCCTGTGGGAGCGCGCTGTGGGAGCGTGCTTGCACGCGATGGGTGCTCGCGCCATCCCCCATCGCGCGCAAGCGCGCTCCCACGGCACGCTCCCACGGCACGCTCCCACGGCGCGCTCCCACAAGCAGAGTCGGGAACGGGATTTCCGCCCTGTCAATTCTTGCCCCAACCCCCTCCCCCGGTTAGCCTTTCCCATGGCCTGAACCGGCACCCCGCATGACCGTCCGCTTTGCCCACCTCCACCTCCACAGCGAATACTCGCTGGTCGACTCGACGATCCGCATCAAGCAGCTGATCGCCGCGTGCGTGCGCGCCGGTATGCCGGCGGTCGCGCTGACCGACGAGAACAACATGTTCGGGTTGGTGAAGTTCTACAAGCAGTGCGTGGCGGCCGGTATCAAACCCATTGGTGGCAGCGACGTCTGGGTCTCCAGCCCGGATGATCCGCGCCCCTGGCGCCTCACCCTGATCTGCCAGGACCGCGACGGTTACCTCAACCTCTCGCGGCTGGTGTCGCGCGCCTGGCGCGAAGGCCAGGGCACCGGCCGCGCGCTGGTCGACGCCAGCTGGCTCACGGCCGACGCGCTCTCCGGCCTCATCGCCATGACCGGCCGCGAGAGCGAGATCGCCCGCATCGCCCTGGGCGCCGGCTTGCCGGCCGCCTCCGCGAAGCTCGGCTTCCTTGCCCGGCTGTTCCCGGACCGCCTTTACCTGGAACTCACCCGCACGGGTCGCGAAAACGAGGAGACCTGGGTGCGCGCGGCCATGGCGCTGGCCGGCCAGCACGGCCTGCCGGTCATCGCCAGCAACGACGTGCGCTTCCTCGAGCGGTCCGGCTTCGAATCGCACGAAGCGCGCACCTGCATCCACCAGGGCCGCGTGCTCGCGGACCCCAAGCGCCCGCGCTTTTACAGCGAAGAGCAGTACTTCAAGTCGGCCGAGGAAATGGCCGAGCTGTTCGCGGATATCCCCGAGGCGCTCGAGAACACCGTCGAGCTGGCAAAGCGCTGCAACCTCGAGCTCTCGTTCGGCACGTACTACCTGCCCGACTTCCCGGTGCCCGAGGGCCACACCCTCGATACGTATATCCGCGAGCAGGCGCAGAAGGGCCTGGAAGAACGCCTTGCGGTGAACCCGCTCGCCCCGGGCAAGACGCTCGAGGATTACCAGGCGCGCCTCGACCGCGAGGTCGACGTCATCATCCGCATGGGCTTCCCCGGTTACTTCCTGATCGTGGCGGACTTCATCGGCTGGGGTAAGGACAACGGCATTCCCGTCGGCCCAGGCCGCGGTTCGGGTGCGGGCTCGCTCGTGGCGTGGGTGCTGAAGATCACCGACCTGGATCCGCTCCAGTTCGAGCTGCTGTTCGAGCGCTTCCTGAACCCCGAACGCGTGTCGATGCCCGACTTCGACATCGACTTCTGCATGGACCGCCGCGACGAGGTCATCGACTACGTCTCGCGCAAATACGGCCGCGACCACGTCAGCCAGATCATCACCTACGGCTCGATGGCCGCGAAGGCGGTGCTGCGCGATTCCGGCCGCGTGCTCGGCATGGGCTACGGCCAGGTCGATCGCCACGCCAAGCTGATCCCGGCGCGCCCGCTCGACCTCACCCTGGGCGATGCGCTGGGCCGCACGGAGAAGTCGAAGAAAGAACCCGATCGTGTGGTGAAGGAGTTCTGCGAGATCTACGAGACCGAGGAAGAGTCGCGCACCCTTATCGATCTCGCATTGAGCCTCGAAGGCCTCACCCGCAACGCCGGCAAGCACGCCGGTGGCGTGGTGATCGCGCCCACGCCGCTTACCGATTTCGCCCCGCTTTACTGCGAACCCAGCGGCGAAGGCGTGGTGACGCAGTACGACAAGGATGACGTCGAGGCCGTCGGCCTGGTGAAGTTCGACTTCCTCGGCCTGCGCACGCTCACGATCATCGACTGGGCCGTCAAGGCCATCAACAAGCGCCGTGCCGTCGAAGGCACCGAGCCGCTGAACATCGATACGCTGCCGCTGGATGACCCCAAGGTCTACGACCTGCTGAAGAAGGCGCAGACCGTCGCCGTCTTCCAGCTCGAATCACGCGGCATGCAGGGCATGCTCAAGGAAGCGCAGGCCGACCGTTTCGAGGACATCATCGCGCTGGTGGCGCTGTACCGCCCCGGCCCGATGGACCTCATCCCCAGCTTCTGCGCGCGCAAGCACGGCAAGGAAGCGGTGGAATATCCCGACCCGCGCGTCGAGCCCATCCTGAAAGAGACCTACGGCATCATGGTCTACCAGGAGCAGGTGATGCAGATGGCGCAGATCGTGGGTGGTTACACCCTCGGCGGCGCCGACCTGCTCCGCCGCGCCATGGGTAAGAAAAAAGCCGAGGAGATGGTGAAGCACCGCGCCACCTTCCGCGAAGGTGCCGCGAAGGATGGCATCGACGGCGACAAGGCGGATTCCATCTTCGACCTGATGGAAAAGTTCGCGGGCTACGGTTTCAACAAGTCGCACGCGGCTGCGTACGCGCTGGTCTCTTACCAGACCGCGTGGCTGAAGGCGCACTACCCCGCCGAGTTCATGGCCGCGACGATCTCGTCGGACATGGACAACACCGAGAAGGCCGTCACCTTCCTCGACGAAACGCGCGCCATCGGCATCAAGGTGCTGCCGCCGGATGTGAACGCCTCGGAGTGGATGTTCGAGGCGGTCGAACCGCGCGTGGTGCGCTACGGCCTGGGCGCCATCAAGGGCGTGGGCCAGGGCATCTGCGAAGAGATCGCGGCCGAGCGCAAGGCGCGCGGCCCGTTCAAGGGCCTGGTCGATTTCTGCCAGCGCATCGGCTCGAACAAGCTCAACAAGCGCGTGATGGAAGCGCTGGTGCAGTCCGGCGCGCTCGACGCGCTGGGCGAGAACCGCGCGACGCTGGTGATGCATATCCCCGAAGCCATGCGCGCCGCCGACCAGGAAGCGAAGAACCGCGCTTCGGGCCAGGTCGATATCTTCGGCAACGCGTTCGGCGATGCCGAGGCGCCCAGCATCATCGAGCTCTCCGGCTCCGTGCCGGAGTGGCCGCTGGAACAGTTGCTGCAGGGCGAGCACGACACGCTCGGTCATTACCTCTCGGGCCACCCGACCGATCCCTGGACCACCGAGCTAGCCCAGCTCGGCAGCTGCCCGATCGGCGAGATCCCGCACCGCTACCAGCCGCCCAAGCCGCGCCGCAACGATGACGACGAAGGCAGCCGCTTCCGTCGCAGCCCGGAGACGCCGTGGACGGTCGCCGGCATGGTGGTCGGCATGCGCAAGCGCGGCGACAGCGATGCGTTCGTGCAGATCGAGGACGCCACCGGCCTGCTCGAGACCAGCTTCTTCCGCGAAGTGTTCACCGATGCGGCACCGCTGCTAACGCGCGGCAACATCATCGTGGTGGAAGGTGGCCTGCGCATCGACGATTTCGCGGGTGGCTACCAGTTGCGCGCGCGCAAGGCCTATTCGCTTTCGGATGCGATGGAACACTTCGGGCGCCTGCTCACGCTGAAGCTCAACGGCGTGGACCAGGAATTCCCGAAGCACCTTAAACATGCCTTGATGGGATTCCGCGGTGGCCGCACGCCGTTGATGCTGGCCGGCTACCGCAACGCGGTAGGCCAGGCCAGCCTGGAGCTGGGCGAGGAGTGGCGGGTACGCGCCCTCCCCGACCTGCTCCGCACACTACGCACCCTGCCGGGCGTACTCGGTACCGAACTGCGCCTGGTACGCCCGGCGGAGTGATGCTTCCGCGGCAACGTGTCGGGAAGGCAGGTCAGCGCGCCACCGCCTCTACGTCACCATCAAACGACTGGATGACGCCAAGCTCCTTGATATCGAGGCGGCCCGCGCCACCTTCCGCATCGGCCTCGATGAGCACGTTCAGGTAGGCGGGCTGGGCGGCCCGCCCGCCCTTGACTGCCAACGAAATCCGATCGTGGCCGGGCTGCACCGTCGCCGATGTGCTGCCCAGCGTCACCGTGTTGGCACCACGGTCATCGGTGAGGGCAAGGGCGACGCGGACCGTGGTCGGCGCACCTTCGAACAACCAGGTTTTCGCTTCCACGGCGTACACCGGAAGTGCCGCATCGTCGATGGTGGTGTTGAGCGGCAGGGCGATGCGCTGGTGGATCGTCCCGCCGCGCTGGAGCACGAGATCGGTGGCGTTGTGCAGGTCACACACGTCGGCTGCACCTGGGACGTAGGTTGTGGGGCAACGCGCGGCGAAAGCGGGAGCGGTGACGACGCAGGCTGCTAGCAGTGAAAGTGAAAGAAGACGCTTCATGGGACCATTCCTTTATGACCTCGGAGCGTTGCCGCCGCCCGGGTCGGCGGCGGCGCAGCTCCCTTGTAGACGTACAGGGCTTACGGACGTTTGGGCATCAGCGGCGGTGGTTGAACGACTGCACGATGCCCGCGCCACCCACGAAGATCGGCCGGCTGCCACCCTTGCGTACGAATTCAAGGCGCAGGGATTCCGGATTCTGGCCCTGCGGGTGAGCATTGAAGGTGTACTCCTGCAGGCCATCCCCGTTTGGCGACACCTTCAACGAGCCGAGTTCGGTCTCCACACCGTTGCCACCGATACCGATCAGGCGTGCAATGAGCGCACTACCGGAGGCGGCACCGAACGACGAGGCGTCGAACACAACCCGATAGGTCGGGATCGGGGCGCCCATGCCACTGTCCAGGCGTGTTGCGCGCACCGTCTGCGACATGCTCGCGCCAGGTGCCACACCTACAGCGGTCCCGATATAGCGCTGGCCCTGCCAGATCGGGTGAATGGGTGCCGGTGCGCTGATCGCCCAGCCCGGCACGGCCTGCCATACGAGATCAGTATTGGTTGCACCACGCGGGCGCACGTCGAACGTATCGTTCTGCAGACCGATGACGCACTCCATGGTGGTGTGCTGGTTCATTGCCGCCGGGCAAACCGGCAGCGATTCGTCGCCGGCGAAGGCCGGGGCCGTGACGGCCAGCAAGCTGCTGACGATCAGGAAAGCGCCCGTGCGGCGCAGGGTGAAATGACGCTTCATGCGATGTAGCTCCTTTATTTAATGGGTCGTCGCGCGGCTCCCCCGGCAAGAGGAAAGCCGCACCGCCATTGGAGCAGGACGACCCCGAAACTAGGGCGAGGACTACACCGTTAGGGATGTTCCCCTACAAGCTCTTCGGAATCCCCCTTCACGGCCTCACGAAACATCCTTTCAGATCATTCACTTACAAATCCTTCCTGCACCGTACTGCGGCGCACACCCACATACGTGTGCCCCGGCTATAATGTCGGGTCTTGCCCGGAACCCCCGTATTCCATGAATCCCAACTTCCTCGATTTCGAACAACCCATCGCCGAACTGGAAGCGAAGATCGAAGAGCTTCGCCACGCCAGCAGTGGCCAGGCGTTCAATATCGACGAAGAAGTGGCGCGCCTGCGCGAGAAGCTGAAGCTGAAGACCGCCGAGATCTTCCGCAACCTCTCGCCGTGGCAGATCAGCCAGCTGTCGCGCCACCCGGCGCGCCCGTACACCCTCGATTACATCCAGGGCATGTGCGAGGAGTTCCATGAACTCAAGGGCGACCGCATGTTCGCGGACGACCAGGCGATCGTGGGTGGCCTGGCGCGCATCAATGGCCGCTCGGTCATGGTCGTGGGCCACCAGAAGGGCCGCGATACCAAGACCAAGGTGAAGCGCAACTTCGGCATGCCCCGTCCCGAGGGCTACCGCAAGGCGCTGCGCCTGTTCAAGCTGGCCGAACGCTTCCACATCCCGGTCTTCACCTTCATCGACACCGCCGGCGCCTGGCCGGGCATCAATGCCGAAGAGCGCGGCCAGTCCGAAGCCATCGCCCGCAACCTGCTGGAAATGGCCGAGCTGAAGGTGCCGGTGATCTGCACCGTCACCGGCGAAGGCGGCTCGGGCGGCGCGCTGGCCATCGGCGTGGGCGATCGCGTGAACATGCTGCAGTACTCCACGTACTCGGTCATCACGCCGGAAGGCTGCGCTTCCATCCTCTGGAAGAGTGCCGACAAGGCGAAGGACGCCGCCGAGGTCATGGGCCTCACGGCACCGCGCATCCTCGAGAACGGCCTGATCGACAAGATCGTCCGCGAGCCGCTGGGTGGCGCCCACCGCAACCCGCAGAGCATGGCCACCCGCCTCAAGGCCGTGCTGCTCAACCAGCTCGATGAGCTGGAGAAGCTGCCGGTGAACGAACTGCTCGAGCAGCGCTACGAGCGCCTGCGCAGCTACGGCGCGTTCACGGAATAAGCCCTCCCCGCGCGCACGCGGCTGTCACCGCGGCGCGCTACCATGGCGGCTCGCACCAGGGAGCCGGCCATGGCCAACGATGTGACCCAGAAGCTCGCCGTACTGATCGACGCGGACAACGCGCGCCCGGCGATCGTGAACGGCCTGCTCGCCGAGGTGGCGAAGTACGGCACGGCGCACGTCAAACGCATCTATGGCGACTGGACGGGGCCGAACCTCAACGGCTGGAAGTCCGCCCTGCTCGATCACTCGATCCAGCCGATCCAGCAGTTCGCGTATACATCGGGCAAGAACGCGACCGATTCGGCCATGATCATCGACGCGATGGACCTGCTGTATTCGGAGCGCTTCGACGGCTTCTGCATCGTGTCCAGCGATAGCGACTTCACCCGGCTGGCCTCGCGCATCCGTGAAGCGGGTCTGCTCGTGTACGGCTTTGGCGAGTTGAAGACACCCAAGCCCTTCGTATCGGCGTGCGACAAGTTCATCTACACCGAAGTGCTCGCCAGCGAGGACGATGACGAGAAGGAAGCGCCCGCCGCGCCCAGGTCCGCGAAGGAACTGCGCGGCGATACGCGCCTCGTGAACAACCTGCGCGGGGCGGTCACGGATGCCTCGGATGAAAGCGGCTGGGCCGCGCTCGGCGGTGTCGGCAGCATCCTCAACAAACGCATGTCGGATTTCGATTCGCGCAATTACGGATTCTCGAAACTGAGCGGCCTGATCCAGGGCATCGGCCTGTTCGATGTCGAAGAGCGCCAGCACGGGAATGCCAAGCACGTGTACGTCAAGCTGCGCGCCAAGGGCAAATGAGCGTTTCACTCACCGACCACCTCGCCGCCGCACTGGCGGAACACGACGATACGCCGCTCGTCGTCGCCTATAGCGGCGGCCCGGATTCAACGGCGCTGCTCCATGCACTGGCGCTGCAGGCGCCGCGGCCTGCCCTGCGCGCGCTGCATATCGACCACGGGCTGCAGGCGGAGAGCGGCCTCTGGGCGATGCACTGCCGGCGCTTCTGCGAATCGCTGGACGTGCCCTTCGAGTCGGTGCGGGTCAGCGTGGACCTTAGCCGTGGCGAAGGCACCGAAGGTGCGGCACGGCGCGCACGGCGCACCGCCTTTGCTGCCGCGCTGCGGCCCGGCGAGCGACTCGTCCTCGCCCACCATCGCGATGACCAGGTCGAGACGGTGCTGCTGAAGCTCATGCGCGGCGCAGGCCCCGAAGGCCTTGCCGGCATGCGCGCCCTGCGCGCGCTCGGTGCCGGCGACCAGTGGCGCCCGCTGCTCGACCTGCCGCGTGAAGCGCTACTCGACCATATCGCGCTGCACGCGCTCGACACGGTCCACGATCCGTCGAACGACGATCCCCGCGTCGCCCGCGCGTGGCTGCGCGGCACCGTGTTGCCCGCCCTGCGCGAACACTGGCCGCATGTCGCGCAGAGCGTGGTGCACAGTGCGCGCCTGTGCGGCGAAGCGGCGGCCTGCCTGCGTGACGGCTGGCTTGCCGCGTACGCTGAACTGCGTGGCGCGGACGGCAGCCTCGACGTGCCCGGCTGGCTCGCCCTGCCTCACGCATGGCGCGGCCCCCTGCTCGACCATTGGCTGCACGGCGCCGGCCTGTCCGCGCCGACCACGGCCCAGCGCGAGACGCTGGAACGCCAGGCCCGCGAAGCCGGCGCCGAGCGTTTGCCGCTGGTCGGCTGGCTGGATACCGAGGTGCGCGTCTGGCGCGGCCGCCTGTGGGCGATGCGGCGCCAGGGCACCTTCGACCAGGGCTGGTCGTCGGCGTGGCACGGTGAGCCCCTGGCCCTGCCCGGGGGCGGGTCACTCACCCTCGGCGGCCACCGCCTGGGTGCGCCCGTGACCGTCCGTTACCGCCAGGGGGGGGAAAGCCTCAAGCCGGTCGGGGACCGACACACCCGCGAGTTGCGCGACCTGTTCCAGCGGGCCGGTGTCCCGCCCTGGGAACGGCCACGGATCCCACTGGTCGTGGCGGGCGATGCCGTCCTTGCCGTCGCCGACCGCTGGCTCAGCGAGGCCGGGAAATCCGTGTTCGACGCCGCCGGCGCACCGCCCCTGTGGCATCGCGGCGATTGATCGAAACGCCCATGTGAGCTAGTTTTGCCGCCATGCCGAAGTCCCCTGCCGCCACCGTTCCCGCGCCGTCCATCGCCGAATTCGAGCACTCGCTCGATGAACTCGAGCAACTGGTCACGCGCATGGAAGGCGGCGAGCTCAGCCTGGACGAATCGCTGAAATCCTTCGAGCGGGGCATCGGCCTCTACCGGCAGTGCCAGACGGCGCTGGAGCAGGCCGAGCTACGCGTGCGCCTGCTGCTCGACCCCGAAGCCCCCGATACCGCCGAACCCTTTGACTCCCGCATCGACTGACCTGCCGGCGCCGCTGAAGGCGCTGGCCGGCCGGGCTGACGACGCGCTTGCGCGCGTGCTGCCCGGCGACGACCTGCCCCCGATCGAACTGCACCGCGCCATGCGCTATGCCGTGCTGGGCGGCGGCAAGCGCCTGCGCCCCCTGCTCGTCTACGCCGCAGGCCACGCGCTGGGCAGTGATGGCCCCATCCTCGATGCACCCGCCTGCGCGGTCGAGATCATCCATGCGTATTCGCTGGTCCACGACGACCTGCCGGCCATGGATGACGACGATATGCGGCGCGGGCGACCGACCTGCCACATCGTGTTCGGCGAGGCCATGGCGATCCTGGCGGGTGATGCCCTGCAGGCGCTCGCGTTTGAAATCCTTTCCGCCTCACCCGAGAGCGACGATGCCACCCAGCGCATCGCCATGCTGCGTACGCTCGGTGCCGCCTGCGGCGCGGAAGGCATGGCGGGTGGCCAGGCGTTCGATCTCTCCGCGGTGGGCCGCAAGCTCACCCTCGAAGAGCTCGAGCGCATGCACGCCTACAAGACCGGGGCGCTGATTCGCGCGTCGGTGCGCCTGGGCGCGCTGGCGGCAGGGTGCCGCGACGACGATCTGCTCGCGCGCCTCGACCGCTACGGCCACGCCGTCGGCCTGGCCTTCCAGGTACGCGACGACATCCTCGATATCGAAGGCGAGTCCGCCGTCATCGGCAAGACCGCCGGCAAGGACGCCGCCGCCGACAAGCCGACGTTCCCGTCGATTATTGGGCTCGACGCATCGCGGGCACGGCTCCGGGAACTTGTCGACGAGTCACTCGAAGCCATCGCGCCGCTCGGCGTGCGGGGCGAATGGCTGGCCGAACTGGCTCGTTATTCCGCAGCACGCGGGCATTGATCGGCCGCGGATTGGCGCGCTGATCGTACGCGGCCTCGTGCATTAAAGGATCGCAGCGAGGCCCTTGTCGGCGACGACGTTCAGCAGCTTCAGTGCCGGACCGGTCGGACGTGTTTCGCCCTGCTCCCACTTGCGCACGGTCGATGCGGTCGTATGGAGATGGTGCGCAAACACCGGCTGGCTAAACCGGAGCTTTTCGCGCAGCTGTTTGATATCCGAAGCGCTGAAATCGCGAACGGGCGGCGGGCAGATCGCCTCGAACTCACGCATGGTCACTTTGTTGATGGCGCCTGCCTGATGCAGCGCCACCATCGTTTCGCGCATGGACTCAATGATGCGGCTCACAACATACCTCCAGTAATTGACGCGTTTCGCAAGCTACCCAAAGCGCCTCATGAGAAAGTTCGAGGAAGGCCTTGCCCGCGAACCGCATCACTTTCAACTCGTCCAGCGTGACGTTTTCCTTGTCGCATTTAGCGAAGCCATGCAGGAAGACGTAACGATGACCGATGCGAACTGAAAGAAGCGTACGGTAGCCACCGCTCTTGCCGCTCCCAGTGCGAGCGATGCGCTTCTTGAACAGCGCGCCACCAAGGTCGGCGTCAATCAAACCACGCTCCATCTCACGCACAGCCTTGCACAGCGAGGCGTCGGAAATGCCCTGATCGGCTTGCCAGCGAGAAAACCCTTTCTGCTTGAGCACCCGGGGCACCCTGCGGCTATAACCATACCCTTTTCGGGCACACTTTTCCATCGCGCGATATCCTGATGACTAGGACGACGCAGCGTGCCGATCCATGTCGTTTGGATATGCCGGGGTGCAACTCAACTACGTGTAGGCGAAGCCCGACGCGGGCTGACCCAGACACAAGAAAGGTTCTTCGCGCATTACCGGGGTCGTCGGGTGCATCGGCGCCTCGTCATCGGTTCATTCGCTGGCGCGAATGCGTGTACTGAGCGGCTTGCGCCGCCTTAGGCTGGTTGCTTCCCGGGATCGGGAGCGGTCAGGCCCTGGCGGCCGCCAGACGCGGACCTACGGACCGGGCCGTAGCTCCCTTGTCGCGAGAGTCGTTGCCTCACGCGGCCCTCCGCTCATGTCGGCCGCCAGGGCCTGCCCGCTCCCGAGTCGACACATTCCGTTCCGTGCCGCACAAGCCCGCACACCGATGCCCCACCCCTTGTGGGAGCGCGCTTGCGCGCGACGAGCCAACGAAGCGGCGATGCGGCGTACCGCGCAGATACCCCGCGCGCTCAGCATTCCATACACACACAAGCCCTCTCGGCGACGCGATACCGGCTGGTGCCCTCGCCGCCGCGCCTCGGCGGATCGAACAACGGTTAGCGCGTGAGCTAGCTAGCCGCGTCACTGCTCCGTGGGCTTATCGCGCGCAAGCGCGCTCCCACGGGCGAGCTGGTTGGCACGCGTTGCGAGCTCTCCCACCGTGAACCTCACCGTTAGAGGCGTGGGTGGTCAGGCCCTTGGGGCCGGCATGAGCGGAGGGCCGCGTGGCGTATCGATTTTCGCGAGTGCCGCGCTACGGCCCGGTCCGAAGGTCCGCGCCTGGCGGCCCCAAGGGCCTGACCACCCGCAGCTTCCTCACCCGATCAAAGGCGGGGCGGCGCGAGCCGCTGGTCACACGCATTCGCGCCAGCGAATGAACCGATTCGAAAGCGGGACGTACTGCCCGTCCCCGGACTTCCGCGAAGAACCACAAAAAAGCCCGCATCAGCGGGCTTTTTTTTCAAACACTTCAGCCAACTCAGCTAATCAGCCGCAATGTATACGGGTACCGATAGCTGCCATCGGAGCTGACCTTCAGCGCGGCGACGATCGAGAACACGAGGTTCGCGAGCCATGCCAGGAAGATGATCAGGCCGCCGATCAGGATGATCGACAGGATGCCGCCGATGAAATACGCCAGCACGATCGTGATCTGGAAGTTCAGGGCTTCCTTCGCCTCACGCACGACGTACTGCTTGTCCTCACGGTCCTTGAAGACCAGCCAGACCACCAGCGGCACGATTACGTGGAAAAACGGCCCCGACAGATGCGTCAGCATCGCGATGTTCTTGTCATCGGAACTGGGCGCGGCGAACGGCGGCGCGGGCTCGTACGGCGGTGGCGCGGGCGGCGGTGGAACCTGATCGGACGGGGTACTCATGGCGCGACTCCCTGGGCGATGTCGGCCCCACTCTCCGGGTTGCCCCGGCCCCCTGTCAACCCGACTTGCGGCACGGGGGCAGGAAGTCATGCCCCCGCGGGCCGCGGGCTACTCGCCCGCGATGGTCATGTTCTCGATGAGCCAGGAGCCGGTGAGGATGTGCGAACGGCGGTCCACGTCGCCACCCACCGCGACCAGGTTCGCGTACATGTCCCGCAGGTTCGCGGCGATCGTGATCTCTTCCACCGGATACGCGATCTCGCCGTTTTCGACCCAGAAGCCCGAGGCGCCGCGGGAGTAATCGCCGGTAATGATCGACACGCCCTGCCCCATCACCTCGGTGACGAGCAGGCCCGTGCCGAGCTTCTTCAGCATGGCGGTGAAGTCGTCCCCGCCATTGGCGACGACGAGGTTATGCACCCCGCCCGCGTTACCGGTGGTCTGCAGGCCCAGCTTGCGCGCCGAGTAGCTGCCCAGGATGTAGCGCGAAAGCACGCCATCGACCACGAGCGGCGAATCGACCGTGGCCACGCCTTCGGCATCGAACACCGACGAGCCGAAGCCACCCGGGATGAGAGGTTTCTCATCGATGCGCATCCACGACGGCAGGATCTGCTTGCCCACGTGATCGAGCAGGAAGCTGGAACGGCGGTAGAGCGAGCCACCGCTCACGGCACCGAGCAGGTGGCCGATCAGGGATCGCGAGATTTCCGGCGCAAACAGGACCGGCGCCTGGCGGGTGCTGAGCCGGCGTGCGCCCAGGCGTGACAGGGTCCGCTCGGCCGCCTTCCGACCCAGGGCGGCGGCATCCATGAACTGGCGGGCGTCACGGACGCTGTCGTACCAGTAGTCACGCTGCATGCCCTCGTCGTCGCCGGCGATCAACGCCACGGAGAGCGAATGGCGGGTGCCGCGCTCGCGGCCCAGGAAGCCGTGCGAGTTGGCGTAGACCGAGAGGCTCTGGCCCGCATTGACGCTGGCACCGTCGGAATTGGTGATGCCATCGAGGTCGCGCCCGGCGTTCTCGATATCGCAGCCCAGCGCAATCGCCTCGTCGACGCCGAGCTCCCAGGGGTGCCAGAGATCCAGGTCGGGGAACGTGGTCGCCATGCGGTCGGCGTCGGCCAGGCCGGCGGCCGGGTCTTCCTCGGTGAAACGGGCGATGGCGCAGGCCTGCTCGATCGTGGCCTGGATCGAATCCGGGTTGAGGTCCGCCGTGCTGGCCGAGCCCTTGCGCTGGCCGAAGAACACCGTGAGGGCGAAGCCGCGGTCGCGGGTGTGCTCCACGGTCTCGACCTCGCCCAGCCGCACGTTCACGTTCAGGCCCACGTCGACGCTGGCGGAAACCTCGGCCTGGGTGGCGCCCGCGGCGCGCGCCCGGCGGATCGTATCCTCGGCCAGGCTGGCGAGGCGGTCGAGGTCCTGGTGGCTGGTGTCGAGGGTGGAAACTTGGCTCACGTGGGCTTCCCGGGGGCAGGCGGTTAGAATGGCAGGCCGCAGGCGGCCGAATCTCCCTAGTTGGGGGCGCGCCGCCCGAATACAAAGCAAACGCACCGCCCATGGTGCCATGGAAACCCTATGACCATCCGTGTCGGCTACTACCGCCACTTCAAGGGCATGCCCTACCGCGTGCTGGGCACGGCCCGGCACAGCGAGACCATGGAGGAACTGGTCGTGTACCAGGCCCTCTACGGCGAGCACGGCCTGTGGGTACGCCCCGCGGCCATGTTCGCGGAAACTGTTGAACACGAAGGCCACGTGCAGCCGCGCTTTGCCTTCGAAGGCGAGGAGGTACAGCCATGAGGAACTGGGACAAGCCGCCGCCGAAGGACGACGACGAGGAAGATTTCGGCCCCAGCCGCACCGAGAACCGGCGCAATGCGCTGGATATCCTGAAGCTGGCCAACCAGCTGGTGGAACTGCCGCCCTCGCGCATTCCCAAGCTGAACCTGCCGGAAGACATCATCGACGAAATCGGCCGGACCCGTAAGGTCACGGCGCATATCGCACGCAAGCGCCAGATGGCGTACCTGGCGAAGCTGATGCGGCGGCATGGTGACGAGGCGTTTGCCGATGCGCGTGCCGCGCTGGGCGAAGACCGCGATCGCCAGCGCCAGGAAGCCGCGCACATGCACCGCCTGGAGGCGGCGCGCGAGAAGCTGCTCGAAGGCGGCGACAGCGCGATGGGCGAGCTGTTCGACAAGCACCCGGAACTCGACCGCCAGCACCTGCGCTCGCTGGTGCGCCAGGCACGCGCCGAGCGCGAGGCGAACAAGCCGCTGCATGCGTTCCGGGAGATTTACCGGATCCTGAAAGATCTCGAAGCCGCGTCGGACGAGTAAGGCCGCGCAAAGGCCGCACTTGTGGGAGCGGGGGTGGGGGCGGGGGGGGGGGGGGCGCGGGCCCCCACCCCCCCCCCACCCGGGGCCCAAACCAAAAGGAAAAAAAAAATGGGGGGTGGGTTTGCAAA
>NZ_JBVJMK010000013.1:0-121809 GCF_055584245.1 Luteibacter sp. NPDC104163
AATGGCCTGAGTCCGGTTGAATACCGGACCCAGGCCCTAGCCGCCTGACCCCGCTGTCCAACTTTTGGGGGTCACCTCATTGCGCGCGATGGCGTTACGGCAAGCACCCATCGCGCGCGAGCGCGCTCCCACAAAAAAGATAAGCAGCGGGGTTACGAAACCAGCGGCGCCTCATACATGTAGTAATGGCACCGCTCCATCCCCAACCCACCATACGTCGCCTGCGCCCGCGCATTCTCCGTCTCGACGTAAAGCCGCAACCCCACCGCCCCGGCACCCTCAGCCATCGCCTTCACATGGTGGTACATGGCCTTGAACACCCCGTGCCGCCGCGCCTCCTGCGCCACGTAGACACTCTGTACCCACCAGAAGTCGCCGCAACGCCAGTCGCTCCATTCGTAGGTGACCAGCAGGCAACCCACGGGCGCGCCATCGAGTTCCGCCACGAGATAGAACCCGCGCCGCGGCTCATCGAACACCGCGCGCACGCCGCGGCCGATGGTCTCGGGATCGAGCCGCTTCTCCTCGGTCTCCCAAGCCATGGCGATGTTCCAGCGGGCGATGTGGTCCGCGTCTTCGACGGCGGCGCGGCGTACTTCAAGCGTCATGATTGTTGTCCGGTGATGGGCGCCGCTTGCGCGACGCGCCCAGTTTGCGTGTCAGGGTATTGCGGCCGACGCCCAAGGCGATGGCTGCCTGCTGGCGGTGGCCTTCGTTGGCGACCAGCGCGGCCTGCAACAGGGTCTTGTCCATGGCTTCGCGGGCACGCGCGTGGATATCCGGCTCGCCCTGGGCCAAGGCGTCCTGTGCCCAGGCGCGCAGGGCGTCGGTCCACTCACCCGTGCGCGTGCCACGCGGCGGCAGCGCGCCGAGGTCGGCGCTCTGGATTTCCACGCCCGGCGAGATGACGGCGAGGCGTCGGCAGAGGTTTTCCAGTTCGCGGACGTTGCCGGGGTAGTCGCGCTGTTCGATCAGCTTCATGGCACCGCGCGAGAAGCGCTTCACCGGCAGGTTCAGTTCCGCGGCGGCTTTCGCGAGGAAGTGCTTTGCGAGCAGCGGAACATCGCCACGGCGCTCGCGCAGCGATGGCAGCGGAATGCGGACGACATCGAGGCGGTGTTTGAGGTCGGCACGGAACAGGCCTTGCGCGACGCGTGATTCGAGGTCCTGGTGCGTGGCGGCGATGATGCGGACATTGCCGCGCATCAGCTCGCGACCACCCACGCGGTAGAACTCGCCGCCCGCCAGCACACGCAGAAGACGCGTCTGAAGGCCGAGCGGCATGTCGCCGATTTCATCGAGGAACAGCGTGCCGCCGTCGGCCTGCTCGAAGCGGCCAGCCACGCGACGCGTCGCGCCGGTGAACGCGCCTGCTTCGTGGCCGAAGAGTTCGCTTTCCAGCAGCTCGGAGGGAATGGCCGCGGTGTTCAGTGCGACATACGGTTTGCCGGCCCGGGCGCTTTCTTCGTGCAGGGCGCGGGCGACCAGCTCCTTACCCGTACCGGTTTCGCCCGTAATCAGCACGTTGAGGTCGCTTGCCGCCACGCGGCCGATCAGGCGGAAGACTTCGCGCATCGCGGCGCTCTCGCCAATCAGCGCGTGCTCGTCGGTGCGCTGCACCGGGATGCTGACTTCTTCGTTCGCCGCGGCGAGCGCGCGCTCGACCGTGCCCACGGCCTGGTCCAGGTCGAACGGCTTGGCCAGGTAATCCGCCGCGCCGGCGCGATAGGCCGCGGCCGTCGTGGCTACATCGGTGAAGGCGCTCATGACGATCACCGGGCCGATATTCCGGCGCGTGAGGTCTTCAAGCAGCCGAAGACCGTTCTCCCCGGGCATGCGCACGTCGGTGACGAGCAAGGCCGGGCGGCTTTCTTCTAGCGCGGCCCGTACCGCATCGCCGGCGCTGAATTCGCGTACCGTGTGGCCGGCATCGCGCAATGCTTCGGCCAGGACAAAGCGCACGCCACGGTCATCGTCGGCGATCCAGATCTCACTCATGCGGGCGTTCCATGGGGAGGTAGAGGGAGAACACGGTGTCACCGGGGCGGCTCACGTAACGCAGGTCGCCGCCGTGCTCCAGCGCGATCTCGCGCGACAGCGCAAGCCCGAGGCCGGTGCCGTCGGGGCGGCCGCTGACCAGCGGCTGGAACAGCACATCGCGAAGCTCGTCCGGCACACCCGGGCCGTCATCCGTCACGTCCACGCGCAAAGCCGCACGCACCGTGCGATCGCCAAGGCGCGCCCCGTGTTCGATGCGCGTGCGCAGCGTGAGCGTGCGCGCGCCGGCTTCAATGGCATTGCGGGTGAGGTTGAGCAAGACCTGCAGGAGGCGGTCGTTGTCGCCGAGCACGTCCGGGAGGCTCGGGTCGTAGTCGTGGCGCACGGCCGGCGCATTCGCCTCCGCCGTCACCAGCCCCTCCAGACGTTCCAGCAATTCGTGGATGTTCACCGGGCCGATGCGCGCGGCGCCGCCATGGCGGAGCAGACCATCGGCGAGAGCAGCGAGGCGGTCCGCCTCGGCAATGACCATGGCCGCCAGCGAGCGGAGGTCGTCATCCGCCACCCGGCGCTCCAGCAGCTGCGCCGCACCACGCAGGCCAGCGAGCGGGTTCTTCACTTCGTGGGCGAAGCCACGGAGGGTCGCGGAGAGGGGGGTCTCGGTGACGCTGAGGTCAGGGGCCAGCGGGTGGACTTCGATCAGGACCCGCCCATCACCAATCGGCTGGAGCGCCAGGTCGGCCGTGATGTCCCGGCCGCGGGCGGTGCCGAAGGTGATGGCGCGGAGGTTGAAGCCGCGGGCCTCCGAGGTGGTGCGGGCCAGCTGAGCAGCCAGATTGGGCTCGCGGATGAGTTGGCCCACGAGCTGGCCGACCGCCGTCCGGGGGCCGACATCCAGCATCTCGCCCAGGGCCGGGTTGATCCACGCGACACGCAGGTCCGCGCCCACGACCGCCAGGCCGGTGCCGAGAAGGGTTAGGAGTTCAGCCTGATCGGGTGCATGCATTGCACCAATTTAGGGAGGGTTTTGTTGCGGTGCAACTGGAGGGATTCCTAGGGGTACGCTTTCTTAAAATGAAGGCCACTCCCCGCCCTTGCGTCTGATGCGTGCGGCTCAAGGCATGTCACATGGCTCGTGACGGCTGCGCAATCCAGCATTGGACGGGTCAGGATGCAAGGGACGCTGGAACTTCCGATCTTGGCAAGTAGTTCGCCATGCCGCCCGAGAGTCGACCTGCGGCGCTGCGCGGCCGCTAGTGTCGTCGTATTGACGGACGCCGCATATGAAGTATTTGACTGGACGTTGAACGCGCTGCGCGCACGTATAACCAACTGGTTGATTTCCGTATATATTGCTCATGACAAAGTAGATCTGACACGAAAGAAACCATGCATAGGCATGATTCTTGCTTCAGATTAGGATGAGGTCACGTTACCACGGCAGGGAATGATGAAAGCGCCCAACACGAGCTTAAGCCCATGAAGCCACAAGAAATTTTGCTGGCGGCCCTGGCTTCCGGATCGCGGCCCGACTTCTCGCCAGTGCAGCTTCAGAAGCTGATGTTTTTAATTGATAGGAACATCGGCGAACCGCTAGGCGGGCCGTTCTTTGATTTTGCTCCATACGACTACGGCCCTTTTGACGTGGGCGTGTACAACGCATTTTCCGGCCTTGAGTTCCAGGGTTTAGGCGAGGCATCGGGTTACGGCAAGGAACGCCGATACAGTCTCACGGCCGCTGGGTATGCGAATGCCCAGGAAATTGTAAATACGCTGCACCCCGCTTATGCAAATTACATAATCGAAGTTGCTCAATTTGTCCAAAGGGTATCTTTCACCGAGCTTGTTTCATCGATTTACAAAACTTATCCGGAAATGAGAGCCAACAGCGTATTTCGAGGCTGACCGTGACAGCACTTGTAGGAATTTATTGCAAGGATGGAGTGGTAATTGGTGCCGACAGTGCAGCCACTTCCTCCACGGCAGGGGGACAAAGGACCATCGAGCAGCCGGTAATGAAGATAGAGATCGTTGACGATCGGATCATTATCGCGGGAACTGGACAGATTGGCCTTGGTCAGCGCTTTTGCGCGCACGTTCGCGGTCTGTGGGCGGCGAACAGGTTCTCCGGTTTAGACGCGTTCGCGATGACTAGTCTGATTACTAGCACCACTGTCAGGGACTTTCAAACGACTGGTGCTCCCATGCACCAATACGGGGCTTTAATGGCGTTCCCGTGCAAACGTGATCGTCATCTTGTGGAGTTCGCAACAGCAGACTTTCAGCCCGAGTTTAAGAACCAGAACCTGTGGTACGTATCAATGGGCAGCGGGCAGACGATTATTGATCCGTTCCTCGGTTTGATGCGTGAGGTCTTTTGGAGTGATGGCCCGCCCTCCGTCAAAGATGCCATATTTGCTACGACCTGGATGCTTGATCATGCCGTTGCCATTAATCCTGGCGGCGTTAATGCTCCGGTCAAGATTGCTGTAATGGAAAAGCAACGGGACGATTGGCAGGCTCGAATTCTCACTGAGGACGAGCTGTTGGAGCACCGCGCAAGTGTGGGCGCGGCGAAGGAAGCCCTCCGAAACTACAAGCGAAATCTCGGTGGCGAAAGTGCGGTGGACCTGCCTGTTGTGCCGCCGGTTCCAGTTAATGGCGCTCAGGCCCGAAGCGCAGTAGCTGACCAGCCCTTGGGATTATGAGATGCTAGGAAGACTATTGTTCGCTCGACAGGGATGAACTCGGTCGAAGCCGAATCCATATCGACGCACGTCTAAACCAGCGGTCGTACGCAGTCCTAGTCACACGGATACTATGAGAATTCAACATTTCGATCGTGTGGTTTACAAGAATAACCCTCTGGCCGAGGTCATCTGCCAAGCGAGATTTTTGCGCGGTAGCGATCTCATCGACCCAGATGGCTTCGTTAGTGATCTCAGGACCGCGGGCTATCCAATTGCTCGTATAAACGCGCCGCTCAGCATTCATATCAACATTGCTGGTCATGCAGTTGCGGCCGAACAATCGGCCAACACTGAGGGTGAACGAGCCGCTGTTGCAGACCCGCAACAAGCCACACTCCGGCCGTCGTACACCAGCACTAGCGCAGATGGCGTTTGGTCGGTCGCCTTCAACGAAGAATCAATTTCACTGACGTGTACAACGTACAGCGGCTGGCAGGACTTCATGCCGCGATTCACCGAGCTGGTTGAACTGTACGGAAAATGGTTCCCTGGCGCCAAAGCGGTTCGCCTAGGTCTCCGCTATAAAGACGTCATTGACCGAGAAAAAATTGGTCGACCTGGCGAGCATTGGCACACGTTCATCGAACCCTTCTTGCTAGGCGCACTTGCTGAAGGTGTGTTTGCTGATGATGCTGTAATTCCCGAAGAAAGCGTATCGGCCTCGCTAACGCAAGCGATCGTGAAGCTCGACGAGTGCGCGCTCACACTTCAGAGCGCGCTCCTTCGTGCTGTCTTAGACCCAACAAAGACCGTCTTCCTAATCGATGCGGACTTTTCAACAGATTCTGACGACATACGGGACATCGCGTATTCCGAAGATCAGCTCAAACGTAACCTAGCTGTACTTCACGAACATGCCGGTGCAATGTTCAGGCGTAGCATAAAGGAGAAGTTGCATGTCGCTCTCGACCCTGCTTGATTATGCCGAGGTTGAAAGCTCCATCAGTGGTGAGCGCATGGTTACCGCTGCGAGGATGTACCACATCGCCACGCTAAGCGTCCCTGGCTATGGAAACGCGTATCAGCTCGACGGAACCGAGGGCGTGAACGAAAACGTGTGGGGTTACCTCTACCGAGAGACCAAGAATGCACTGGTCACGCAACCGTGGCTAAAGTGGATAAGCGCTAAATACGCTCCCGTCGACTCGGCTGCGCTACAAATGACTGCCGACGCGGCTTTCGCCGCAATTCGCGCGGGCGGACCGTCGTCGATTGATCTTTCTTTGGTTGATCCGGTGGAGGTAAACGGTGAGCATCTTGCGATGCTACTCCGTTGCATCTCGTCATGGGAAAGCCAGCTGCCTGGTTGGGACCGAGCGATCCGTATTGCTACCGCCGCTTTGGAGCGGGAGCGAAAACTGCCTGAAGATGCGCTTTTCGGAATGATCTAGAATGGCATTAGCTCCACTGAACCCAATCGCCTTCACTGCAGACGAAGTCGTCGTGACGCTGTCTCGCGCCCGCACCCCCGAGGGACATACAGGCATTGGCTTTTATGACGAGCAGGGCAATGCGATGGTCTATCACCTCGATGGCCATCACAACGTAAAACTAGAGCCAGCAGGCGCTAAGGCCGCAGGCTGGCTATTCGAGACGCTTGATTTAAGTCCGTTGGTACGCAAGCAACTTGCCGTGTATGTCCGGTCCGTTGTCAAATGGCTTTCATCGATCAACAACGCTGTCGACTACGGCATTGACTTCGTTGCAGCGAAAGGGAGCTTTGCCGCGAACGGCATATATACGCCTCCAGCGAATTCCACCGGACTGACATGCGCCTCGTTCGTCGTGGAGATACTGCGTGGAGCACGCATCAACCTCATAGACGAAACCACTTGGATCAGTTCTCCAGCGAACGTGCAATGGGCGAATGACTTGGCCGATCTTCTTGATCACATTTCGCTTGGGCGCCGGCAAGCTGGGGACAACGCCCTCGCAGACACTCTGGCTGAGCGTGCGGTCTTGATCCGCAACTCGGCACCGTTAGGCTTGCGGCTGCTTCCTGTTGAGGTCGCCGCGATCGCAGCGATGCCGAGGGTGACGTGGCCAGTAGCCTATAACGACGCGCAAGGACCTGCTGGCGTCGCGCGCGCGACACTCGCCGCGATCTAAGTGACCGATTGTCCCATTCTTGACGCAGTCGATCGATAGCCCGACTAAGGCTTGGAGCAAGATCTCAATCGTAGAAGGGGATGCAGACGAATCGCTTTCAATGGCGTATGGCCTGGCCTCGAAGGTGGACCCGGTCAGCGGCCAACAGGCTCTCAGGCGACCGAGGCGTCCACAGCATCGCGTATGTGTCATGACTCTTGAATGGCCGACCAGAACGCTTGCCCATTTCTGTCGCGCACATTCGATACTGACTGCATTGCAGTTGCCCGACGGTGCCGTACAGAGGATGTCATGCCAGGCACTTCCATATCTTAGGTCATCGGCCGTTCGCGGCTGATTTCCCAAGCCCATTTAGCATGAGCACGCGCAACGCCCTCAGTTCCCGTCCGCATCATCGCCGCGACCGCTTCCAGCGACAAGGCCAACTGCTTCGTCTCGATACCCTCAGCTTCATGGACCAGGTCAGCCAAGGTAGCCAAGACTCCCCGGGCATACTGCAGCCAAGCTGTCGCTTCATTCAAAAGCTCATGCACCGTCGGCTCATCGGCCGAAACCTCGCCCCGGCTCGCGCCCGCAGTGCTGAAATCAAAATCCCTCATACCTTCCCTCCGCTGCCACACCAACACGACCTAACGTGGCACAACAGTCAACCACCGACCTGCCATGCCACGGACCATACGATCGCGGGTTCACCGGCTGCCTGTGTCCAGGCGCCGGGTGGCTTGATTGATGACGTGTTTGCGGGCGTCTACCGTCCATGAGGTTCGCCAGGCGTAGCGCCTGCCTCATTCGATCAAGAATTGCCTCAAAGATGGACGTCGCTGCGGTTCTTCAACCGTGCCTGCGGCTTATGCAGGCGGCCCGTGGACCGGTGGGGTGTCGCCGGGGGGATTCGGCGGGCGAGCGAGTGCCGTATGATCAGGGGTAGCCATAATCAACTCTTCTTCAGTTGGTTTGGTTAGCGAGGTAGGTGTGTTGCTGCACGCCTGCCTCGCGACTCTCACCGCCATGGCGGTGGTTGCCTCGGTAGTTAGTGACCGGCGAGGCAACGAGGTCACCCTAACAAAACGCTTCTGCGTTGTCTGTAAGACAAATCGTGCTGTGCGTAAGCGACAGCCCTGGGAAGCAAGCGTTTTGTCCTCCGGCGCGACACGACTGGCGCCGCAGTGGAGTTGCTTTCGCTGCTGCGGGTTAGGCTGGTTGGGTGACGAATGCGTGCGCGTATCGAGCCAGCCTACTAGCGCCAGCACTCGGCAAAGAAAAGTATTCAGGCGCTGCTGCGGAACTCAGTGACTTCCTGCTCCGGACGAATTAGCCCCCGCGCCGAATTCGTACGGGTACGCCCTTCGCCGCCGGCGTCTTCGACGCCTCGTCGTGATACCAGAGTGGGACCAGCGGATTCATCTCGGGGTAGTAGCCGCCGACGCAGCCCCTGGGAAGATTAAACGCCGTCACCGTGAGGCCCTCCACTTCCCTCGTCACGCCATCGCCTGCATCGGTGACCAGGGTCACCACGTCGCCGGGCAGCAGGCCCTAACCGGCGATATCGTCCGGTGCCATCAAAAGTACCATGCGTGAGCCTTCCAGCCCACGCAGGCGATCGCTGAATCCATAGATCGTGGTGTTGAACTGGTCGTTTGAACGCATGGTGATGAGGTGCAGCCTGCCTTCCGCGTCACCGATGCCCAGGGCAGTCTGGACAGTGGGCGTGGTGAATTCCGCCTTGCCGCTTTCCGTTTTCCATTGGCGCTCGTGGGCGGGGTTGCCCCGGTAGAAGCCGCCGTTATGAAACATCCGCGCCGAGTAGTCGCGGAACATATCCGGGTAGGTCGCCTCGATCAACGTCCGGATGCGCGCGTAATCGCCGCTCCAGGTCAGCCAGGGGCGCTTCGGATGCGCAGGCAGCACAGCGTTCGCGATGCCGGCCACGATGGCTGTCTCGGAACGCAGGTGCGGGCTGGCCGGTGTGGCGTGTCCCATGGAACCGTGGATGTGACTGAAACTGTCCTCGATGGACACGGCTTGCGGAACACCCGCCTGGACGTCGGTCTCCGAACGGGCGAGGCACGGCAGCAGGTAACTGGCCTTGCCGTGCACCACGTGGCTACGGTTAAGCTTGGTGGCGACGTAGACGGTGAGGTCCAGGCTCCGCCAGGCCGGTTCCATGGCATCACGGTCGGGTATCGCGCGCACAAAGTTACCGCCGAGGCTGACGAACGCCTTGACCGACCCGTCTTGCACGCCCTCGCACACTTCGACCGTGGTCCGGCCTTTTTCGCGCGGTGGCTCGAACGCGAATAGTTCCGCGAGGCGATCCAGCGGCACTAGCTCGGGCTTTTCGGAAATGCCGACCGTGCGCTGACCCTGCACATTGGAATGACCGCGCACCGGACAGATCCCGGCGCCCTCGCGTCCGATATTGCCGCGCAGCAATAGCAGGTTGACCAGCATGCCGATACTTTGCGATCCATGGACATGCTGGGTCAGTCCCATGCCGTAGACACCGATGACATTCCCGGCCTCGCAGTAGACGTCTGCCGCGGCCTCGAGGTCGGACTGGCTGAGTCCCGAGTGCCGTTCGATGTCTTCCCACGATGCCTGCATGGCAGCCTCGGCGAAGGTATGAAAGCCCGAGGTATGTTCTTCGATGAAAGCGCGATCGATAAGCCCTTCGCCGCCCGAGTCACGTAGCGCAGCGTCTCGCGCCAACACGTGCTTGCAGATGCCCATTAGTGCAGAAATGTCACCGCCGGGCCGCACCTGGAGGTACATGTGCGATAGCTCCGTTGGCGTCTGGGTGACCATCTGCATGGGGTTCTGCGGATTGATGAAATGCAGCAGGCCAGCTTCGCGCACCGGATTGAAGGTGATGACCTTGCAACCGCGCTTCACGGCGTCCTGCAGTGGATGAAGAAAGCGCGGGCTATTGGAGCCGGGGTTCTGCCCAAAGTAGAAGATGGCATCGCAATGTTCAAAATCTTCAAGGACGCACGTCCCCACGGGCGAGCCGGTCACCTTTTTAAGGCCAACCGATGTCGTCTCGTGACACATGTTCGAGCTGTCGGGAAGGTTGTTGTTGCCATAGACGCGCGCCATGAGTGCGTAAAGGTACGATGCTTCGAGCGACGCCTTGCCCGATGCATAAAATACCGCTTCCGGGGGCGCCAGCTTTTTTAATGCCTGACCGATGCCTTCGAAAGCCTCATCCCATGTGCAGGCCACGTACCGGTCAGCCGACGCGTCGTAGCGTAGCGGCTCGGTCAGTCGGCCAACCATTTCGAGGTCGTGGTCCGACCAGGTGCGTAGTTCGCTGACGGTGTGATCCTGGAAAAACGCCGGCGTGCAGCGATCGGTGGTCAGCTCCCATATCGTCGATTTAGCGCCGTTCTCGCAAAATTCAAAAAGATGCGGGCTTGCGGGCTTGCCCCAGGCGCACGAGGTGCACATGAATCCCCGCGGCTTGTTCTGCCGCCTTAGGGTTTCCAGAGCGCCCTTTGGGTGTTCCCTGGCGTAGACCTTCTCCATGCCGGATACGGAACCCCATCCGCCGGCTGTCTCCTCGGGCGGGGCGGAGCCGACCTCATCAGTACCGGATGCCATCACCATTCTCCTACCTAGCGCGCGCCTTCGTCGCGCTGTGATGCTCTGCTGCGGCGATGGTGCCGCAGATGGCGGAACTGGTCAGGCGGACAATGGCATCAGTGTCGGCTTGCAACGTGGGCTCCGGCACATCATCGAGACGGATATCACCGGGACCATGGAAGACGACGGCTTTCATGGGCGGCACTCCTGACGGAAAACGTCGCCATAGGCGGTGTGCCGTGAACCGGGAGGCCCCGAAGTGTCGCGGTTGGATGACGGCTCTGACAGCACGCGGGCGCCCGGAGGCGCCCGCTGCATGTGGTGGTCCAGAATCAAGTCAGGCCTTTTCGGCGGCCTTCTGCTTGCCCATCTGCTCGGCGAGCAAGGTGAGCTTCTCGTCGGCCGCTTTTTCTTCTTTCAGGGTCGCCTGCAGAAGCGGCACGGCCTTGGTGTAGCCAAGCTGGTTGGCCAGGGCAATGAGGACACCGTAGCCTGCAATCTCATAGTGCTCGACCCGGTTGCCGCCGCCGATGAGAGCGACGTCCCGTAACGGGCCCTTTTCGATTTCATCGATGACCTCCTTGCCTTCTTCGACAAGGCCTTCCATGGCTGCGCACTTCATGCGCTTGAGCCGAATGCCGAGGAGTTCGACAATTTCGTCGATTCGCTCGACCTGTCCTTGCGTTTCTTCCAGATGGGATTCAAATGCCGTTTGCAGGTCCGGACTCGATGACGCACGGGCCAGACGCGGCAAGGCTTTTGTCAGCTGCTTTTCAGCGCTATAGATGTCCGAAAGTTCATGGATGAACAGGTCTTCAAGGGTTTTCACAGCCATGGTGCTGTCTCCGGTTGTTTAACGTTTGGCTTCAACGTGGGGGGTTGAATCCCGGGCCAGAAAGTCGTCCGTCAGCTCCGGGAGATGATTGAGCAGCCACTCCGCCATGGCCTGCTCCTGGGGAAGGATTTCATCCACGGCCTGCACGGTCTCGGCGTCGCCTTCGGCAAGGGCCGCAGCGCGCAACGTCGTGTAGGTCGCGATTTCAAGGTTTTCGAACACGTAGCCGGCGATGGCTCCCTTGATGATCTCGTCGGAATTGACCGAACCACCGATGGCCTGGCCGAAGGCCATCATCTTGCCCATGGCGTCCTTGGTGACGGACGGCTTCGTGTCATAGCGCGCAAGGCATGCCTCAACGAGCCTCTGCTGCCCAAGCGTCTCCTGGAGATGCTGCTCGATGCGTGCCTTCAGCTGGGGGTAGTGCTCGATGCGCGCCGCCTGGGCCTTGAGCATGTGCTCGGCCTGTTGCTCCATTGCATGGGCGTCGCGCAGCCAGTCAATAAGGTTTTCCCGAAGCTCGGCCATGGATGTATCCCGTTTGGAGGTTTCGGAATTTTGGGAGAGCACCCATCAACAAGATTTCTTGCGTGCGTGAATCGAATCTGCGTTCCCCCTCACGAATGTGTTTTCCGAGAGCTCGTCTCACGCGCGTCAGGGTTAAATCACAGCGTTAAAGCAACCCATGCACACACGCACCGCCAGTGTCCGTTGGCCAGCCACTGAAGGAGCCAGCGCATGTTCAATCACAACAAACGATTGCAGTACACGGTGCGGGTGGGCGAAACAAACCCTGCCCTTGCCAACCTTCGTTTAGAGCAGTTTGGAGGTCCGCGGGGCGAGCGCGCTGCCGCCATGCGGTGCGTTACGCCGCCGACTTGCGCTTCAACATTGCTGAGGCGACACCACCGGGCCATGGTGTGAGGGCAAGGGCTTTAGCGAGACAGCGGTTCCTGAGAAGGAGGCGCTTCCCGTCGACGACGGTGACGGGCAGGCATCGGTCACCTTGAACGGCAAGTAGCAGGAAGCCGTGGAAGCCTCTGCAGCACGCGGGGCGCCGGCCCGTGACCCGGTTACGGGTGCGGCTGCTGCGCCTGCCTTTTCATGCTTTAGGCGACACAGCCCGCTTCCGGGGCGCCGATCCCCGACTTGACGACCACGAAGCCCTGCGCGGTCAATTTAGCCAGGAAATGGGGAAGGTCGTCGCATTCTGAGCATAGGTTAGCTCCGCCGGGATAGTGGATAACCCGAGAGCCCCGCTCCTCAATAAGCAACACCGGCTCGTTCTCGTTTTCTACGACCGCCCATCCGACTGTTCGCATGCTTCTTACCCGTACGCCCATGAGGAACTCCGACCCTGCGGAGCCAGAGCACAGCTGATACTGGCGGGGCGCAAGAAAGTGTGAAGGCCATTTGGGCGGTATCGAGGAGGTGTCGACTCGGTAAGCATGGTTGCTGCGCAATCAGTTGAATTGACCGCTACCAGTACGACTTTCCGACCTTGGGGCGTTCTCGCCGAAGCGGATTAGCAGTTCCGCTAGCTCAAGCATTGCATTGCCGAATCCCAGCGTGGGTTCGCTGCTCGAAGGGCCAAGTAACAGCACGACGCGCAACGCGGCAGCCTGTAAGTCCAGTTGACCGGAGCAAGCGGATTGCCTCGCGATGTGCGACGCCCAGAATCGCGCGCCATCGAAGTCCCCAGCGACCGCTGCCCGGTTCATCTCCAGAGCTGCATTCTTTAAATCTATCGCCAGCGCGACGAGAGACTGATTCCCCATCTCCGCACTCCTCCGAAGTGCTCCGGCGAAACCAAGTGTTCTGGAGAATAGGAATGCAGAATCAACGCATGTTCGGCGTGTAAAATGGCCGCGTCGAAATTTCACACAGAGGTTTCAGACCAAGTTTCGGCCAACCCCAACCTCTACTTGCCGCGCTCGCGGTACGTGGGGGAACGCATACGAAGAAGGCTTATGTGTGGTCAGCGGCTGACCGGAGTCAGCGGCGGTACGTTCCGCTCATAACCGCTGCCGTGCGTTCGGCGTCGAGCGTCGCTCTTTCGATCGCCTCACGTTCTGATGGGAAAGTTGCCACCCCACCCGAAGCGACCGGCTTGCTGCTCTGTGCCAATTCGCGACTGGTATATATCGCCCAGCTTGCCGTCCAATGACCTGACAGGCCCCTTGCCTCCCTGGGCTCGATCACTGCCCAATGGGCGCCGGCCAGCGTTTCCTCTGTCATGCAATGGGCCCCGCAGTGGATATCGGTTGGATAGTACCGAAGTTAACCCGCGCCGCTTATTCAGCCGGCACCCAGGCCGGCCCGGATCGAGCACTCTACCGCGAGCTGCACTTCGGCGCTCACGTCGCCATCGGCCTTGTCGGCCTTGAGAAGCCGACCGTGTGGGCGAGCAACCGACTCATCGCCCTTGCGAACCTGCGCGGTCCAGATCGCAACGTCGGGCGCCGCCCTATCCCACATCACGACGTAGCTGTACCCGTCGTATTCACCGGTGAACTCAGCCATGCGTGCACTCCGGCCCTCTTCTCAGGGTCGATCGTGCATGCCATCCCCAAAAGTCGCAAGGTCGCGCGGCGCCATCACGGATTGCCGACGCCGTCGGCCGCATTCTTCCGCCCGCTTGGCGTCACCCCATCCCCCCGCGCCCAGCACTCGCCCCCGTCCATCAGCGGGGGCGTTTTGCTTCAGGGAGGCGGGGACGCCTGCTCATACGAGTCCAGAAACTGCCCCGGCCCCCGACCCGAAGCCGCACGCCGACCCCACCCGCGGTAGGGGCTAACAACCGATCACTTGCCTGGATGCAGGACGACCTTCGTCCAGCCATCTTTCCGGTCATCGAAATTTCGATAGGCCTGCGGTGCTTCTTCAAGGCCGAGCTCATGGGAAATGATGTCTGACGGTTCGGCCTTACCGCGGTGGATGAGTTCGCACAGCTGGCGGTTGTAGTGCTTTACGTTCGCCTGCCCCGTCCTCATGAACTGGCCCTTGAACCAGAAACTGCCGAAGTCGAAGGCGATCTTTCCTTCCTTGGCTAGCTCATCCTCTGCACCAGGATCCTTCGGAACAAACACGCCTACGACACCCAAGCCGCCAGTAGGGCGAACCGAGGCAACCAGGTCATTCATCGTCGCGTTCGGTCGCTCATGGCCGTGGTGGTCATGGCACTGGTAGCCCACGCACTCGCAACCCCGGTCGGCACCGCCCTTGGTTAGCTCGAGGATCCGACCGACGTGGTCGCCTTTCGAGTCGTCGACCACGGTAGCCCCAAGCTCCTTTGCAAGCTTCAGCCGGTCGGGGTGGCGGTCGACAACGATCACCTCAGACGCACCCTGGATGCGCGCGGAGAGCGCGGCCATGAGCCCGACGGGTCCGGCGCCGTAGATGACGATGTTCTCCCCGGGCTGCAGGCCAGACAGCACGGTGGCGTGCCAGCCGGTAGGGAAGATATCGGAGAGAAGCACATAGTCGAGTTCCTTTTCCGTCGCATCCTCCGGCAGCACGAGGCAGTTGAAATCGCCGTAGGGCACGCGGAGCAGCTCAGCCTGGCCACCACTGTAGGGTCCCATGTCGGCAAAGCCATAAGCCGCGCCCGCACTGCCCGGGTTAGTGGTCAGGCAGAAGCCCGTCAAACCCGCCTCGCAGTTGCGACAGAAGCCGCAGCCGATGTTGAACGGCAGCACGACCCGATCGCCAACCTTGACGCGATCGACCGCGTTACCCACCTCGATCACCTCGCCCATGTTCTCGTGTCCGAGGATCTTGCCCTGCTCGACGCTGGTGCGGCCTTCATACATGTGAAGGTCCGACCCGCAGATGTTCGTGGTCGTGACGCGTACCAGCACATCCGTGGGCTTTTCGATCTTCGCATCCGGGACGGTCTTGACCGCGACATCTTTCGGGCCGTTGTAAACCAGCGCTTTCATGGCAACTCCAGGCGGGTGGGGACAGCCACACCTTCGCCAATACAGGTGCAGGCGCACGTCCCCGGCCGGTGAACAGACGTCCACTTCCGTGAAGAGGCTCCGCGCACATGCTTCGTCACACACACACGCTAATTCAAATCCCACCACGGCGCATTCACCGTACGGCGACCCGGGACGCGACGAAATGGAGCGATCCAAGCCAGAGCACAGCCATGAAGCCCGAGACCGCTTTCCCCGTCCGCTACTCGCCATCCCTTGAACAGATCGCCGACGACGAGGCTGACGTACACGCCGACCTGGTCGAGCAACTGGAGAAAATCGGTGACACCACGTATGCCCATGGCCATCAGGCGCTGCGCAGCGTGCATGCCAAGGGCCACGGGTTGCTGGTTGGATCTATCACCGTGGCCGACGGGCTGCCGCCCGAGCTCGCGCAGGGAATGTTCGCGTCGTCCGGCACGTACGACGCCGTGGTCCGCCTGTCCACTCCCGCGGGTGACGTGCTTGATGACAACGTCTCGCTGCCGCGCGGGATGGCCGTGAAGATCATAGGCGTCGATGGCGAGCGACTTGCGGCATCACGCGAGGGTCGGACCCAGGATTTCGTGATGGTCAATGGCCCGGCATTCGCCAAACCCGACGCGAAGAGTTTCCTTCGCACGCTCAAGCTTCTCGCCGCCACCACCGATAAGGGCGAAGCGCTGAAGCGCGCCTTGTCTTCGACATTGCGCGCGGTGGAAAAGGCCGTCGAAGGTGTCGGCGGGAAGAGCCCGACGCTGCTCACCATGGGCGGTCACCCTGAAACGCACATCCTCGGCGAGACGTTTTTCACCCAGGTGCCACTGAGGTTCGGCGACTACGTCGCCAAGATCTCGTTCGCCCCGGTTTCCGCGGAACTCACGGCTCTGACGGGCGCACCTGTCGATCTTCACGACCGCCCCGATGGGCTGCGGGAGGAAGTGATCAAGTTCTTCCGTGAATCGGGCGGAACCTGGGAAATCCGGGCCCAGCTCATGACCGATCCCGAGAAGATGCCTATCGAGGACGCGTCGGTGCCCTGGCCGGAGGACGAGAGCCCGTATCGCGTTGTCGGGACGCTCACCGTGCCTCCCCAGGCGGCATGGGACGCGGAGAAAATCCGGGCCATCGACGACGCAGCCTCGTTCAACCCCTGGCACGCCCTGGCCGCGCATCAGCCGCTCGGTGGAATCATGCGGGCACGGCGGGTGGCATACGAGACCATGTCCCGCATCCGAAGGGAGCGGAACGGAACGCCGGTCCGGGAGCCCACCTCCCTGCAGGATTTGCTCGCAGCCCGGTCACCCGGCTAGGAGCCTGCCGAATGCTCTAACCGGCTCTCCCACACCCACTTGGCGTGGGCTCGAGCGACACCTTCGGCACCTGTTCGCATCATCGCCGCGACCGCCTCCAGCGACAAAGCCAGATGCTGGCCTTCGATACCTTCGGCCTCATGGACGAGGTCCGCAAGTGTCACCGTGACACCTCGAGCGTAATTGATCCAGATCGTTGCCTCATTCAAAAGCTCGTGTATCGATGGTTCACCGCCTCGCGCTCCCGGGTGCTCGCCGCTTGCGAGATTCAGATCTGTTTCGCTCATTGCCTTCTCCACACTGCGCCGGTCGCGATCTAACGTGGCACAACAGTCAAGCACAGACCTGCCATGCCACGGACCATACGATCGCGGGTTCACCGGCTGCCTGTGTCCAGGCGCCGGGTGGCTTGATTGATGACGTGTTTACGACGTCGACCGCCGATGAGGTGCGCCAGGCGTTATGCCTGCCTCGTTCGATCAAGAATTGCCTCAAAGATGGGCGTCGCCGCGGTTCTTCAACCGTGCCTGCGGCTTATGCAGGCGGCCCGTGGACCGGTGGGGTGTCGCCGGGGGGATTCGGCGGGCGAGCGAAAGCCGTATGATCAAGGGTAGCCATAATCAACTCTTTGTCAGTTGGTTTGGTTAGCGAGGTAGGTGTGTTAGCGCACACCTGCCTCGCGACTCTCACCGCCATGGCGGTGGTTGCCTCGGTAGTTCGTGACCGGCGAGGCAACGAGGTCACCCTAACAAAACGCTTCTGCGTTGTCTGTAAGACAAATCGTGCTGTGCGTGAGCAGTCCGTTCGCCCCACACGCAAGGTGTGAGACGAACGGACACATGGAGCAACATCGCACGGCGGGCACGCCGTCGGTACATCACTCGCTCAAGGTATGTACGCCGGATTACGCGTAACAGCCGACACCGTAGCAGTCCCCACGGGAATACCCTGCGCGAACGCAGTCACACCAAACGCACCATTGAGCGCATCAGCAGCCTGCGCACTCAACGCCAGTGATGCCCCATTGATCGTCACCGACCCGGCAACGCCGGTGCCCTTGATCACCGGATTGCTGGTCAGCGTGATGTCGAACAACGGCAGGCGGCCGACGAGGTCACCATTAGCCGTGACCAGCCCGGTCAGGACCGGCGCCGGTCCCGTCGTATCGATGACGAAGTCAGTAAGGCTAACTGTTGTCGCGCCAGCTTTCAGGTTGAGACCGCCGGTATGCACGATCTCGCCTTTGGCTGTACCCAGGTCAATTTGCCCCGCCGGGATCGGAAACTTGGCGGTGGCACCGCCCAATTCACCCGGGAACTGGCGACTTGGTTTCACGCCCAACGAGGTCAGGGCATTCAAAAGCACGGGGGATAACGTCACCGTCGTGCTTCCCGCATAGGTGCTCACCGTGGGTGCGGCGAAGGTCGGCGCGGCGAATCCCAGCGCGAGGGCGGCCGTGAGGAGGGGCAGACGAGCAAGCTTAGGAATCATGATCATCTCCGGATTTGGGTTATGCCAGGCGTGACCGCTCATGACTGCTCCCCCTCAGCCTTGTCGTGACCTGCCCGACCCAGCCTCCTAAATACGTTGAAAGTGCAGAAACGGATGCAGCCCGTGCCTTCCCGCGATCGCGTGGAAGGCCCTAGCGAGACCGTCGTATCAGCGTAATTTTCCCGTTCGGCTCCAGACGGCCAATGAGCACGTCCCGCTCATCCTCGAGGCCGGCCGCGTGGAGCGCCCGGTCCAGTGCTGCGTCAGTGAGGCTCTGTCCGCGCATCGCCGCCGGGTCCCGCTTCCCGTCGCGTACCAGCAGGGTCGGAAAGCCTTCCATCAAGCGGTTGAACCATGCCGAGCGCGCACACGCCCAGGCGATGGTTTTGTCCGTCGCCAATATGCCGGCAACCCCAAGGAACGGCCCCAGCATGCCGTGATCGTCGCCAATGATCGCAGTGCGCAGGGTGCCGCCGGCAAGGGCGATGACGACGACATCGAATGCCGACAACTCACCGAAACTGCGTTTGCCGGCCAGGCGCATGAGCAGCAGCAGAATGAGATAGGTGGCAGCGCCGCGGACCAGGAACGTCCACCACGGGGCGGAAAGGGTCAGGATATCGCTCATCAGATGCTCCTCCGGCCAGGTCCTTCACGCCCAACGCGCAAGCAGGAGCCTACCGTCCCGCCATCTTTCCCCACGCGGCGTTGTGCCGATGTGGGCGCCGTCTCCAGTGCTGCATAGCTGTGAATTCGGCAAGCCCACTCCACTGACGCGCCTTCCACGCGCCCTGCACCGAACGCACCCCACCCTCCGCGTTCCCTACAGGACGCTGCCATGACCGACGCCGCTCCACCGACCCTCACCGAAGAGGGACGGCCCTTCCCTCTGGGCCCGTCTTTCGATGGCTCCGGCACCAATTTCGCCCTGTTCTCCGCGCACGCCACGCGGGTGGAGCTGTGCCTGTTCGACGAGGATGGCAACGAGACGCGCGTCGACCTGCCTGGCTACACGGATGAGATCTGGCACGGCTATGTGCCGGACGTTCGGCCGGGCCAGCAATATGGCTACCGCGTCCACGGCCCCTACGAGCCGGCGAACGGCCACCGCTTCAACCACAACAAGCTGCTGGTGGATCCGTACGCCCGGGAGCTGGCCGGCGACCTGATCTGGCGTGACGAACTCTTCGGCTATACGGTCGGCCACGCGGACGCGGACCTCAGCTTCGACGAACGCGATAGCGCGCCCTTCGTCCCCAAGGCCGTCGTGGTCGAGGAAGACTACGAGTGGGGCGACGATGCCCGCCTGATGCACCCGTGGGAAGACACGGTCATCATGGAAACGCACGTGCGCGGCTATACGATGCGGCATCCCGGGGTGCCCGAGGACCTGCGCGGAACGCTGGCCGGCCTGGCGCAGCGACCGATCACTGACTACATCCGCTCGCTGGGCGTCTCGGCCGTCGAGCTTCTCCCCATCCATGCGTACGCCGACGACCAGCACCTGCTCGATGCCGGCCGGCGCAACTACTGGGGCTACAACACGCTGGCCTTCTTCGCGGTGAAGCGCCGTTACCTCGCCAGCGGCCACCGCAACGAGTTCCGCGATGCGGTGCGCAGTCTTCATGAAGCAGGCCTCGAGGTCATCCTGGACGTCGTCTACAACCACACCGCCGAAGGCAGCGAGCTCGGCCCCACGCTGTCGTACCGCGGTATCGACAACGCGTCGTACTACCGCCTGGCGGAAGACCGCCGGTACTACATCAACGATACGGGCACCGGTAACACGCTGAACGTCTCGCACCCGCGTGTCATCCAGATGATCACGGATTCCCTGCGCTACTGGGTGCAGGACATGCACGTCGATGGCTTCCGCTTCGACCTGGCGACCATCCTGGGGCGCGAGCCCAGCGGTTTCGACCAGCGCGGCGGCATCCTGGATGCCGTGGGGCAGGATCCGTTGCTGGCGACGGTGAAGCTCATCGCCGAGCCGTGGGATTGCGGCCCGGGTGGCTACCAGGTCGGACATTTCCCACCGGGCTGGGCAGAGTGGAACGACCGCTTCCGCGACGACATGCGCAGCTTCTGGAAGGGCGACGAAGGCAAGCTCGGCGACTTCGCCAGCCGCTTCACGGGCTCCGCCGATTTCTTCAACAAGCGCGGCCGGCGCCCGTGGTCCACGGTCAACTTCATCACGGCGCACGATGGCTTCACCCTCGGCGACCTGGTCAGCTACAACGAGAAGCACAACGAGGCCAATGGCGAAGACAACCGCGATGGCTCGGACAACAACCATTCGTGGAACGGCGGTGCCGAAGGCCCCACCGACGACCAGGGCATCCTTGCGCTGCGCGAACAGCAGATGCGCAACCTGCTGGCATCACTGATCTTCGCCCGCGGCACGCCCATGCTGCTCGCCGGCGACGAACGCGCGCAGACGCAGCACGGCAACAACAACGTCTACGGCCAGGATAGCGAGATCGCCTGGATCGACTGGGAGCGCGATCCCACCGAGGGCCGGCTAACCCGGTTCGTGCAGGAGGCGATCGCGCTGCGCCGGAAGTATCCACTGCTGACCCGCTCGCGCTTCGAGACCGGGCGGGCCCAGCCCGAAGACACGCGGCTCGTGGCGACGTGGCTATCGCCTTCGGCAGCGACCATGCAGGACGATCAGTGGGCGGGTGATGCCCGGGCGGTCGCGTTGCGCATGGATGGCGTTACCGGGGTTTCGGACGATGGCGCGAGCGTGTCGGGGAGCTTGTTGATGATCGTCAACGCCTGGGCGGAGCCGGTTGAGTTCACGTTGCCCGATGCAGGGGACGAGGGGTGGCGACTCGCCTTGTCGTCCATGCTGGACGCGACAGGCGGAGCACCGGCGGAAGGCACATTCGTCGCTGTCGGTCGCTCGTTCACGGTCCTCGAATCGACCCCGCAATCCGGACACTAACCGCAGGAACCCAGAGGCAACGATGGCCCTTGTACGTATTTTCATCATGTATCCCGCCGCGCAGAGCAAGACCTGGCATGTCTCCGTGGATGGGGCCGAGGGGAGTTCGCATACGGATGGTCTCCTCGCCATCCAGGCGGCCGTGGAGCGGGCAAGGGCGTTGGAGGACATGGGCCACGACGTCGTCGTGAAACAGGAAGGCGCGGATGGTAGCTGGCAGGTCATACGGGAATGAAAGCCACCGGATTCCTGAGCGAGATCGGCTTCCCCGCGCCACGCCTCTGGTAAGGTGAGCAAATGCCCCGTCAACTGCTTGCTGTCGTCATCGAACCCAGCCTGCCGCTAGCGCAGGCTGTGAGCGACGTGCTGCGCCAGCGGGGCTATGAAACGCTGACATCGCCGACCCACGCCGGGGCTGCCCGGCAGGTTGAGCAGCGGGAACGCGTCGATGTCCTTGTGGCCGCAGTGCCGGCCCCCGGCGAGGAGCACGCGGGCGCCTACCTCGAAGAGGCCCGGAGTAAGAACGGCTCCATGAGCATCGTCATCATGCTCTCGGACCCCAATGAGCCACTGGACGATGCGCCTGCTGACGCCCTTCGGCTCATCAAGCCCTTCAGCCGGCAGGAATTGACCGACGCGATTGATCGCGCCACAGGTAGCCACGTTCCGGAGTGAGTCGTCGTCAAGCCGTTGTCGACGATCCGTCGTTTTCTTCACGGAAGTTAAAGCGGGCGCATGACGTCCGCACGGCTGGCCGACTGCATCTGCACACTTCGCGCGCGATGGTTAGGGTGTCGTCCACCATCAATAATTCCATGTCGACATCCGCCCCCCTCGCGTCGTGCCGCGTATTTATCATCCACGAGGATCCCGTTCTTGGGTCGACGCTGGCGTCTGCCTGCGAGCACCGGGGTGCCCGGATCGTGGGCATTCACCGCAGCGCCGAGCAGGCGCTTCAGGCGCTCGCCTTTCACGCGCTTGCCCACCACGACGACCTCGTCGCGATCCTGGACAGCCGGGTGGCCGACGCGGCGAGGGTTGCGCACGCCTTGTCAGACCGCGGCGTGCCTTACCTTGTGATCGAGAGCCCCAACGAAGGTGCGGGGGTGGACCTGGGCGGGGAAGCGACTCTCACGGCACCGGTTCCGCGCGGCGTCCTTATGGAGGCAGTCACCGGACTGTGCCGGGCCATTGGCCCTCACCATGGTTAGCTCGGGCCCGTAACCGGTCCACCAGATCGGTAGCTGGTCAGAGTCGTGGGTGGCAATCAGCAACCCAGTTCCTGCAGAGCCTTCACAAGCCCCTCCGACCCTAGCGGCTTTTGAAGGAACGGAATGTCCCGGTACTCCCTGGGGACGACGCCCTCGTCGTATCCACTCAGGAACATGCACGGGACACCGCGCTTTCTGAGCGTTTCGATAACCCCGTAGCACCACGATCCCTGTAGGTTGATATCCAACAGCGCACCGTCCAGCCGTTCCGTACGACCGATCAGCTCTAAGGCGCCTTTCACGTTGCCTACCGGCCCGACGACGGCCGCGCCAAGGACTCCTAGCATCTCCGCAAGCGTCTCGGCGACGAAATAGTCGTCCTCGATCACCAGTAAATGGCATCCATGGAGCGGGGAATCCGTCATCAGTTTGCCTTTGTTCTCAAAGACCACAAGACGCAGGGTGCACCTTCGTTAGCTAACAAACGGTGACAGCCATCCAAATATCGCAAGACGCGCCGGTAGACGCCCATCCGTAGCTGCCGATTATGTGCAACCGCCAGCCGCCGAAACCTCGGCCAGGATATTAATAACGCATCGGAGCTCCACTGGCTTCTGCAGGGACGATGGAGCGCCCGGGCGCATCGGTCTCCAGGATGCTGGGGCCTTGCTTGAGCGGGAACGTGATGTGGCATTGAGCCCCACCCGGGGTAATGGTCAAGCTTGCACTGCCGCCGAGTTCGTACGGAATACGGGCCTCGATCAGCTCGGTGCCAAATCCACGTCTGCGCGGGCTTTGCGCCGCATCTTCTGAATGTTCCGGAGCACCCGTTTCCTTCCACTCGAATATCAGCCAGGGCTCGTCGTCTTTTGTCTCTACGGACCATGTGGCCACGACCTTCCCCGCTGTCACTGCAAGCGCTCCATGCTTGACCGCGTTGGTTGTCAGCTCGTGGATGGCAAGGGTCAACACTTCCGTGGTTTTGGGCGATAACACGATATCCGGCCCGTTCATGACGAACTGACCTGCGTGAGTGGCTTGCGCGAGAAGTTCGTCGTGGACGACAGTATGAATTTCAACGCCTGTATTCGCCTGGTGCGTCAGCAACGCCTGGACGCGGGCGAGCGCCAGCAGCCTCCCCTCGAGTACGTGCGAGTACTCCTGAACATTTACTGCGTTGCGGGCCGTGCGAACCACGATCGATCGTATGACCGCCATGATGTTGCGCACCCGGTGCTGAAGTTCGCCCAGCAGTACGCTCTGGTGTTCGACAGCCAGCCGGGCTTCCGTGACGTCCTCGGCCAGACCGCCGATTCGTTGCACGCGGCCCTCGTTGTCGAACAGCGGAAAGTCGGTATTGCGTATCCACCGGAACGTACCGTCGTCGGGGCGCTGGATGCGGAATTCGTGCACCACGGCTTCGCCCTGCATGGCCTTCTCGATGTGCCCCAAGGCTACGTCGCGATCCTCGGGCACAATAAGGCTCGCCCACCGCCGCATGTCGCCGAGGAACGCGCTTGGCTCCACGCCATAGATGCGAGCGATGGCGGGACTGACATATTCCATCGCGAGAGTCGCGGCATCCCTGATCCACATACCGGCGGCCGAGGCATTGGCGAATTGCTGGAACCGCGCCTCGCTCTCGCGCAGCGCCGCCTCGGCGAGCTTGCGCGCCTCGATGTCGATGTTCACGCCGGCCCATTTTTCGATCTGGCCATTCGCATCGAGTACCGGCGCAGCCCGGACATTGGTCCAGCGCCATCCACCATCCGGGGCGCGAAGCCGGAACTCGGCGTCGACGACGCGGCGAGCCGCCATGGCCTCCCGCCACTGCCGCTCGGCGTAGGCGCGATCGTCCGGATGGATCGCCTCCAGCCAGCCGTAGCCGAGCCATTCGTCCAGGGTCTGGCCGGTGTAGGCTCGCCAACTGGGGCTATCGCGCACTACAAATCCCTCGGCGTCGGTCTCCCATACCGCCTGGGTCCAGCTCTCGATCAGGAGCCGGTGCCGGACTTCGCTGTCCCGCAAGATAGCGTCAGTACGGCGGCGCTCGGTGATGTCGTCGTAGAGGATCGCAAAGCGATCGCCGGCGAGTGGATAGGCCTGCACTTCGAACCACCGGCCGAAGGCGGGCTCCTCGCGCTCGAACTGTTCGGGCTTGCCGGTATCCACGACGCGCCCGTAGACCTCCAGCCACGCGGGATCGAGATCACCTACAAGCTCTCGCGCAGTCCGGCCGAGCGCGTCGCTCGCCGGGATGCCCGTGAGTCGCTCGAATTGTGGATTGACGGCCCTGGTGAGGTAGTCGAACGGGTGCCCGTCGGCGTCTCGGATTAACTCGTTCTCGAGGTAGCCCTGCCGCATCGTCTCGAACAGGTTGCGGTAGCGCGCCTCGCTCTCGAGGAGCGCTGACTCCGCTCGCCGTCGCTCGCTCTGCGATACCGTGAGCAGGGCAGCCTCAGCCACACTCGCTCGTCGCTCCGCGTCGGCAAGCTGTAGGCGCAGTCGTTCGACATCGGCAGGCTCGGTCATGCTCCCGTATACGCGTTTCAGCGGTGTTGCCGCAATAGGACGGACGGCTGCAATTGACAACAAAACGGTGAAGGAGGTGGCTTTACGACCGAGATTTACCTTCGTGAAGACCAAAGACGCGTCATCGACGGACAGTTGACGAACGACCCATGACGCTTGCGCTTTAGAGGAGCCGATCATGGGTGACGACAAGCCGAGCCGGGGGCCTGCGGACAAGCAGCGCATCAACGTGCACGAGAATCATGAAATCCGGTACTGGACCCGAGCGCTCGGCGTTACCGAGGAAAGGCTCCGCGAGATAGTGGGTCGGGTCGGTGTGATGTCCCGGGATGTCCGAGCTGCCATCAAGCAGTGAGCGAGTTCACATGGCCCGGACCGCCGCGCGCAGCGGTGCTATCAGGCCTGCTGTAGCTCGCCTTGCATGGATAGCGCGTTGGGCACCGCCGCGCCTCGCGCGGTGTTGTCGAAGATGCACCACGCGTCTCTTCCGGAGGTCCGCGCGCGCTCCATCCGGCCGGCCGTGGTCGCTATAAACGGCTCGTCATAGGACGACTGATAGATCTGCGGCGAGCCGTGCAAGCGGAGGTAGAGCATTCCCGCGCTATCCGGGTCGGCCCTACCCGCTACAGGTGCCGGATCGGCCGACACCCAGGCCACATTAGCTTCCGCTAGCACCTCAGCCCCACCTTCTGTGAACCACGAGGCGTGCCGTGGTTCGCAGACAGCAGGAACTGCCGTGAGGGTCCTCAACAGGGAGAAGAACCGGCTGGCGACTTTTGGTTCCAACGCCAGGCTTGGAGGGAGTTGGATCAGCAGGCAGCCAAGCTTTTCTCCGAGGCCCGCGACCTCACCGTAAAACCGGCGCAGGGGCTCATCGCAGTGGTCCAGACTAAGTTCGTGGGTAATCGAACGCGGAACCTTCACGCTGAAAGCGAACCCAGCAGGAACACTCGCCGCCCACCGCCGATATGTTTTCTCCTGGTGCGGCCGATAGAACGAGCTGTTGATTTCGACACAGGAGAAGCGCTGTGCGTAACGCTCGAGATGGCTTCCTCCAGCCGGGAATTCGGCGGCAACTGCCGCTGGCAAGGACCAGCCCGCACACCCTACCCGCGCGATCGCCACGGCGCAGACTCCTCGTCAGCCAATGACGTACTCAATAGGCTTGAATCGAAAGTTATTCGACAAGCCCGCCGAACATGCAGTGAGGCCGATCACCAGATCCATCTGCGCGACAAACGAAGTGGTATCTCCAGCCTTGCTCAACGGTGGTTCGACCGAGAGCGCGCCAGTCGTCCCGTCTACCTGCACGTTCATGAACACATTAAACGCGGTCGGGATACAGTCCGGCGCGATGCCGTACGGCTCGAGGGCCTCGGCCAGGTTCCCGAAACACCCACGGTGCGGTTCCGTGTGCCCGTAGAGCTTCGAGAACATCTCTTTTGAACACGGGGCCAGCAGGAAGTCGTGACGCTTAACGTCGTCCTGCCCGATCACCAGCATGGGACTGCTTCGGTTCGAATACAGGGTATCGCCCGTGGTCAGGAGGAACTTGCTCGCGTAGTCCAGCGAGCGTCCGCTCGATAACCACTCGGCCGTGTCATCGGCATTAAATGCTACGAGGTCACTCACTTGCTGCCCTTCCGGGTCGATAACCGTCAGGCGCTGGCCACGCCGGAGGACAAAGGCCGTGCCGCTCTGCGGCGGGATCGTAACTCGGTTCAAGCCGTCTTCCTCATGGGGGACATGGATCGCGGTGCGAATGGGCATTGCCATTCACCCGTGTTGTTACGCCCGCTGTACTGTCGGGCTTCAGAGGTTGAACCGTGAACAGCCAGCATCGGGTTGGACGACCCATTGCGCTCAATGTCCTGGTCGATGATGGCTGACTTCAGCCGATCGTAGCGACCTTCCTGGCGCAGGAACTCAAACTGGGCATGCAGGTTGAATACGAGCGCCGCATGGGCCAGCCGGCGGCCCGGGCGCGAGGCTCCGGGGTGCAATCCGACCACATAGAAGCCCTTGCCACCAATGCTCATGCTGAAAGCCGGGTCGTCGGGATCGTCGCTTACGGCGGGATCCCAGCCATACTCGCCACGATCAATATCATGGATCCCCTGGAGGCGCCTGAAGAGCAGCTTCTCGAAAGCTTCCTCTGCCATGGGTGCTCCATCGACGAAATGGACCACAAGGCTGTGGAACGTGTCCTCGGGCTTTTGCGCGTTCGCGAAGGCCGCGATGTCACGAGCGAGCCTTGCGTCATCCGCAGGGCAGGCCATGGCGCCAGCAAATACATGGGAGACCTGGCCGCGGCGATGGGCCGTAAGACCCATAAAGCATGGAAAGGAATCGCCCTCGAGCAGGCGGTTGAATTCGGCGAGTGCCGTCTTTTGGGCGTTTGCAGTCATGCGCCCAGCCTGTCTGCGAATCCGTGAATCGCGGACAGAAAGGTGTTGAAGACGGCGACTACATAGGTGAGGCCCTTCACGGCGGCCTTTCACATCCCCGGCGGGACGGGAGCGGCGTTGTGCATACGGCGTACAGGGTGTGTCACGCGGACCGCCCCGCGCTGACGCGTATTCACGCCAACCGCACGTCAGCCTGCAGTCCGGCCTATCTCGCCGCTGGCCCTGCCCCTCTTTCGACTACTCAGGTAAGCCCGCAACGGAATGTCGTAGAACCTCATGACCAGGTACGCGAACCCGACCATGGCAAGTACGCCCCCGATCACCACCAGCGCCAGCTCCGTGGAACCGGGATGGGTCTTGTCGTAGTAATTGCCGAATACATAGATGACGGCGTAGTGCGTCATGTAAAGCGGATACGAGATCTCACCGGCCAGCTTGCAGAACTTTTTCGAGCGTTCGCCCAGCGTGGCTCCCGCCCCCAGCATTACCAACAGCGGAAAGTAGATGATCATCACGGCCGCTTCCCGGATCCAGCCGCCCTTGGCGTATGGCATCACCAGCGCGAGCACGAGTAGCAGCGCGGGAAGGAAGAAGCCAAGCCGGTTTTTGATGACCAGGCCGTATCGATAGACCAATAACCCGGCCAGGAACGAGAAGTTGACGCGGGCAGCGCCGACCCAGAAGGTCTCGCCATTAAATCCGGCCCACAGGTTGCCGTACCTGTAGCCCACGGCGCAGAGAATCAGCGCCGCGCCTGCAGTAACTATGCCCAACGCCCGCCGGCCAAGCCGGCACAGGAACAACGCGTAGACGATATTCGCGACGTATTCCCAGAACAACGACCATGCAGGCGAGTTCAGGCTGAACAGGCAGAAGCCGCGCTCCTGCATGGCCGGGTAGGGAATCAGGAAGAGCGACGCCAGGAAGATAAGGCTGACCTGCCCTGCACTGTACGGGAGAGCTCCCGACCGAAACGGATCCACATACAGTGTGATCAGACCGAGCACCGACCCAAACACCACCATCGGATGCAGGCGAATCAGCCGGACCCTGGCGAAGCTCCATTTCCCCATGGAACCGATACGATCGTCATACGCATAGCCGATGACGAATCCGGAAAGACAGAAGAAGAAATCGACCGCCAGCCAGCCATGCCCGATAAACAGGTCGCTATAATTGCCGATCACCATCTCCATGAAATGGAAGACCACAACGGCTATAGCGGCGACGCCGCGCAGCCCATCGAGGGCGGGAAAGTGTTTCCGGGCTGGGGTGGGCGCCTGGATGTCCGTTAGAGCCGAAATGGGCATGCCTTGCTGCTTGCTTAAAACCGAGGTCAACGGACCACACTAGAGCAAGCCGCCTATAACCGATAGCGACCTTGTCACGTCGGCGGGTGCTGGTCATCATTAGCCGGTATCAGGGATATTCCCATATCGATCAAAGGCATCCCCATGCGCGTCCATTTCGTCGTCCACGAAGCTTTCGAGGCACCCGGTGCGTTCGAGACCTGGGCAAAAGCCCGGGGCCACGCGATCACGTATTCGCGGGTTTATCTGGGCGAGTCCCTACCCGCCTCGGCAGAAGATATCGACCTGCTCATCGTCATGGGCGGACCGCAAAGTCCGGCGACTACGAAGGAAGAATGCCCGCACTTCGACGCAGCCGCGGAATGCGAGCTCATCAGCGATTGCGTGAAAGCCGATCGCGCGGTCATCGGCGTCTGCCTGGGCTCGCAGCTCATCGGCAATGCGCTAGGCGCGCCGTTCGAGCACAGCCCCGAAAAGGAAATCGGCAAGTTCCCGATCGCCCTGACGGCGGCCGGCGTCGGCCACCCCATGTTCCAGCACTTCGGCGCGACGCTGGATGTCGGTCACTGGCATAACGACATGCCCGGCCTTACCAAGGACGCCGTGGTCATTGCCTACAGCGCGGGCTGCCCACGCCAGATCATCGAATACGCGCCGCTGGTCTACGGCTTCCAGTGCCACATGGAACTGACGGCACAGGAAATCGAATTGCTGATCGCGGCCTCGGAGGCGGAATTCCCTGCGCTGACGAGCCATCGCTTCGTGCAGCAGCCGGATGCCCTCCGGGCAAACGACTACCGCGCGATGAACGAAAAGCTGTTCGGCTTTCTGGATCTGCTTGCTGCCGCTTGCCGTCGCGAAGCGGCCATGCCCACAGCCTGAGGCATCAATGGTTCGCCATCGGCGAAGGTGCGGCAACTGCGGTGGCCGTCGCGGTCGATGACGATTTCCACTCGATGTGCGTGCTGATGAAGGAAAATGCTGCCGTGCCTACGGGCCCGATGACGGCGACCAGAAGCACCATGCCCCAGACCTTGTGCTTCCAGGACACGAGGTCTTTTACGTCCCGCTTCAATTCCTCAAAGGGCTTCTTGAAGCTCACGAATTCCGGGCCCAGCGCATCGACCTTAACGTCGACACGCCTGACATACGCTTCTACATCCTTGACGGATGCGTCGAGCTGGGTGATCGACCCTTCGATGCGCTTGATGTGTCCTTCAAAGCGGACCTCCATGGCCTTCATGGAGCTTTCGATCCGGCCTTCCATCGACATCATGGCGCCGAAGAAGCGTTCCTCCGCGCCTTTGAACCATTCCGAGTGGTCCTCGACCTTCTGGTCCACCCGGGAGAGGCGAGACGTGATGTCAGTCAACGGATCGATGGCTAGCGGAACCTGTGTTCGCGGCACGTAGTGCCAGCCCTGCTGCTCAACGTGCTCCAGGCGCGGCTGTACGGCTTCTTCGATACTCATGCGCTTCCCCTCTCTGCTTCGTCGAGAGCGGAGCTTGAACCAGTTTCCGCTGCTTCAGACGTACGTTCATTCTCATCGCGGCGCCACGCGAAGGCGATGATGCATCGCGGCTGTTATCGATCAATGAGTTAGCGGCCGCCTCTCCGGAGATTCGCAGCGTTTCCCCTTCACATTCGACGTGCCGGAGCTAGCTTCGTCTTGCCCCTTCGCGCCCCGCCGCGCCTTTCGCGCCTGAGACGCATCGTAGATCGTCCTGTGTCAACTACTAAGCATGTAGTTGACAACACCTCACCCACCGGCCTATATCTACTACACATCTAGTAGATAACCACACGGGGAACTACGCATGAAGATCTCACTCGCCGGCTTTGCGCTGCGCGGCTCGGTCGTTATCGCCGGTATCCTCGCGGCCCCCGCCGCCACTCGGGCCGCTACCTGCCCTACTCCCGATGAGGCCGCAGGCGGTCCCAGCAACGCCCACACCCGCCATATCGAGACCCACCTGCAACCCGCGGTCATCAAGCAGGGCGATCAGCCATTCACCCTCGCCGAACGCATGCAGCACTACGGCGTACCCGGGATAAGCGTCGCCGTTATCCACAATGGGAAAATCGATTGGGCTCGAGGCTGGGGCGTTCGCGATACCGTGGGTTGCGCGCCGGTAACACCGGATACGGCCTTCCAGTCGGCGTCGATCAGCAAGGTGCCAACGGCGGTGCTCGCCCTGCGCCTGGTTGAACAAGGCAAGATCGGGCTGGATGCGAACATCAACGATGCGCTCAAGTCCTGGCAGCTGCCAAAGGATCCCAAGCTTGCGCCGAATGGAGTCACCCTCCGCCAGCTGCTGAGCCACACCGCCGGCCTCGGCATGCACGGCTTCAGCGGCTATGCACCGGGCGACAGACTTCCTACTCCGGTGCAGCTCCTGGACGGCGTCCCGCCAGCCAACACCGGCCCTGTGCGCAGCATTCTCCCGGCGGGTGCCCAGTTCGAATATTCGGGCGGCGGATATGTCATTACGCAGGTTGCACTCTCCGATGTCACGGGCTTGCCTTTCGATGAACTGGAGCAACGCGAGGTCCTGCGCCCGCTAGGCATGACTCGCAGTTCGTATACCCAGCCCCCATCCGAGTCGATCCGCACCAACATCGCGTTCGGCCATGAGAACGGCAGCCCGATTCCGGGTAACTACGAGGTACTTCCCGAGGAGGCTCCCGCAGGCTTGTGGACCACGGCCAGCGATCTGGCCGGGCTGCTTATGGATATCCAGGCCTCCGCTGCCGGGAAGAAGGGTCACCTGCTTTCACCCGCCATGGCCCGGCAGATGCTGACGCCAGTGAAAGACAACTGGGGCCTTGGCGTCTTCCTCTTCGAGAATGGCGCTCCGCGGTTCGGCCACGATGGCGTCAACCGAGGGTTCCAGTCGTTCATGGTGGCTTACACCGGCAAGGGCGAGGGCATCGTCGCGCTGACCAACGGTGGCGACGGCCGCCGGCTTATGGAGGAAGTGGTGCGTGCTGCCGCGACCGACTACCGCTGGCCTGAGATCGCCGCGCCAGCCACTGAAGAAAAGACGCTTACACAAGCCCAGCTAAGCAAGGCCAACGGCCGTTACGTGGGTGGCGGCTTGGATGCGAAGGTGGAGGCGCGCCCGGATGGACTGTATGCCGATGCGGGCCGGCCCGAACGTTTGATCGCACTTTCGCCCCGGCGCTTTCGCGTGGAGTCCCTCGGTATCACGGTTGAGTTTGCCCCCGACTTCTCGAGCATCGCGATCGTCGAGGGCGGCCCCCCTATGAAATTGCTGCGTGTCGCGCCAAAGCAATGAGGAGCTGCGCGCCAGCGACGGCAACCCCTCAAGCCATCAGGGTGTCATCACGATCTTCCGACAGTCATCTTCCTTCTTGTCGAAGATCTCGTAGCCGCGCGCCGCGTCGGCCAGCTTCATGCGGTGCGAGATGATGATGTCCGGATCGAGGCTACCTTCCTCGATAAAGTCGAGCAGCTCCGGCAGGTAACGTTGCACATGGGTCTGGCCCATCGCCAGGGTCAGGCCCTTATCGAACGCATCGCCGATCAGGAACGCGTGGATGAATCCCGCATAGACGCCCGGGACACTCACCACGCCACCACGGCGCGTCGCTGTGATGCACTGGCGCAGGACTTCACCGGAACTGGCTTCGAGCTTGAGCGTGCTGAGTACGGTCTCGGTGGTACTCCCCTTCGCCTCAAAGCCCACGGCGTCTATGCTGGCATCCACGCCACGCCCACCGGTGTTCTGCAGGATGAACTCAGATGGATCCACGGCGCTGAAGTCGACCGGGATGACGTCATAGGCGCTCACGGCGAAGTCCAGGCGGTACTTCACCGAGTCGATCATGTAGATGCGCTCGGCGCCAAGCATCCGGGCGCAGGCGGCGGCCATCAGGCCGACCGGACCCGCACCGAAGATCGCAACGGTCGAGCCCGCCCCCACCTCCGCGTTGAGCACCGCCTGGTAGCCGGTGGGCAGGATGTCCGAGAGGAACAGCACGCGTTCGTCCGAGAGACTCCCCGGAATCACAAAGGGCCCGACGTTGGCCTTCGGAACCCGTACGAATTCCGCCTGGCCGCCAGGCACGCCACCGTATACATGTGAGTAACCGAACAGCGCCGCGGGGGGCGTCATCTTCGGGCGCTTGCGCAGGCTCGCACCCTCATCGGGATTGGTCGTCTCACAGGCGGCAAACTGCTCGTTCGCACAGAAGAAGCACTGCCCACACGCGATGACAAACGGGATAACCACGCGGTCGCCCTTATTCACATTCGTGACGCCGCGCCCTACGTCTTCGACAACACCCATGAACTCGTGGCCGAAAATGTCACCGTCCTTCGTCTCGGGAATCTTGCCGTGGTAGAGGTGGAGATCGGACCCGCATATGGCCGTGGCCGTTACGCGAAGGATGAGATCGTCGTCTTCGACCAATACAGGGTCGGGCACATTCTCGACGCGTACGTCCTTCGAACCGTGGTACGTGAGTGCTTTCACAAGAATCTCCTCGGCGAAAGCAGCAGGTTTCCATGCGGTGCTTCTATAGCTGGTGACGACTTCACGCCCAGAATTGAACGCTGCGCATGCAGTGGCGAGGCTCAGGCTGGAGGCTCGCAACGGGAGACACCCATGAACGACGACAAATCAGCGCACGCCGATACCACGCCCCACCAGTACGACCAATCAGCCGACAAGCGGGTCGAGAAGCAGCCGGCGAAGAAGGAATCGCCGCAGCAGGAACACAACGATGAAGACCACGGCTGAGGGCGCCCGCATGGCTGACCGGGATTACAAGCCGCAATCGGGCGACCGCAACCTCAACTACGTGGCAAAGCAGGACAAGCCGCAGCAGGAGAAGCGCGACAAGGCCATTCAGGAAGGGGAAGAAAAGATGGATAAGGCCTCGAAACGCGACGAAGGTGTGCGCTAGCAGCCGGAATATCGCTGAACGCGCGGGGCTGGGCCGTGTGTCTTTGCACACGGCCTTGACATGTGTGACGGCAGGCTCATGTGTGGTCCTAGGAAGGCTCCTGATGCCGTCGGAAACCCGCACCATGACGACACTCCCACGAAGCAGCACAGGCATCGATGGTCTCGATGCCATCCTCCGCGGCGGACTCCCCGTCAACCGCCTGTACCTGCTCGAAGGCCGGCCCGGTTCCGGCAAGACCACCCTGGCGTTGCAGTACCTGCTCGAAGGGGTACGGCTTGGCGAGCGCTGTCTCTACGTTACGCTCTCCGAAACCGCTGACGAGCTGAGCGACGTGGCGGCCTCGCATGGGTGGTCGCTCGACGGCATCGACCTGTTCGAACTGGCTGCGGCGGAGGCGGTGCTCGGCGATGGTCGCCACCAGTCCGTTCTTCACCCCTGGGAAATGGAACTCGACGGAACGATCCAGCTTATCCAGGCCGAGATTGAGAAGGTCAAACCGACTCGCGTCGTGTTCGACTCGCTCTCCGAGCTCAGGCTCCTGGCGCAGGAACCGCTTCGCTACCGCCGCCAGGTCCTCGCGCTCAAGCAGTTCTTCGCCCCGCGCAAGGTCACGGTGCTGCTGGTCGACGACCTCGCCGGCGAGACCGGCGAGCGCGACGCCCACCTCCATAGCCTGTGCCATGGCGTCATATCGCTCGAGCGCTTCACGCTCGACTTCGGCTCCGCCCGCCGGCGGATGCAGATCCAGAAACTCCCCGGCGTGAACTTCGTCGCCGGCTACCACGATATGGCGCTGGTGACTGGCGGCCTGGAGATCTACCCGCGCCTGGTCGCTTCGGACCACCACGCGCCGTTCGGTGGAGAGCCTGTCTCCAGCGGCGTCGAAGAGCTCGACGGGCTACTGTATGGCGGGCCGCTCCGGGGCACCAGCACGCTGCTTACCGGCCCGGCCGGCAGCGGCAAGACCAATGTGACCTTGCAGTATGTCGCCGCGGCCCTGAAACGCGGCGAGCGGTGCTGCGTGTTCGAATTCGACGAACGCATCGGCACCTTGCTTACCCGATCAAAAGCACTTGGCAACGACCTGCAGGAATTCGTTGACTCTGGCCTGCTTGAACTCAGGCAGGTCGATCCTGCCGACATTTCACCGGGTGAATTCGCCTGGTCGGTACGCAAGGCGGTGGAGGAACGTGACTGCCGCATCCTCGTGCTCGACAGTCTCAACGGCTATATCGCTTCGATGCCGCAGGAAAAGCAGGTCCTGCTCCAGCTGCATGAGGTCCTGTCGTACCTCAACCAGAAGGGCGTGACGACGTTCCTGGTCAATCCGCAGCACGGGCTGATCGGCAACATGTCGACCGGCACCATCGATGTGTCCTATATCGCCGATGCCATCGTGCTGTTCCGCTTCTTCGAATCGCGCGGCCGCATCCGCAAGGCCATCAGCGTCATCAAGAATCGCGGCGGCGGCCACGAGGATACGATCCGTGAACTGCGTATAGATACACAGGGCATTCGCCTGAGCGAACCACTGGAGCGCTTCCGCGGCGTGCTCACCGGTACGCCGGAGTTCGAGGGAGGTTCGGACCGCTTGCTGGAAGAGCGCAGTGCCTAAGAGCCGGCCCGTATGCATCCTCGCTCCGTTCGGGCGGGATGCACAGAGTATCGCTGCCATCCTCGACGCCGATGGGATGCTCCCGCAGGTGGTTAACGATGTCGCGACGCTGGCTGACGCGGTTCGCAGCGAGATCGGCGCGGTGGTGGTTACCGAGGAGGGGCTTGCGGGTGGTCTCGGCGCCCTTTCCGATGCGCTGAAGGCGCAGCCGTCGTGGTCCGACGTGCCGTTCGTCCTGCTGCGCGCGCGTGGCCCCTCGGGCGGGTTCCGCCGAGTGCGCTTGCCACCGGACGCCATCAACGTGATTGAGCTCGAGCGTCCTCTTTCCACCGTTTCGCTCCTGAGCGCCATCGATAGCGCGCTCCGTGCGCGTGCCAAGCAGTTTTTCATCCGCGACCAGATGGTGGAGCTGGAGCAAGGCCGCGCCGCGCTCGCCGCGAGCGAGGCAGAGCTTCGCCTCGTTGCCGATTCGCTTCCGGTACTCATAGGCTTCGTCGATACGGGCCTCGTCTATCGCTTCGTGAACCTCGCCTACGAGCGCTGGCTGGGGCGTTCCGTGCACGACATCGTCGGTCGCAAGGTAGAGGACGTCGTCGGCCCGGATCTATGGGCCATGCGCAAGCCGGATATCGACAAGGTTCTCACTGGCTTGCCGGTCACGACGGAATTCCGTTGGCCGAGCCAGGATGGGGCGAGGCGTGATGCGGAAATACGTCATATCCCGCGCTTCGATGCAAGCGGTGTGCTGGACGGATTCCATGTCTTTGCATCGGATGTGACCGAGCGGAACCTCGCCCTCGAAAACACCCGCGAACAGGCAGCGTTGCTCGAGACGCGCGTGAAGGAGCGCACGGCCGAACTCCGTGAGGAGATGGCGGCCCGCCAGCAAAGCGAAGAGGCGCTGCGCCAGGCGCAGAAGATGGAGGTCGTCGGCCAGCTCACCGGCGGCATCGCACACGACTTCAACAACATGCTCACCGGCATCCTCGCCGCGATGGAGCTGGCCCGTGCAAAGGTCGACGTAGACCGCACGGATGGCGTCGCCCGCCTGCTCGATATCGCAACGTCGTCCGCACAGCGTGCCGCAGGCCTTACCCAGCGCCTCCTCGCATTTTCACGGCGGCAGGCACTCGACCCGAAGCCGGCGGATGTCGGCGCACTGGTCCGTTCCATGGAAGACTTGCTGATGCGCACGCTCGGCGAACGTATCCGCCTGCGGATCACGTCGAGCGAGGCGATGCCGCGCGCCATGGTCGACGCCAACCAGCTTGAGAGCGCCCTGCTTAACCTTGCCATCAACGCCCGTGACGCCATGCCCGATGGAGGTGTCCTGCACATCGACACGTCACTAAGGCGACTGCCGGAATACGGCGATCACGGCGGTGATAAACCCGGCGGCACGTTCGTGGCCATGTCTGTAAGCGACACGGGCATGGGTATGGATGATTCCACGCTGGAGAAGGTTTTCGAACCGTTCTTCACGACCAAGCCGATCGGCCAGGGCACGGGCCTCGGCATGTCGATGATCTACGGCTTCGTCAACCAGACGGGCGGGCATATCCGCATCCGCTCACGGGTGGGTGAAGGCACCACGGTGCGGCTTTACCTGCCCATGGCGGAAGCCGACGCGAGGGCGGCGATCCAGGCGACGGTCGGTGACGTGACGGGCGGTTACGGGCAACGCATCGTCGTAGTCGACGATGACCCACAGGTTCGCACCCTCGTGACCGAACTGCTCTCGTCGCTCGACTATGCCGTGCACGCCTCGCCATCGGCCGAGGCGGCGCTCGAATACCTTGCCGGCGGGACCGCCGTCGACCTGCTGCTCACCGACGTGGGCCTGCCCGGCCTCAATGGCCGGCAGCTCGCCGACATTGCGCGGCAGACGCGCCACGACCTGCCGGTGCTCTTCATGACCGGCTACGCCTTCGGCGCGGTGGACCCCGCGCAACTCCTGGACGACGGGATGGCGATGATCGGCAAGCCGTTCCGCCTGGCTGAGCTCAGCCAGGCGGTGGCGTCGATGCTGCCGTCGCAGCGTTGAGGCGGCCCGGCTAGGGAACCAGCGGCCAGCTCACCTGCTGCACGATCGGCGGTAGCGGCAGCAACCAGCCGCCGGCCGGGAAGCCGTACTCGTAGGTCACGCTGTCCTGCATGGCGAACGAGTGCATCGGCTGCGCCTGGCAGACCACATCCCTGGCGGGCATCACGCCATAGGTCAGGTAGGCGAACTCGGTGTTGTTGGTGCACGGGTTATCGTCGTACATCACCGCATGCGTCGCGGCGTTGTTGACCAGCACCATCCGCACGCCGTTGCCGTTGAGCAGCCGGTCCTTGAAGGCTTCCGAATACGGCGTGGAGGGATCGAATTCGTTCTGCACCATCAGGCCATGCACGCTCGTGCGCGCTTCCAGGCTCCTGTCGATGACAGGCTTCCACGGCCAGTTCTCGCAGGTATCGACCAGCGTGGAGGCACCGATCGCCCAGTACCTGTGCACGTCCGCGATTTTTTGCGAGAGGTTGCGTGGGTCGGAGGAGCCGGAGTCGTTGCACTGCAGGGCGTACTGCATGGGGTTGAACGAGGGCAGCGTGCGCGGGTCGGCGTAGACCGCCGCGGCCATCTCCTCGGCGGCGGCGATGTGGGCCGGGTCGCCATCCAGCGCCTGTGACATCGCGCTGAGCGAGGGCGCCACCAGCAGGTCCCAGAACACCCACATGCCGGTGCCATCCATGGCCGCGAGCGCCTGATCGGGCGTGACGGTGCCCATCCGGTGCTCCGAGGTGGCCTTGTAGATCCGCTGGAACGTCGTCAGCACCTGCTTCGGTGTCGTGCCCATGTGGAACTGGTCGTCGTGGCGCGAGATGAACGGGATCAGGGCCTGCTGCACGTTCAACTGGTCCATGGCGATCCGCGAGACGGCCTGCTTCTGCCAGTCGAGGTGGATCCAGTTCATGTTGCTGTCGATCACCACGCGATCGAACGTATCGGGGAACATGCGCGTCGCATAGGCGACGAGGCTGCTGCCGCTCGATACGCCGAACAGATCGGCCTTCTGGAATCCGAGCACCGCGCGCACCAGGTTCAGGTCGCGCACGTGGTTCGGGGTGTTGATGCCTTTAAGGAACGCCGCGTGCTGCTTCAGGCACGCGCTCATCGATTGGTTCCACCAGGCCTGGTGGGCGCGCACGCTCGCTGCCGTGGGGTTGCGGCTATCGCCATCCATGAAGTTCTCCGCGCCGGTGCGCGGTGCATAGGCACAGCTCACTTGGGTGCCGGTCCCATCGGTAATGCCACGCAGGTCGACGCCGACCACGAGATGGTCCACCTCGACCTGGGGATGGAACTGTTCCAGCATCTCGGCCTGCGACGCGCTGGAGTTATCGGGGCCGCCAGCGTTGACCAGGAGCAGCCGGGTGTAGGGCTGCGAGTTCAGCGGCTTCGAGATACCAATGGTGATATCACCCCGGCGCGGATCGGCCCAGTCGATCGGCACCGTGATCAAGGCGCACTGGATGGTGCTGCCATCGGTGAACAGCGAAGGCGGGCAGCCGCCCCACGTCACCGCCTGATGGTAATAGCGGGCGTAAGCCGGGTCGGCGCTGTGGTCGTCGATACCGTGGGCAGTGGCCAGCGACGTGCAAAGCAGCCCGCCGAAAAGCGCCACCAGCCTGCGCACAGGCGATGTGAGTAGTTTCATCCTGATCATTTCCTGGTCAGCCCGGAGCGGGCGGTCGCGGCGGCGGGGCCGCGTGACCCGGGTCCTGCCTGCCGTGGCATGATTCTGTTCGGGGCGTGGGGGATCGTAAATGACCGGTCGCGGGCATTTTCGATGTATCCACTTCGGCCGCATCGGGGAGCACCGGTCTTGAACGCGCAGCAGAACAACGAGCCGAAGTACGTCCGGGTGGCCGAATCGATCCGGCGTGATATCGACTCAGGGCGGTTCGCGGTGGGCGCCGGCCTCCCCGGGAGCCGCTCCATGGCGATCGCCCTTGGGGTGTCGCGGACCGTGGTCCTCATGGCCTATGACCAGCTCGAAGACGAGGGCTACCTGGAGTCGCGCACCGGCAGCGGTACGTATGTCCGCGCACGCCTGACGACCGGCATCACGCGGGATGCCCGCGCCGAGCCCCAGGTGGCGGCGCCTGGGCCACCGCGGTTGTCGCGTCTGGCGCGGCGCGCCGCCCTGCCCGTCGGCCCGGGCATGAGCACACCCGGAAGCGAGGCGGACGTGATCGACCTAGCGCAACCCCGCGTGAAGTCCGACCCGCGGAGCCTCCATGCATGGAAGCAGAACCTGACCGCCTTATTGCGGCGACGCGATGCGCCTGACTTCCCTGAACTGCAGGGCGCGATCGGCCTGCGCAAGGCGGTGGCGACTTACCTTGGCGTCGAGCGAGCCATCCACGTCGATCCCGACGATATCCTGATCGTCAGCGGCGCCCAGCAGGCGCGTGACCTCATCGCCCGCGTGTTGCTCGACGAGGGCGATAGCGTCGGCGTGGAAGAGCCCTGCCACTGGAGCGTGCGGCATACGTATGAAGCGGTGGGTGCACGTGTCGTGCCTTGCCACGTAGGGCCGCAAGGCCTGGACATCGGCCGGCATGCGGCCGCGGTGAGCGGCGTGCGCCTTTTGAATGTCGCACCGTCGTTCCAGTTTCCCACGGGCGTCGTGATGCCCGAAGCGCGCCGCCGCGAACTCCTGCAGTGGGCGTACGCGCACGACGCGTGCCTGGTGGAAGATGACTTCGATTGCGAGCATCGCTTCGGCGTACCCACGGCGCCGACCTTGTGGTCGCTGGACCAACACGGCCGGGTAATCCACGTGAGCAGCTTTGCACGCTCGATGTTCCCCGCCTTGCAGCTCGGCTACATGCTGATCCCGCGCGCATTGCGCGAGCGGTTCCTCGCAGTGAAGTGGCTCGCGGATCGCGGCAGCATCTCGATGCAGCAACATGTGCTCGCCGCATGCATCGGCAGCGGACAGTACCTGCGCGATCTGCGTCGTATCGCGCATGGCCTGGCTCCGCGGCACCGTGCGCTCGAAGCGACATTGCACGCGCGCCTCGGCGATGCCATGGCCGTGCAGGGCGAGGTAGCGGGCGGGTCGCTCTTCATGCACTTGCCCGAGCTGGCACGCGGTGCCACCGATGCCTTGCTCGCCGAAGCGCTCGCGCGCGGCGTCCGGGTCCGTTCCGCCGAGCGCTTTTACCGAACGCCGCCCGTGCACGCCACGCTCGTGCTCAGCTACGGCGGGCTGCCGGAGGCGAACCTGAAGCGTGCCGGGGCACGGCTCGCGGATGCGTACTTCGCGATCAAGGCGGATCAGCCCGACCGCTTGTCCCCGGCATAAGGCCGCTCGTCACGCTCGTCGCCCACTGATCCCGCAAAAGGCGACGCCCGCAGGCGTCGCAGGTACGTTTGTGATGGCCAGGCCGTGGGGTCGGGAAGGTATGAGGCCAACTAACGACACTGTCCCCCCTGCGGGGGTGGCTCGATACTCGGCCCGTTGCGTGGAGGGACGCCCGTGAACGACCCCATGGCCTGGCCTGCCTGGAAAAAGTACGCCGCCGCGTTCGGCTTCTGGACGCTGCTTGGTCTTTCCTACACCGCCAGCGCGGTGATTTCCTCGCGTGCGGAAGGCCACGACGCTGGCTGGGCGCGTTCGATGGTCTGGTCGTTCAGCGATTTTTACCTGTGGATGCTGCTGACGCCGCTGGTTGCGTGGCTGGGTCGCATGGGTGGCCGGGGCACGTGGCGCCGCTTCCTCGTGGTACATGTGCCGGCGAGCCTGGCGCTGGCCGCCTTGCAGACGGTGGTCACCGTCTCGGCGTACTGGTGGCTGTGCGGACCCTCGCCATCGATGCAACGCATGAGCTTCACGGGGTTCCTGCGGACCAGCTTCGTCTACGAAACCCACCTGGGCCTGATCACCTACTGGGTATTCCTGGGAATGTTGCGGGCCATCGATTCGCAGCGACGCCTGCGCGACGAACGCCTGCGCAACTCACTGCTTGAAACCCAGCTGGTGCAGTCGCAGCTGCAGACGCTGCGTGTGCAGTTGCAGCCGCACTTCCTTTTCAACACGTTGAATGCCATCTCCGCGCTTGCGTTGGCCGACCCACTGCAGGCGCGGCTGATGATTGCCCGGCTCAGTGACTTCCTCCGCCTGACCCTGGAGGAGCGCCACGCCCAGCAGGTGCCGCTGTCGCGCGAACTTGAGTTCCTTGAGTGTTACCTCGGGATCCAGCAGGTGCGTTTCCAGGACCGGCTCGTGACCCACATGGATGTCGCGTGTGACAGCACGCAGGCCCTTGTACCCAACATGATCCTGCAGCCGCTGGTCGAGAACGCATTGCGCCATGGGCTGCTCGACAAGCCCGAGCGCGGCACGCTGCACATCGTTGCGCGTCGCGACGGCGATCATCTGCAGGTACGGATAGAAGACGACGGCCTCGGGCTTCCCCCGGGTGGCGCAAAGGATGGCATCGGCCTCGGCAACACGCGGACGCGGCTCGACATGCTGTTCGGTGATCTTGCAACGCTCGAGCTTTCGCGCCGGGACGATGGCGGCACGCGGGTCGAGATGCGCTTCCCGTATCGGGAACAAGCCGCATGAGCGTGCCGATGATCCGCGCGCTGATCGTCGACGACGAGGTGCTCGCCCGGCTTGCCATCCGCCAGGCATTGGCCGCGCATCCCGATATCACGGTGGTGGGTGAATGCGGTAACGCCGCCGAGGCGAAGCAGGCCCTGGCCGCCCTGGAGCCCGACCTGATGTTCCTCGACATCCGCATGCCGGGGATGGATGGCTTTCGCCTCCTGCACGGCATGCAACGCGGTGCGCTACCCATGGTGGTCTTCGCAACGGCGTACGGGCAGCATGCGCTGCGCGCGTTCGATGCCAACGCGATCGACTACCTGCTGAAGCCGATCGACCAGGCCCGGTTCGACCAGGCCATGGCGCGTGTGCAGCAGCACTGGAAGGGGCTTGGCCATGCGGCGGCTTCTGCGACGCCCGCCTATCTGCAGCGCCTGAGCGTCGCCTGCGGCGAGCACGTGCGCGTGATCGCCGCTGCGGATATCGACTGGATTCGCGCTGATGGCAACTACGTGCACATCCATGCCGGCGGCGTCTCGCACCTTCATCGTGAAACATTGACCGGTTTGCTGCGCAGCCTGGATCCTGCACGCTTCCTGCGGATCCATCGCGGCATCGCGGTGAACGTGGATCGTATCGCCGAGGTGCATCCGTTGTTCCAGGGTAGCGCTGAGGTGGTCCTGCACGATGGAACACGGCTGAGCCTTAGCCGGCGCTTTCGCGCGAGTGCGCGCCATGCGCTGGGCATGAGCTGACCGCTTACGGCACCACTCGTGCCGCTCGTCCCAGCGATGGCGCCACCGGTACCAACACGCATGCATTGCCTTCACGTGCAGGGCATCGTTGCCCGGTGACCTGCCCCCGCAAAGGAACGTACCCATGCATATGAACGCGTTGCTCCTGGCCACGGCCGTGGCCCTTTCCTCTCTCACCCCGGCCGCGGCGGCCGGTGAACTCTTCGGGCCGGGCGTCATTTCCACCGGCCTCGCCGAGACGTCGTCGGCCTTCAGCCCGGATGGGCATACGGTGTATTTCATGCGCTCGGATTTCTCCGAGAAGGACGACACCATCCTGGTCTCCCATCTCAACGGTAAGCAGTGGTCGGTACCCGATGTCGCTCCGTTTTCCGGCCAGTGGCACGATTCCGAACCCGCCATGTCACCGGATGGCAAGCGGCTCTACTTCGTTTCGAATCGCCCCGTCACACCGGGCGGTGAGCCGCTCACCGTGGAAATGGCGGGACAGCATTACCCGGGAACGAACCTCTGGTACGTCGAGCTGCAGGCGAGTGGCAAGTGGGGCGCACCGGTGCATGTCGATGGCGCGATGAACGACGGGAACCAGGTCTACAACCCGTCGATTGCCGCCAACGGGAATATCTATTTCTCGGCACACCGGCCGGATTCGGGCAAGTTCTACCAGGTGTATGTCGCACGCCGGACGGCGAGCGGTTACGCCGCGCCGGAGCGTCTGGATCTTGGTGATCCGACGCAAAACCGGATGGATCCGGGTGTCGACCCTGCCGAGCGTTTCATCGTCTTCGCCAGCGCCGGCCCGGACTCGTTGGGTAGCGCCGATATCTACATCAGTTACCGCGGCACGGATGGCCAATGGAGCAAGCCGGAGCACTTGCCTGGCGACATCAACAGCACGGCGCTGGAGAACGCGCCGGTCGTAGGGCCGGGGTTCGGCGACCTCTACCTGTCCAGCAGCCGGTCCGATGCCCCGACATACCCCAAGCCGCAGGACACGCTGGTGTCACTGCAGCATCGGCTCGCATCGGCGCTTAATGGGTCACGCAACATCTGGCACTTCGATATCTCCGAGACCCTGAAAGCCCAGGGGATCGACCACTGACCGGAGTCGCACGGCCGGGGAGATTCGCGGGCATGGGAAAGCGTTCAGCTTTACGGCCAGCGATTCATTTTCGGGCAAGGCTTTCGAGGGCATGCTCGGATCGGTTAAACCCCGGCCTCGCGCCACGTACGGAGATAGACCCATGCGCCAATCCGCCCTGCTGCTTGCGGCTGCCCTCGGCTTTGTCGTCGCCTCGCACGCCGCCGCTTCCGACCGCCCGGATCCGGGCAAGCTGACGACGAAGTGCCTCGATGCCGCGGCCAAGAAATTCGACGTAAAGAACGATTACATCCAGCTCCAGCCGATCCAGGCCGCTGATTCCGGTTACTCCATTGCCGGCGTCGCCGACGCGGGCATGGACGGCAAGAAGAACTTCAGCTGCGAATTCGACAAGAAGGGCAAGCTGGCTAACCTCGTTCCCGAGGCGAAGTAACACGTTTGCCGGTGGCCGCGCGCAGGGGCGCGGCCACCCCCCGGCAATTGCCGGGATTCCGCGTGGGAGCGGCTAGACTAAGGGGCAACCTCACCGGTCAATCGCTTCCCGCCATGCTGCTTCCGAATACCGCGTCCCCCGCCCTCCCCGTCCCGCTCTATCGCCAGACCTACGTGCAGGTACTGGTCGCCATTGCGCTGGGCGCGGTGCTCGGCCATTTCTTCCCGGCTTTCGCCGAGCAGATGAAGCCGCTGGGCGATGCCTTCATCAAGCTTGTGAAGATGGTCATCGCTCCGGTGATCTTCCTGACCGTGGTCACGGGTATCGCGGGGATGCCGCACCTGAACGCCGTGGGCCGCGTGGTGTTGAAGGCCATGGCCTACTTCCTTGTGTTCTCGACGCTGGCTCTTGTCGTGGGCATGGTCGTAGCCAACGTGGTGCGGCCGGGCGCGGGCCTGAACATCGATGCCGCCAGCCTTTCCACCACGGAAATCGCGACGTACGCCTCGAAGGCGCACGATATGTCGCTGACGCATTTTCTGCTCGACATCATTCCTGACACCGTGTTCGGCGCCTTTACCTCGGGCAACATCCTGCAGGTATTGCTGCTCGCCGTGCTGTTCGGCATCTCGCTGACGCTGGCAGGTGAGCGCTCGAAACCGGTCATCGCGTTCTTCGAGGCGATGACGGCGCCCGTGTTCAAGCTTGTGCACATCCTGATGAAGGCTGCGCCGATCGGCGCCTTTGGCGCCATCGCTTTCACTATCGGCCGGTACGGGCTCGGTTCGCTGCAGAACCTGCTTTATCTCGTGGCGACGTTCTATTTCACGGCGCTGCTTTTCGTCATCGTCGTCCTCGGCACCGTCGCCCGCCTTACCGGCTTCTCGATCTTCCAGCTGCTGCGTTACCTGAAGGCGGAGCTTTTGCTGGTCCTCGGCACCTCGTCGTCGGAGGCCGCCCTGCCCTCGTTGATGGAGAAGATGGAGCGCGCGGGCTGTGACAAGTCGGTTGTCGGCCTGGTCGTTCCCACCGGCTATTCGTTCAATCTCGACGGCACCAATATCTACATGACGCTTGCAGCGCTCTTCATCGCGCAGGCGACCAACACCCCACTCTCGCTCGGCGAACAGGTCGCTTTGCTACTGGTCGCGATGGTGAGCTCCAAGGGCGCCGCCGGCGTGACCGGCGCCGGCTTCGTGACACTGGCGGCTACGCTTTCGGTGGTGCCCTCGCTGCCGGTCGCGGGCATGGCGCTGATCCTCGGCGTCGATCGCTTCATGAGCGAGTGCCGCTCGCTGACCAACTTCGTAGGCAACGCGGTGGCCACTATCGTGGTGGCCCGTTGGGAAGGTGCGTTGGATCGCGAGGCGCTGAGCGCGACCCTGGCGAGTGGCGGTGCCGACCATGCGACCTCGGCGGTTGAAGCGCCCGCCGAGTGACTGCGGCTTCCGCACCTCAGAGCTGACTGAGCCCAGGGCGGAAGTCTCGCATGCGTGCGGCTGCGCCTACGCAATATCGAATCGCACGATCCTGCCTTCGACCACATGAAACACGTGGGTGACCGTCTTGTCCTTCAGGCCATGTGTCTGGCCTTCGAGCGGCTTGCCGTCGAGGTCCAGGACCGTCTGGATGACCTCCACGGCCACGCGCCCATCGGCTGACGGCGCGAACGCGACGGGGGCCACATGCGGGCTCACCATGGACCACTGGCGCGTCCAGTACTCGCGCAAGCCTTCCTTGCCGTGGACATATCCACCGTCCATCCCGTTGGCCCAGGCGACGTCGTCATCCAGTACGGCGAATACGCCGTCGATGTTGCGGGTGTTGAAGTCGGCGTACATGCGCTGGATCAGTGGGATGGCATCGTTCGACATGGCATTTCCTCGCTTACATGGGTGAGGGCGCCGGTGGGCGACTTTAAGCCTTGCCCCGCGGCATTGCCTGATATATATACGTACATATCTATTTTCTCGTCAAGCGGAATTCGCCATGAATGAAGACGTGCTTTCGACGCCCGGCCACCTGGTAAGCCTGGCGGCGCGTGGGTTCGCGCGGCTTAGCGAGGCGCGGCTCAAGCCGCTGGGCTTCGGGGTAGGCCACGTACCGATCCTGGTCGCGTTGCAGCATGGCAAGGCCAGCACGCAGCGCGACCTGGCCCGCTTCGCCAAGGTGGAACAGCCGCCGATGGCGCAGATGCTCGGGCGCATGGAACGCGATGGCCTGATCGAGCGCACGCCCGACCCTTCCGATGGCCGCAGCAGCTTGGTCACCCTGACGAAGGTGGCGAAGCAACGCCTGCCGAAGGCCACCGCCACGCTGTTTCAGGGCAACCGCGAGGCTCTGGACGGCTTCTCCGATAGCGAAGCCGCCCAGTTCATCGACATGCTCAAACGCGTGATCGCCAACCTGGATCAGATGACCGGCGTCGAGTCTCCCTGACGCCTCACCCTACGCTGCTCCATCCAGTCGTAGATCACCGGCAGGAGCACCAACGTGAGCAGGGTCGAGGTGATGAGTCCACCCACCACGACCGTCGCCAGCGGCCGCTGGGTCTCCGCCCCTACGCCGCTCGAGAGCAGCATGGGAACGAGACCGAGGATGGCGACGCTCGCGGTCATCAGGACCGGGCGCATCCGTAGTGCCGTGCCTTTGACCACGGCCTCCCGCACACCAAGCCCAGCATGTTGCTGCTCGTTGAGGAAGCTCACCAGCACGATGCCATTGAGCATCGCCACGCCAAACACCGCGATGAAGCCGATCGCCGACGGCACGGACAGGTACTGGCCGCTGATGAACAGGCCGACGACCCCGCCAATGGTCGCGAACGGCACGTTGGCGAGGATCAATGCGGCGTAACGCACCGAGTTGAACGCCGTGTAGAGCAGGATGAAGATGAAGAAGATCGTAGCGGGCACGATGATCGCGAGCCGCTTCAACGCGCGCTGCTGGTTGGCGAAGGCGCCGCCCCATTCGGTGTAGTAGCCCGTAGGCAGAGTCATGGACTGGGCAAGGGCCGCGTCGGCGTCGCGTACGAAGCCATCGATATCGCGGCCACGCACATCCATCTGGATCACCGCGTACCGCTGTAGCTGTTCGCGGCGAATGAATGAATACCCCTCCGCCGTCGTCACCTTCGCCACCTGGGCCAGCTGCACCAGCGCGCCGGACGGCGTGCTCACCGGGATACGCTCGATATCCTGCACCGATGCCTTGCTTGCCTCGTTCAGCCGCACGGTGATATCGAAGCGCTTCACGCCATCGAGCAAGGTACCGACGGGCTCGCCGCCGATGCCATTGCGAACCACGGTGAGCACGTCACCGGCATTGAGCCCATAGCGGGCCAGTGCATCGCGGTCCACTTCAATGCGGACCTGTGGCTTGCCGATGTTCGCTTCGAGGGCGAGATCCGCTACGCCGGGTACACCCGCCAGGATATCCTGCGCCTTTGCACTCAACCGGTCCAGCTCACTAAGGTCGTCACCGTAGATCTTCAAGGCCAGCGTGGCGCGAACGCCCGAGATCAGTTCCTCGATGCGCATCTGGATCGGCTGCGTGTAGCTGACCACCGCCGTCGGCAGGATCGCGCTGAGCTCCTTCTGCATGGCCCCCTGGATCGTCTCCAGCGTTTCGCCATCGCGCCACTGATCCTTCGGCTTGAGTGGCGTATACACCTCCATGTAGTTCACATCGGCGGTCTCACCCTTTTCGGCGCGGCCGATCATGGCCAGCGTCGTCTCCACCTCGGGGAATTTCTCCTTTACCCGCCCGGCCACGCGAGCCGAGATGGCGATCGATTCATCCAGCGAGGCCGACGGAATCGATGTGATCCGCCACATGATGGCGCCCTCGCGCAGGTTGGGCATGAACTCCTTGCCGAGGAACGGGAACAACGCCAGCGCGCCGACGAGCGCCGCACCTGCGATGCCGATGACTGCGTTGCGATGCGCCAGCGACCAGCCAAGGACACGTGCATAGCCCCGTTTCAGCCAAGCCACCAGGCGGGTGTCCTTCTCCTCCTTCGGCTTCAGTATCACCGCGGCGAGCACCGGGATCAGCGTGAGCGCCAGCAGCAGCGAGCCCGCCATCGCGAAGCTGATGTTGAATGCCATCGGCTTGAACATCTTGCCTTCGAGGCCCTGCAGGCTGAACAGCGGCAGGAACACCACGATGATGATCAGGATCGCGAAGGCGATGGGGCTTGCCACTTCGCGTGCGGCCTGGAGCACCGCGGCGCTGCGGTCGATGGCCTCACCGTGCGCCTTCTTCTCCGCCATGATCCGGAACGCGTTCTCGACCATCACCACGGCACCGTCCACCATCATGCCGATACCGATGGCCAGCCCGGCGAGCGACATCAGGTTCGCGGAAAGACCGACCTGCTCCATGCAGATGAAGGCGATGAGCATGGCAAGCGGCAAGGTCACCACCACGATGAGTGCACTGCGAATCTCACCCAGGAACAGGAACAGCACGAGCCCCACGAGGATCGAACCTTCGACCAGCGCCCTTACCGCCGTGCCGACCGCGGCGTTGACCAGGTCGGTTCGCTCGTAGACCGGCTTCACGACGGTGCCTTCGGGCAGTGCACGCTTCACCGTATCGAGTTTCGCCTTCACGGCATCGACCACGCTCTTCGCGTTCTCGCCGATGCGGGCCAGCGCCTGCCCCATCACGACTTCCTTGCCATCCCGCGTGACCGCTCCGGTGCGTGGCGCACCCGCTTCGGTGACGGTGGCGACGTCACGCACGTACACCGGTGTGCCGTCCTCGGTTTTCAGCACGATGTTGCCGATGTCCTGGCCGTTCTTCACCAGGCCGAGCCCGCGAACGAGGTACTGCTCGCGACCGACGTCGATGAAGTTGCCGCCGACCTGGGCGTTGTTGGCCTCGAGCGCCTCGATCACCTGCCTGAAGCTGAGGTTGTGCGCGATCAGCCGCAGCGGATCCAGGCGTACCTGGTACTGCTTCTGCTGACCGCCCCACGAGGTGACGTCGTCGACACCGGGTGCCGTGCGCAGGATCAGGCGCACGGTCCAGTCCTGCAGCGTGCGCAGGTCCATGTCATTTGGCGCGTTCTTCAGCGCAGCGTCGGCACGTTCCACCGTGTACCAGAACACCTGGCCGAGACCGGAGGTGTTGGGGCCCATCTCGGGCTTACCGTAGCCCGCAGGCAGCCTGTCGCCGACCTGTTGTAGCCGCTCGTTGACGAGCTGCCGGGCGAAGTAGATGTCCATGTCGTCGTCGAAGTAGACCGCGACGTACGAAAGCCCGAACAGGCTGACGGACCGGATCTCCTGCACCTTGGGCAGTCCCGCGAGCGCGGACTCCACCGGTGTCGTGAGCAGTTGCTCCACATCCTCTGCCGCGAGGCCGGAGGCTTCGGTGTACACGTTTACCTGCACCGGCGTGACGTCGGGGAACGCATCGATCGGCAAGGTGCGCACCGCTCGATAGCCGAGTGCGGCGACCACCGCGAAGACGATTAGGACAAGAATCTTGTACTTGAGGGAAAGGGCGACGAGGCGTTCCAGCATCACTCTTCCCCCAGTTGCGAGCGCAGCATGCGGGCCTTGAGCGCGAACGCGCCCTTGCTCACGTACGCCGTGCCCGGCGTCAGGCCCTTCTTCACCTCGGTCCATCCGTCGCGCGTTTCACCGGGCTCGATGGCGGCCGGTTCGAACTGCCCTGCCTGCTTCCCGCGTACGAAGACGGAGGGCTGGTTCTGTAGCAGCACGATGGCATCGGTGGGGACGGCAAGCACCCGGGTCTGCGCGGCGATGGCGATGCGCGCCTCGACCAGCTCGCCCGGGTGCAGGAGATCCTTGTCGTTGGGAACCTGGATGCGGACGTTGACCGTTCGGGTCTTCTCGTCGGTCACGTGCGAGCGCTGGATGACGCTGCCCTTCAGCTCGGTGCCATGCGCGGCGATGATGACTGCCGCGCCCGGTTGCGCCTGCTCAGCGACTGCCGGAGCCAGGCGGGCTTCCACCCACACGGACGACTCGGCAACGATCGTAAAGAGCGCACGGCCGGGCTCCACGCGCTCACCGACGATGAAGTCGTCCGTCGTGATGCGGCCAGCCTGGGGCGCAAGCAGTTCGAAGCTGCCGTCCGCGGCGCTGGAGCCGCGCTGCACCAGGCGGGTTACCTGCCCGTCGGAGAGCCCGTAGGCTTTCAGCTTCGCCCTGGCCTGGTCGCGCTGCACAAGCGCTTCGTTGTAGCGCCGGGCGGAGACGGCCTGGGGCCCGAGCGAAGCGACGCGCGACCAGTCCTGGCTGGCGACGATCAGTTGCCCCTGTGTCTCAGCGACGTCGACGCTGGACAACGTGACGAGTGGCTGCCCCGCCTTCACCTCATCGCCGAGCTTCACCTTACGGGCGACGACCTGCGATGCGACGCGGGGCGACACGAGCACGGTGGAATACGCATCGACCTTTACTTCGCCGGGCGCCTTCACCTGATCGGTCAGGCTACGCAAGGCGGCCGTAGCGACCTGGATCCCGGCCTCCTTTTGCGCCGCTGCATCGAGGACCAGCGGATTCGCTTCCGCGCCTTCTTCGGCACGAGCCGCGCCGGCGGTGAGCGTGGTGGCCAGCGCCAGGGCAAGGACGGCGGCCGTCATACGAAACGGTGTGCGGATCATGGGGAAGATTCCTTGAGGTTGCCGGTCACCCAGTCGGTGAGGCGGCCGGCGGCGGCGAGATAGTCGAACCACGCCTGCCAGGTCTGGTCCTCCAGGGCGATGCCAGAGAGGGCGGTATCCAGGCTCTGCTTGAGCTGTACCAGGTAGTCGGAGGTGCTTATCTCGCCGGCCTGCCAGAGCTTGTCGAGCAGCGCGGCGCGTTCGTCGAAGGCACCGGCGCGACCTTGGCGGAAGTTTTCACTGGCAGCGCGGAGGGCGGTATACGTCGCCCGCGCCTGCGTGAGCCGCGCATCGGAACGCAGTTCGGCCGCGCGGCGCGTGGCGTAGGCAGCGTCTGCGTCCGCGCGTGCCGCGCCCACCTCGTAGCGACCGCTGTTCAACACGGGTATCGGCATCGAGATGCTCACGCCCACGACGCGGTCGGTGCGCGGACCGCTACGCACTTCACCGCCGGTCAGGCTGATCGTGGGATCCGGCCGGCGGTTGCGGTCGGCGACGGTGACTGCCGCGTCGGCGCGTTCCTGCTCGGCCTGCGCCTGTTGCAGCTCGGGGCGGTCGGAGGTGGGTGCGGCTTTGATCGCCGCAGGCATCGGCGGCAGCGCGACGAACCGGGCAGGCGCTTTGCCGTTGGGACCGCCGCCCAGTGCGGCGAGGGCCGCCGCGGCATCGGCTTGGCGCGCTTCGAGCGAGGATTGCTCGATCTGCGCCTCACCGAGCGCCAGGCCGGCGAGGTCGCGCTCGGTGCTGCTGATATCGCCGACCTTGAGGCGTTGGCCGGCGAGCGCATCGAAGCGGCGCATCAGCGCGAGCCGCTGCTCGCCCAGCGCGGATTGTTCGCGCGTATAGGCAACGCTGGACCACGCCTTCAGCCAGTCGCGCGCGACATCACGGCGCGCCAGCACATAGGCGGCCTCCTGCGAACGCACTTCGGCGTCGCCTTGCGTGATGCGCGCTTCGCGCTTGCCGAAAGCATCCAGCGTGAGGCTCGCACCCGCCGTGCGTCGGTTGACGTCGGCGTTCTCGGCATCGAGTTGGAGGGACGGGTTGTAGACCGGTTGCCCTGCGGCGCTCGCGCGTTCCTGGGCGGCACGGCGGCTGGCGTCGGCGGCCTGGACCTGCGGGTTCACGTTCCACAGCTCGTGGATCGCGGCCTGCAGGCCCGGTGGCGGCATGGGCAGCGTCGGCGTATCAGCCGCGGCGGGGCGGCCCATGGCTGACGCGACGAACAACACGCACAGGGCGCCGAGCGGCGCTGCACGTAAAACGAACATGTTGGGGTTCTCCTGAGACAAGCGAACGGCACCGCTGCAGGGAGCAGCGGTGCGCCATGGCGAGTGCTCAGGCGATAGGTGGCCGCAAGGGCGACGCCATCGGGCGCATGGAAGGCGCGACCGGGGCGTGGGCGTGGATCGAAGGCAGGAGGGCGCTCGCGACCGTATCGAACGACGCGGCGGGCAGCGTCACGGCGTGGGCGCAGGCGCAGTGGCAGCCGCCGGGTTCGCCCAGCTGGCAGAACTCATCGTCCTGGCTATCGGCCGTGGTTGCGGCGATGAACTGGGCTTCGATGGCGGTGCTCGCCTGGACACCGGCCACAACGGTGCGCGGGCCATCGAGCAGGCAGGCCGTCGAAGCCGCGAACTTGATCAGCATGGCAAACACCACAAGCATCCACGCCCCCCGATGGAGGCGCAGGCGCTGGAACAGGCGGGTGGTCGGGGCATGCATGGCGCCAAGCGTAGGGTTGGCAGGGGGTGTTAGACAATTACGGTCGACGGTCTATGAGCATGGCGCCTTGAATCGCGCGCAAGCGCGCTCCCACAAGGGGCTAGTGGCACCGGGCTTCTTGTGGGAGCGCGCTTGCGCGCGATTCAAGGCGCGTCACGGCTTCGTTTCAGGCGAAAGCACGCCAATCGTCCGCATCCACGTCTCTGCCAATGCCGGCCAACGCGTAATGGGATTTTCCGTAGGCCGCAGCCCAAAGGCGTGGCCGCCCTTCGCGTAGATGTGCATCTCCGTCGGGATGTCCGCCTTCTTCAACGCGAGGAAATAGGTCAGCGATTCGCGGACATCGTCGGTCGGGTCGTTCTCGGCCTGGATGATGAGTGTCGGTGGCGCGTCCCGGCTGATGTTCACGCCCTTGTCGAGGGTCAGGCCAGGCTCGGTCCACAGGTGGCCGGGATACATCGCGATCGCGAAGTCCGGTCGCACGCTCTGCGTATCCGCCTCATCCACCGGCTTGTAGCTTCGCTTCAGGTGGTTGCTCGTGTCGGCGACCATGCGCCCGCCCGCCGAGAAACCGATGACGCCGACCTTGTGGGGATCGACACCGTAAGTGGCAGCCCGGGCGCGGAGCAGGCTGATCGCGCGCTGCGCATCCTGCAGTGCCATCGGTTCCTTCGGGTCGCGCCGGCAATTGCATTCGTCGTTCCAGTACGGGCCGGATCCGGGAACGCGGTACTTCACGACGACGCATGTCACGCCTTTGGCGGTGATCCAGTCACACACCTCGGTGCCTTCCAGGTCGATCGCCAGGATCCGGTAGCCACCGCCGGGAAACACGACGAGCGCGGCGCCCGTGTTCTTTCCCTTCGCGGGATACACGGTCATGGTCGGCCGCGACACATGCTCGACCACCGTGACCGGCTGGTTCGCGATCTGGCCCTTGCCCGTACCCCACACTTCCGGCCCCGGATACGCCGGCGCCGCGATCTTCATGTCCTCGGGCCAGAGCGGCGTCTGCACGCCCGGCGCCGCGGGCTCCCATGGTCGGTTCTGCGGGTTGAGCAGGGGCTCGCCGCCGGTGGTGTAGGCGAAGGCGGCCGCAGGCAGCAAGAGCGCCGCGATGAAGCCGATCCACCGGCGCGAATTCTTGTGGGAGTGAGCTTGCGAGCGATGCTCTTTCGCGGACCCATCGTTCGCAAGCTCACTCCCACGGCCCGAAGGGTGGGCTCCTACGGATGTTGCACTGTTCATACGCTTTTCCCTGGGCGGCGTGTACGCGGCATCGCCCACCTTGGGCGTGGTGGCTGGCAAATTCATGGCAGCGCGCTGGAGATACGCCGATGTCACTGCCCGGCATGATTCAACAAGCTGAATGCAGGCGCGGCAAGTAACCCGCACGACACTGCCAGAAAATGCCCGGCATCCGGCTGCAGCACGTGGCCGTATCAGGATCCCGGGGTATGCACGATACAAAGGTCTGGATCACGCTGCTGGCGGTGTCGCTGGCACTGGCTACGAGTGTGCGCGGCGCGTCCACCACACCGGCCGACGAGGGCTTCCACTCACAGTCCGCGCGCGCCATGGACACCATGATGAAAGGCATGGACGTGCCGCCCACCGGCAACGTCGACCGCGACTTCGTGGCGATGATGGTGCCGCACCACCAGGGCGCGATCGACATGGCGGTCGCCGAGCTCACCTACGGCAAGGACGAACACCTGCGACGCATTGCGCAGGAGATCATCGTCGACCAGCAGCAAGAGATCGCCGCCATGCGCCTTGCCTTGGGCGATCCACTTCCACCTTCCGCACCGGCGCCCACGATGGGCGCCATGACGCACAACCACGGGGAATCACGGTGAACACACCCGGCCGCATCACCATCCTGCTTCTCGCATCCACCTTCGCGACGTGGGCAGCCGCTCAGCAGGCGCCCTGGGGCAAGCCCGACAAGCCGATCACGCATGCCGATCGCGTCTATGCGGCCGAGCAGTTCTCGAACACCGTGTCGGTGACGGACCCGGTCGACAACAAGCTGATCGGCGTGATCCGGCTGGGCGAGCCGCAGCCGACCAACTTCACCCCGCTCTACAAGGGCCAGGTGCTCACGCACGGCATGGGCTTTTCGCCGGACGGCAAGACGCTGGCAATCGTGTCGATCGGTTCCAACGGCGTCAGCTTCATCGATACCGCGACCAATACGGTGAAGCACACGACCTACGTGGGCCGTTCGCCGCACGAGGCGTTCTTCACACCCGACGGCACTGCGGTGTGGGTGACCGTGCGCGGCGAAGATTACGTGTCGGTGCTGGATGCGAAGACCTACGAGGAGACCGCGCGGGTGAAGACGCCGGGCGGTCCTGGCATGACCATCTTTTCGCCCGACGGCAAGTACGCGTATATCTGCTCCTCGTTCAATCCGGTCACCGTGGTCGTCGACGTAGCCATGCGCACGCAGGTCGGCGAGGTGAAGCAGCCCAGCCCGTTCTGTCCGAATATCGCGGTGACGCCAGACGGGAAGCAGGTGTGGTTCACGCTGAAGGACACGGGGCAGCTCGTCGCGTTCTCGGCGTTGCCACCCTTCGGCATCCTCAAGACGATGAGCATGGGTCCGATCGCGAACCACGTGAACTTCGCCAACGTGAAGGGCACGCCGTATGCGTACGTGACCGTCGGTGGCCTGGGCCAGGTGAAAGTGCTCCGGGTGAAGGATTACGCGACGGTCGCGACCATCCCGGTCGGTGCGATGCCGCACGGTGTCTGGCCTTCGTCGGATGGTTCACGTGTGTATGTCGGGCTCGAGAACGACGACAAGCTTGCCGTGATCGATACGGCGACCAACAAGGTCATCGCCAACATTCCCATCGGCCAGGCGCCGCAGGCGCTGGCGTTCGTCGCGGACGCCGCCGCCAGCGCGGACGCGGACAAGTCGCTCGCGCAGCTGGGCATCGCCGGGAACACGTTCTCACTCTCGCTCAGCGATGGCACGGGCGAACGCACGCACGTCACGCTGTTCGACCAGGGCCTGGTGCAGGTACTGCAGGCGGCCGTGACAGGCCTCGAACCGAAGAAGGCGTATTTCATCGCACTCGCCGACTCGCCGACCGGCGGCAACCTGCAGCCGCTCGCGCGTTTCATGAGCAACCCGGCGGGCGCGGCGATCGTCAATGCGGCCGGCCCGATTCGCCAGCTGGTGGACCAGCCTGCCTCAGGCGCGCGGCGCTACCTGGTCATTACCGAGGAAGCCGGTGGCGCACCGGGGAAGGTGCTGCAGCATCCGGCATCGTAAGGCGCAGGTCACGCCCGCTTGCGCGCCAGCCGTGCACGCGCGCCGTCGACCAGCATCTGCATGCCGTCGTCATACGCATTCGCCGGCCCATGCTCGAAATAATGGGCCACCGCGGCTGACGCCATGGGAAAGGGTGCCGCGGCGTCCGCGAGGGCGCCGTCTTGTTCGCGCTGGCTTTCGGCCTGCTCCTCGAGCACGCAGCCGACCGTGTAGCGAGAGGTAGCCACCAGCACGTCCAGCGCCTCGCCCGCCGTGAACCCCGCTGCGACGAACACGGCCAGTTGTTTTTCGACCAGGGCGATGTCGCCCGGATCCGCGTGCGTTCCCGCATGGATACGGGCGCCATCGCGCCGGCTCAGGAGAGCGGCGCGGAAGCTTCCGTTGGCGCGGATGAGGAAGGCATCCCACGCTTCGCCTTCCTGGGGCTCGCGTGCCTCGCGCAACTGCATCAGGCGCTGGTTCATCGCGTCGAGCAGCGCCTGGCGGCTCTTGAAGTACCAGTACAGGGCGGGCTGTTTCACGCCCATGCGCTCGGCGAGCGCGCGCGTCGACAGGGCGTCCAGGCCCACCTCATCCAGCAGATCCAGCGCCGTGTCGACGATCTGATCCGGGTCCAGCCGCGTGCCAACCTTGCGCGCCACTATTTATCACCTATAAACTATCGATTATCAGTGATAAATTAACATAGATCGCCTGCCCATGAAGCCCGCCCTTGCCGCTGTCCTGTGTACCGCCGCGCTCGATGCGATGGGCGTAGCCCTTACCTTGCCGGTCATGCCCGCCCTGCTGGCCGATGCCGGGCTGCCGGCTGCGCTGGGCTGGCGGTTTGGCGCGTTCATCGGCGCCTACGCGCTCATGCAGTTCCTCTTTGCACCGACGGTCGGGGTGCTCTCGGACCGCTACGGGCGGCGCCCCGTGCTGCTGGTCTCGCTGCTCGGCCAGGCGCTGGCCTATGCGGCGCTGGCCGTGGCGCCGGGTTACGCATGGCTGCTGTGCGCGCGTGCGCTTGCCGGTGTGTTCGGCGCCAGCACCTCGGTCGTGTCCGCCTACATCGCCGACACGACACCGGCCGATGAGCGGGCGAAGCGCTTTGGCCAGCTGGGCGCATGCATGGGCCTGGGCTTCATCGTCGGCCCCCTCATTGGCGGCGTGCTGGGTGAGGCCGGGGTCCGCCTGCCCTTCGTGGCGGCGGGCGTGCTCGCAGCGATCAACGCGGCGTGGATCATGCTGACGCTGCGCCGCGAACCCGCTCGGGACGCCGGCGAATCAACCCCGCTGCTCGCCAACCCGCTCGCCTCGCTGCGCTGGGCGCGCCAGCTGCATGGCGTGGCACCGTGCCTTGTCGCGTTCGCGATCGTCTGTCTCGTCGGCGAGGTCGGCGGCACGACGTGGGTGCTCTATGGCGAGGATCGCTTCGCCTGGTCGAGCACCATGGTGGGCATCTCGCTGGCGTGTTTCGGTGTGTTCCATGCGCTGATGCAGGGCTTGCTCGCCGGCCCGTTGGCCGCGTGGCTGGGCGAACGCCGTGCGGTGGTCGTGAGCATGCTCAGCGACGCACTCGCCTACGTGCTGATCGCACTCGCCTTCCGTGGCTGGGTGGCGTTCGCGCTGATGCCGTTGTTCTGCGTCGGCGGCCTCGCCTCGCCACTGCTGCAATCGATGATGAGCGCGACCACGGACGAAACGCAGCAGGGGCGCCTGCAGGGTGTGCTCGCGAGCGTCGGCGGCCTGGTGTCCGTGGTCGGTCCCGTGCTGATCAGCTCGGCGTACTTTGCGTGGCGCACCGATTGCCCGGGCGTCGTCTGGTATGCCGGTGCCGCGCTCTACGTGGTCGCGCTCATCGCCATGGCGCGCTGGCGCGCCGCACCGGTTCAGGCCAGCGCCGCCGCATAGTCCATGTGGCGCAGGTCGTCGAGCAGGCTCGGGCCTTTCGGTGTCCAGCCGAGGCGCTCGCGAGTGATCGCACTCGATGCGCTGAGGTCGAGGCCCGCGAACATGCCGAGCCAGCCGAAGTGCGCCTGCGCTTCTTCCGGCGAGAGCGATTTGACGGGAAGGCCCAGCCCCGCGGCGACGACTTCGGCGATATCGCGCACGCGCACGCCTTCCTCGTCGACGGCGTTGTAGCGGACACCCGGTTCAGCTCGTTCGATGGCGAGGCGATAGAGGAGCGCGACATCATCGACGTGCGCCGCCGGCCAGCGGTTGTTGCCTTCGCCGAGGTAGCCGACGAGGCCCTTCTCCCGCGAGATGTCGATAAACGGCGAGATGAGGCCTTGCCGCTTCGTGTCGTGCACCTGCGGCAGGCGTACGACCGAGACATTTACGCCGGCGTCGAGGAGCGCCTGGCCCGCCTGCTCCGACGCGACGCGCGGATTCGGGTGGTCGAAGTTCACGACATCCTCGGTGGCCAGCGCTCCATGCCCCGCCTGGCCCAGTCCCGTGCCCGAGGTGATAAGCAGCGGACGCGACGAGCCCTTCAGGACCGAGCCGAGCGCGGTGATCACGCCGCGGTCCTTTTCGCAGTTCGCGACGAAGTTGGAGAAGTCGTGGTCGAAGGCCGTGTGGATCACGGCATCCGCGTTCGCCGCGCCAGCGCGGATGCTTTCCAGGTCTTCGAGGGTGGCGCGGTGTGCCTGGGCGCCCGCTTCCACCAGCCACGCCGCACCCGTGTCCGAGCGGGTCATGCCGAGCACGTCGTGCCCGGCGGCAAGCAGCTGCGGAACGATGCGCGAGCCGATGAAGCCGGTGGCGCCGGTGAGGAAAATTCGCATGGAGGTCGCTCCGGTGGGTGGTGGTTGCCCAGTCTGGTCGCGAGGACTACCCTGTTAAAGTAGTGACTTTATCCTGTTATAACGACCACCCGGTTCGCCGATGCCCGCCCCCGATACCGCCAACGCCCTGGGCCACTTCCTCCGCGACCGCCGCGCAAGGCTGGACCCGGCGACGTTTGGCTTCGCGCCCGGCCGCCGGCGGACGCCCGGCCTGCGCCGCGAAGAAGTCGCGCAGCGTTCGAACATCAGCCCGACCTGGTACACGTGGCTGGAGCAGGGCCGCGGCGGTGCACCTTCGACCGACGTGCTCAACCGCCTCGCCGCGGGCCTGATGCTGACCGAGTTCGAGCGCGAGCACATGTTCATCCTGGCGCTGGGCCACCCGCCGGAGCCGCGCTACAAGGAACCGGAAGGGATCACGCCGCGCCTGCAACGCGTGCTCGACGCCCTACCCACCAGCCCGGCGATCCTGCGCACCGCCACCTGGGACGTCGTTGCGTGGAACCGCGCGGCCGCCGTCGTGCTGACCGATTATTCGACCCTGCCGCGCGGCGGCCGGAACATCCTCCGCCTGATGTTCTCGAACGCACGGGTGCGGGCGGCGCAGGAGGACTGGATGCGCGTCGCGCAGTTCGTGGTGGCGTCCTTCCGCGCCGATGCGGCACGCGCCGGCGCCACGGCCGAGATCACCCAGCTGGTCGAGGAATTGTCCGGCAGCAGCCCCGAGTTCGCGGCGCTCTGGCGCAACAACGACATCGCCAGCCACGGCGATGGCCTGAAACGCCTGCACCACCCCGTGCTCGGCCCGATCGAGCTGGAGTTCTCGACCTTCGCCGTGGAAGGCCGCCCGGACCTGACGCTGATGGTCTATAACCCCAGCACCCCGGAGACCACCGACGCGGTGCGCCGGCTGGTCGAAGGGCGGGAGGCTGGCGCGGTCAGTCTTCCAGGGTGAACCCGACTTTCAGCGTGACCTGCCAGTGGGCCACCTTGCCGTCCTCCACGTAGCCGCGGGTCTCGATGACCTTGAACCAGCGGATGTCGCGGATGGTTTTCGAGGCACGCTCGATGGCACAGCGGACGGCCGCGTCAGTGCCATCGGGCGAGGAACCGGTGAGCTCGACGGACTTGTAAACGTGGTCGGTCATGGCAGTGCCCTCGCGATAGGAAGCCTAACGATGGGCCATGCACCGTTGTCTCGGCGTGAGGCGCGACCGCCGAAAATCGTTACGACACTTTCGGCAACAGACTGGCGTCCAGCGCGCCGGCAGTCCATGCTCGCCAGTGTTCGAAAGGGGGCGTGACACATGGGCGAAAGCCAACTGATGAGCCGGGCGGGCATAACCCCGCTGGGCCAGAGCGACACGCAGTTCCGGCTGCTGGTCGAGGGCGTGGCCGATTACGCCATCTACATGCTTAGTCCGGAGGGCCTGGTGGCCAGCTGGAACTCCGGGGCGCAGCGCATCAAGGGCTATGCCCCTGCCGAGATCATCGGGCTGCACTACCGCCAGTTCTACACCGCGGCCGACCAGGCCACGGGCGAGCCGGAGCGCAACCTGCACCGCGCGTCGGCCGAAGGTCGCGTGGAGGCCGAAGGCTGGCGCGTACGCAAGGATGGCACCCAGTTCTGGGCGCACGTGGTCATCGACCGCATCCTTGATGACCACGGCCAACTCCTCGGCTTCGCCAAGGTCACCCGCGATGTCACCGAGCAGCGCCTGGCCGCGCAGCAGCTGGAGGAAGCCCGCGAGGCGCTGTTCCAGTCGCAGAAGATGGAGGCCATTGGCCAGCTCACCGGCGGCATGGCGCACGACTTCAACAACCTGCTGATGGCGATACAGAGCTCGCTCGACCTGCTCGGTCGCCACATCCCGGGCGACGAGCGCGTGCAGCACCTGATCGGTGTCGCCCAGGCCGGGGTGATCCGCGGCAAGAACCTTTCCCAGCGCATGCTCGCCTTCGCCCGCAAGCAGGAGTTGCGGCCGCAGCCCGTGGACCTGGTCGATCTCGTCTACGGCATGTCCGAACTCATCGACGGCGCGCTCGGCGTCCGCTTCCAGCTGGCCACGCGGTTCGCCTTCCACCTCGATCGCGTGGTGGTCGACCCCCACCAGCTCGAGCTCGCGCTGCTCAACCTCGTCGTCAACGCGCGCGATGCGTATGGCGACGAGGGCGGTCGCATATCGATCGAGGCCGACGTGGTCGACGCGCCGCACCCGGATGTCCCGGGCCTGGCCCACGGCCGTTACGTGCGACTGGCGGTCATCGACCACGGGCCGGGCATGGACGAGCGCACGCTGGCCCGTGCCGCGGATCCGTTCTTCACCACCAAGGGCGTGGGCAAAGGCACCGGCCTCGGGCTCTCCATGGTGCACGGCCTTGCCGCCCAGTCACGCGGGCGCCTGGTGCTGCGCAGCCAGCCGGCGGTCGGCACCCGCGCGGATATCTGGCTGCCCACGCTGGCGCACGGCCAGCCGGTGCCCCATCTCCCGCTTATCGCCGCCGCGCCGATCACCGCGCCAGCGGAAGCGCTGCGCATCCTCGCGGTCGACGACGACATCCTCGTGCTTTCCACGCTGAAGGCTTTGCTCGAAGACATGGGCCACGTCGTGACCGCTGCCTCATCGGCTGAGCGCGCCATCGAGCTGCTACGCGGCGACGATCGCTACGACCTGCTCCTGACCGACTACGCCATGCCGCGCCTTACCGGTGCGGATGTGTCACGCGCCGCGCGGCTATCGCGACCGGGGCTGCCGATCGTGCTCGCCTCGGGTTATGCCGAGCGACCGATGGACGACTTCCCGGGCATCCAGCGCCTGGGCAAGCCGTTCGATCGCGAAAACCTGGCCCAGGCCATCGCCCAGGCGATCGCGAGCACGCCGCTGGTGTAGGACTGTGCTGTGGGAGCGTGCTGTGGGAGGGTGTTGTGGGAGCGTGCTTGCACGCGATGGGTGCTCGCGCCACCCCCCATCGCGCGCAAGCGCGCTCCCACAAGAAATAGCGTCAGGGTGTCAGCACAATCTTCCCCACACTCTCATTGCTCTCCATCCGCTCGTGCGCCATTGACGCCTTCGCTAGCGGAAACACGCTATCGATCACCGGCTGCAGTTCGCGATTGCTGAAGTGATCCAGCCACGTATCGCGGAACCGTTTGGTCATCGCCTGCTTCTCCGCCTGCGGGCGGGATTTCATCACGGTGCCGAAGATATGCAGGTGTCGGTAAAGCAGGCGCTGCAGGTCGAGCACGGGCGGTTCGCCACCGCCGAGCAGACCCACCTGCACCAGCCGCCCGCCGAAATCGAGCGAGGCGAGGTTCCGGTCGAAGTACGCGGCCCCGATGAAGTCGATGATCAGGTCCACGCCATTGCCGTCGGTGGCCTCCTGGATCGCCTGCGCGAAATCCGTGGAGGTGTAATCGATGCCGACATCCGCGCCAAGCTCGCGCACCCGCTGCAGCTTCGCGCCCTTCGCCGTCGCGAACACCCGCGCACCACACGCCTTCGCCAGCTGCACGGCAGCCGAGCCGACGCCGCTGGCCGCCGCATGGATCAGCACGCTCTCGCCCGCGACCAGCCGGCCAAGGTGGACGAGGGCTTCGTGTGCGGTGACGAACACTTCGGGGATGGCGGCTGCCTGCACGTAGTCGACGCCGCCCGGAATCGCCATGGCCATGCGGTAGTCGATGCGGGCCAGCTCGGCGTACGCCCCGCCACCGACGATGCCCATCACCCGGTCGCCGAGTGACCACTGGCGGACCTCGTTGCCCATGGCCACGACTTCGCCTGCGATCTCCAGGCCCATCAGCGTGGAGTCGCCGAAATCCGAGCGGCCGTAGTGGCCTTGCCGGTGGAGGACATCGGCCCGGTTGACCCCGGCTGCGCGCACCCGCACGAGCAGGTCGTGCGGCCGTACGGCGGGCTCGGGGAGGTCGGCCAGCTGGAGGACCGAGGCGCCGCCAAATTCGCTGAAATCGATAGCTCGCATGGGGTCACCGCGCTCGGGAAAGTCCCTAGCTTGCGCCTATTCCTGCATGCGCGCTGTCACGTTCGACGCCATCGAACGTTCCCACCGAGGGCATGGAACGACAATCCGGCAGCCGCAGCGCATCGTATCTCCATCATCCATACCACCCGGAGTTCCACCATGTCCCGCCTTGCCAACAAAGTTGCCATTGTCACCGGTGCCAGTTCGGGCATCGGCCGCGTCACCGCGAAGCTGTTCGCCGCCGAAGGTGCGCGCGTCGTGGTCGGCGCCCGTCGCGAAGCCGAGCTGAATTCGCTGGTCGCGGAGATCGAAGCCGCGGGCGGCCAGGCCGTCGCCCTTGCCGGTGATGTACGCGAAGAAAACTACGCGAAGGCACTCGTCGACCTGGCGGTCGCCCGCTACGGCCGCCTGGATATCGCCTTCAACAATGCCGGTACGCTCGGCCAGACCGGCCCCACCACCGAGGTCACCGAAGAGGGCTGGAACCAGGCGATCGACATCAACCTCACCGGCTCGTTCCTCGGTGCCAAGCACCAGGTCGCGCAGATGCTGAAGAACGGTGGCGGCTCGATCATCTTTACCTCCACCTTCGTCGGCTACTCGTTTGCGTTCCCGGGCACGGCTGCGTACGCCGCCAGCAAGGCGGGCGTGATCGGCCTCACCCAGGCCCTCGCGGCGGAATACGGCCCGCAGGCCATCCGCGTGAATGCCGTGCTGCCGGGCGCCGTCGAAACCGACATGTACCTCGAAATGAACAACACGCCGGAGTCGCAGCAGTTCATCTCCAACCTGCATGCCCTGCGTCGCGTGGCGTCGCCGGAGGAGCTGGCCAAGGCAGTGCTGTTCTTCGCTTCGGACGATTCCTCGTTCGTGACGGGTACCGCCTCGCTCATCGACGGTGGTGCATCGATCACCCGTAGCTGACAGGTGTTCAGGTGGGCGCGCTACAATGCGCCCACCTTCCTTCCCACACAGGCAAGCGTCCGATGCGCCAGTAATGCCGCCGTCCCTCTGACGGCCCGCTCTCCTCCCGCCCCGTTTAACGCGGGGAGTGCATGGCATGCCTGGTGAAATCGATGACCTCGTCTCTCCTGACGCTGGAAGGCGTCTCGTTTGTCCTGCCGGATGGCAGGGTCCTCTTCCACGATCTCTTTGAAACCCTCGATGCGCGCCCTACGGGCCTCGTGGGTGGCAATGGCGTGGGTAAGTCCGTGCTTGGCCAGATCTGCGCCGGGCTGTTGCCGCCGACGACGGGACGGTGCCAGCGGGCGGTCGAGGTGCATTACCTCGCGCAGCAAGCCGATACGGGGAGCGGAACGGTCGCTTCGCTCGCCGGCGTGGCTGACGTCCTTGCGGCACTCGAGCGTATCGAGGCCGGCGGCGTCGACGCTTCCGACTTCGAGATCGTGGGTACGCGCTGGGACCTGCGCGATCGGTTCCGCCAGGCGCTGGATGAAGCGCAGCTGGGCAAGCTCACGCCCGATGCACCTGCGTCACAGCTCAGCGGCGGTGAAGCGATGCGCGTGGCGCTACTCGGCGCCCGCCTTTCCGGCGCGGGCTACCTCATCCTCGATGAGCCAACCAACCACCTGGACCGCGCCGGTCGCGATGCGTTGATGACCTGGCTAGCCGGCTGGCGCGGCGGCCTGCTCGTGATCAGCCACGACCGCGCCCTTCTAGACACCATGGAACGTACGCTCGAGCTCGACGGCGGAGCGTTGCACGCGTATGGCGGCGGTTACACCTTCTATGCCGGCCAGAAGGCGAGAGATCGCGAAGCCGCGCAACGTGAGCTTGCAAGCGCGAGGGCGGAGCGAAGCCGCGGCGAGCAGGCCTTGCGCAAGCAGAACGAACGCATCAACCAACGCACCGCGCGCGGCGAGCGCTCCGGCAAGACCGCGAACCAGGCACCCATCCTGCTGGGCAGGCGCAAGGAGAAGAGCGAAGGCACCGCCGCACGACTTCGCGAACAACAGGCGGCACAGCGAGAGCAGCTGAATGAGCGAAGCCGTGAGGCTGCTGCGCGCGTTGGTTCCGACAATACCGTGGTGCTGCGCGCGCCCGAGGTCACAACAACACCGGGTCGGGTTGCGAAGCTAAGCCACGTTGTCCTGCCGTGGGTTCAGACGGACGCTCGTGCGATCGACCTCACCATTACCGGCAGGCAACGCATCGGCGTGATCGGGCCCAATGGATGCGGGAAATCCACGCTGTTGAAGGTGCTTGCCGGCGAGCTGGCCCCTTCGTCCGGTACCGCTGAGGTCTTTGTGCCGTTCGCGAGGCTCGACCAGCGGTTGTCGCAACTCGACCCCGCGTCGTCGACGATCATGCAGCTTAAACAGGCAGCGCCAGGCGTAGCCGAAGGCGAACTCCGTTCCCGCCTGGCCCTGCTCGGATTCGAGGCGGATGTTGCAACCCGACCCACCGCGCTGCTCAGTGGTGGGGAACGACTGAAGGCCGCGCTGGCCCTCGCGCTCCTCGCCACCCCACCCGCACAACTCCTGTTACTCGACGAACCCGGCAACCACCTCGACCTTGCGTCGCTACAAGCGGTCGAGGTCATGCTGCGCGAGTACACCGGGGCGCTTGTCGTCGTCTCGCATGACACGGCTTTCCTCGAGAACATCGGTCTTACTGATCTGCTTGTGCGTGAGGAACGGGCATGGCACCGCCGGTCGGCGTAGCCATCCCCCTACACGAGTGATCGGCCCGCATCCGTTGTCGCTCGCCCGACGAGCGGCTAGATTTTCTCACTGGATTCCCTTTGGGCACGCCGAATCGCGGACGTGTCCGAGGGACAGAGGCCCGGGCGTCCGCCAGTGCCTTCTTTTCATGGAAGAACGAGATGCGCACGATCGCCTATGTCGATGGGCAGAACCTGTATTTCAGCTGCCTAAAGGGCACCAAGTACAAATGGCTCGATATAGCTGAACTCCTGGCGAGGATTATCTGTGAGGACCACCCCAGTAATGAGCTCGTCGCGATCCGCTATTTCAATTCGCCGATCAAAGGCAGCCTTGCACGTCGAGGAAAGGACTCGGCGCAAGCTCAAGCCGAGTACCTAAGGGCACTTCGCAACAATCCATTGATCCGAGTCTCAGAAGGACGATTCTCGGTACAGCGTGCACATGTCCTTCGACACGCTATTCCTCCTGACCTTACCGACAGAGTCGGGATTTGGCGTATTGAAGAAAAGGAAACCGACGTTTCGATCGCCGTGGCCATGTATAGGGACGTGCGCGATGGACTAGCTGACCACATCGTGCTTCTGTCCAATGACAGTGATTTCGTCCCTGCGCTGAAGGCAATCCGCGAAGACTCTCTGGCGCGCGTTGGCGTTGTCCTTCCTCTGAAAGCTTTGTCGCCGGGTATGGCAGCGCCGTCCCGGCCGAGCGCTAGCCTGACCGCGCATGCGCACTGGACGAGACATCACATTCGCGAGGACGAGTTGGCGAAGTGTCAGCTGCCGCAGCGCGTCCATACCTCCAGGCGTCCCGCTTGTAGACCTTCGCACTGGTGAGGCTGCGCGGACCCGCGCTACGGCGCTGTAAGGAAACTCCTACGACGCAACGGGCTGTTCACCCATTGCCGGCTAAAGACACAAAGGGCACCATAGGTCCTGTGACATCCCCTTGCGTGCGCAGCATTGCGGTCATGCTTGGGCGAAAGCACCGGCAAATGTTGGTGCTTTCATCTAGGCCGCTGTCGGTGGACGTTTCGGACGGCATTGACTAAGGCCCGTGGTAGAAGCCGGCTTGCGACGCTGCCCGGCACAACAACGGCTCTGCCACCCCCCTCCTGCGCCCGCAGCATTGCGACCGCGCTTGAGGCAAAACACCGGCCCAGGCCGGTGTTTTCTTTCTCAGCCCCCGAAAACGTCGGGCTTACTTTTGCCAAAAAAGCCGCGTATAAGCGAGTCACACTTACCGCGAACGCAACGATGAACATCACGCTCGACGAGATCCAGAACTTCATCGCGGTGGTCGATACCGGGTCGATCACGAGCGCGGCGCAGCAACTTGACCAGACGGTGTCGGCCGCCAGCCGAACGCTGGGGCGGCTGGAACAGAAGCTGCAGACCACGCTGATCCGCCGGACGACGCGGCGCATCGAGCTCACCGACGAAGGCGAGGCCTTCCTGGAACGGGCCCGCGAGATCGTTGCGGCCGTCGAAGGTGCCGAAGAGGCCATGGCCACCCGCCGCGCACGCCCGGCGGGCCGCCTGCGCGTCGATGCCGCGACGCCTTTCATGCTCCATGTGGTTGCGCCGCTGGTTGCCGGCTATCGCGAGCGCTTTCCCGACGTGGAGCTTGAGCTCCACACCAGTGAGGGTTACATCGATCTGCTCGAGCGGCGCACCGACGTTGCCCTGCGCATCGGCCGGCTGAAGGATTCCACGTTACACGCCAAGCCGATCGGTACGAGTCGCATTCGCCTCCTGGCCAGCCCCGCTTACCTCAAGAAGCACGGTACACCGCGTAACGTAGCTGACCTGGCTTCGCACACGCTGCTGGGCTTCACCGAGCCCGACTCGCTCAACGACTGGCCGGTACTGGATGCAAAGCGCCAGCCCGTGCACATTCGGCCGGCCCTTTCGTCATCGAGCGGCGAAACGCTGCGCCACCTCGCGCTCGGCGGCAACGGCATCGTCGTGCTTTCGGATTTCATGACGTGGGCAGACCGGCAAGCAGGCACGCTGGTCGAAGTGCTGGCGAAGCAGACGGTGGAACACCGCCAGCCGATCAACGCGGTGTACTACCGTAACACCGCGATCTCCGCACGCATCGCGTCGTTCGTCGATTACCTCGCCGAGACGATAGGCGAAAACGGCTTTTGTCGCTGAACGAACGATTGATAAGCGCGGAAGCGTGACCGTAGTCGCACTTCGCGCGCTACATGTGCACCGCATGCGTCACGTTACGCGGCAAGAATGGCCGGGCTCGCGAACAGGGGCTTTCGTGTCCATTTGGGGAACAAACCATGTTCAAACGCCATGCGCGCGCGTTCTGCGCCGTCGTTGTCTTCGTACTCGCCGGTGCCGCACACGCTTCGGAAACCTCGTGCCCGCAGTTGTTCCAGGGGTCGGAAGCGCCGGATCTCGTCGATTCCTCGCTCGCCGAACGCACCACCACGCTTTGCTTCAACGCGTATTCGCTGATCGCCTCGGGCGTCACCAAGGGGCCACTCTGGTCCGCCGAACACCTCACGGCACAGCAGATTGAAGATGCGCAGGATACGCCGCGCAAGGATGCCTTCCATGCGGAAACCGGTATCCCGGAAGAAGACCGCTCCGAACTCGCCGACTACAAGGGCAGCGGATACGACCGTGGCCACATGACGCCAAGCGGCGACGAGCCGAATGCCACGGCGCAGCGTGATAGCTTCTCCCTGGCGAACATGGTGCCGCAGAACCACACGCTGAATACGGGCAAGTGGGAGCGGATTGAGACGAGCCTGCGCAACATGGTGCTGGATGATGGCGAGATCTATGTCGTCACTGGCCCGGGCTTCGATGGCCCGACGCCCGACACGATCGGCGCCGATATGGTGATCGTGCCGAACTACACGTGGAAAGCCATTTACGACCCGAGCCAGGATGGTGCGGCGGCGTGGCGTTGCACGAACGTGGATACGCCGGTGTGCACGGTGGTGTCGATCGACGACATCACGGATGAAACGGGGGTCGATCCGTTCCCGGCGTTGAGCGGCAGCATCAAGTCGAATCCGATTTCGTTGCCGCTGCCGAACTGAGGCGGCTTGTAGGAGTGAGCTTGCGAGCGATGGCCGTGCAGCAGAGCATCGTTCGCAAGCTCACTCCCACAAGTTCACGCCGTCGCGGTTAAGGCGCGCGTTCCGGCGGATTCGAATCGATGACCTGCACTTTCGGGCCGGTGGTCGAGGGAAGGATGCGTTCGTCGGTGGCGAGCAGGACGTCGCCGGGCTTCAGCTCCGGCAGGATCTTCTCCATGAACTCGCGCGGTGCGGCCACGCGGTCGGCGAGGGCTTCGTCGACGACCTTGCCAGCCTCATCGCCATGGCCCGGGATGCCGATGGTGATCCAGTTCGGCATGCGCAGGCCTTCGCGACTCGGGGAGTTCGCCATGTAGCCCGCGGCCACGATGTACGCATGCGTGCCGACGAGCGGATTGCTCACCTCGACTTTCGCGCGGCCAATCTCGATGCCGTTGCGGAGCACGATCACGCGCTGGTCGGGCACGCTGAGCACCATGGAAATCGGACCGGTGGGCGAAGCATCCGGGTTCCAGCTGTACATCTCGCCATTCATCAGCGGGGCCACGGCCAGGTCCTTGCCGTTGCGCGGGTCGATCGGGATCACCGCGCTCGGGTGAACCACCGTCACCGGCGCCGTGCCCTCTTCCGCCACCACCACCGTCATGCCCATGTTCGTCGCCGCGAACAGCAGCTTCGCGAACTCGGTAGGCATGTGCACGCAACCGTGCGACTCCGGATAGCCCGGCAGGCCACCGGCATGCAGGGCCACGCCGTCCCAGGTGAGCCGTTGCTGGTACGGCATCGGCGCCGCGTTGTAGACGTTGGATTTGTGGTCCTTGTCTTTCTGCAGGATGGTGAATACGCCGGTCGGCGTTTCATGGCCCTTCTTGCCGGTGCTGACCGTGGTCACGCCGACGAGGATGCCGTTGCGGTACGCGTAGGCCTTCTGCTCAGTGAGGCTCACGATGACCGCCATGGGGCCCGGCGCCATGGGCGCGCCACCCCAGATCCATTCGCCGGGCTTCAGTGCCGACGGCGGTGTATCCGCCGGGCTGGATTGCTTCGCACCCCAGCTGGGCACGGCGGCAACCGCGGCGTGCGTAGCGGTGGCGACGGCCACGCACAGGACGAGGCGGGCGAGCAGGCGGGTCATGGCGGAACTCCCTGGGTGCTTTGGGCGTCGAGGGTAATGCCTTCCACCGGCTTGCCGCTCTCAGCCAAAGGTATGGTCGGGCGGTGGCCCGCCTCACCCGTGAGGATACTCAGCATCGCGCCGCGCGCACCTGGCGCACGACCCAACGGGCCAAAAGCGACGTCACGACACCAGCCGAGGGGCGTGTACCCCGACTGGAAGATCGGAGTGAGCCAGCGGCTCATGCGCTGGTAGATGCGGACGTGGGCGTGCCGCTGCCTGCGGTAGGCGTCGAGCGCGGTCTCCAGCGTCGCGTGGGCAGCCAGTGCATCGGCCAGCGCGGCGGCGTCGAGCAAGGCCATGTTCACGCCCTGCCCCAGCTGCGGACTCATGGCGTGGGCGGCGTCGCCGATCACCACGAGCCGCCCGTGGTGGGGCGCCCGCAGCACCACATCCCTGTAGCGGGCGCGGTTGAGCTGATCGGCGTGTTCGAGGTGGGCGAGACGGGGCGAGATGCCGGGCCAGATACCGTGTACCGCCGCCTTCATCGCCGCCAGGCCGGCGTCGTCGAAGGCATCGACCTGGTCGCCCGGCAGGCTCCAGTAGAAGGTGACCCAGCGGCCCTCATGGCCGGGCCGCGTCCCGACCGGCAGCATGCCGATCATGGCGCGGGTACCGGCGTAACGCTGCAGCAGCGTCGTTGGGTCGGGCCAGTCGTCGATGCGCAGCAGGCACCACACCGCGCCCCAGCGGTAGAGCGATTCGCGGCGAACGTTGCCCGTGCAATGGGGCCGCACCGCGGAGTGCGCGCCGTCCGCCGCCACCACGAGGTCGAACGGACCATGCCAGCCGCCCGCATCGTCCTCGAGTTCGTGCGTTTCGTCGTCGTAGCGGGTGATGCGCACGCCGGTGCGCACACGGCGCGCATCGGCATGGGCGCCCCGCAGCAACTCGAACAACGCACCGCGCGTCATGCCGAGGCCAAAGCAGCCTTCACGGCGATCGGCGTAGCGCATGTCCATGACCGCGCGTCCACGCGGCGTGTGGCCCTGCAGCTGGTCGATCCGCTGGCCCAGCGCCAGCGCCTGGTCGCCGAGGCCCATCCGGTCGAGCACGGCTAGCCCGGTGGGCTGGAGCAGGAAACCCGCGCCGACCGGGCCCAGCGACGGGCTCTTTTCGAACACGGTAACCTCATGGCCCTGGGCGGCGAGCAGGATGGCGCTGGCCTGCCCCGCTGTTCCATAGCCCACTATCGCGATTTTCATGGCACCTCCCTGTCTTTGCCGAGCATAGCAAGCCGGTTTGTCGAAGTCGGCCCGGCTCGTTCGACGGGAAGGTAGAGACCCCGTTTGCAACGAGGAGCCGCCCGTGACGCTGAAGCTGTATGCCCACCCGTTTTCGTCGTATTGCCAGAAGGCCCTGATTGCCCTGTACGAAAACGGCACGCGGTTCGAGTGGAAGATGCTTTCACCCGAGACGCCGGAGATTTATGCGGAGTTCGCCGAACTTTGGCCCCTTCGGCGGTTCCCGGTGCTGGTCGACGGCAAGCGCGTGGTCACCGAAGCCAGCACCATCATCGAGTACCTGCAGCTCTACCACCCCGGGCCCGTCGCCCTGCTGCCGGAGGACCGCAAGGCCGCGCTGGAAGTGCGTAACCTCGACCGCTTCTTCGACAACTACATTTCCACGCCACTTCAGGCGGTCGTCAACGACGCCATGCGGGCGGCCCACCAGCACGATCCGCTTGGCGTGGCCCAGCACCGCGCGCTGCTGGATACCGCGTATGGCTGGCTGGACGGGTATCTCACCGGAAGGACCTGGGCGGTGGGCGATGCGTTCAGCCTGGCCGATTGCAGCGCCGCGCCCTCGCTGTTCTATGCCGACTGGACCCACCCGATCGATCCGCGTTTCACGCACATCCACGCTTACCGGCAGCGGCTGCTCGCACGGCCGTCCTTCGCGCGGGCCGTCGACGAAGCCCGCCCCTATCGCGCGCTCTTCCCCCTTGGCGCGCCCGATCGCGACTGACCAGGAGATACCGCATGAGTGCACAACCCCTGACCCCCGCCACTGTCCTCGCCGCGCGCAGCCCCATGCGCATGCCGAACGAGAGCGCCGAGTACCGCGCCGCGCGCACGGCGCTGCTCGCCGAAGAAATCGAGCTGCGCCGCCAGATCGAACGCGTCGCCGAACAGCGCCGCGCGCTGCCACCCGGTGGCGCCGTCACCGGTGACTACCAGTTCATCGGCGCCCATGGCCCCGTCGATTTCAAGGGACTGTTCGGCGATAAGCAGACCCTCGCAACGTACAGCTGGATGTTCGGCCCGCAGCGCGAGAAACCCTGCCCGATGTGCACGTCGCTGCTCTCCGCCTGGGATGGCGAAGCCCGGGACATCGAACAGAACATGGCGCTCGCCGTGATCTCGCGCTCACCGGTCGAACGCATGCAGGCGTTCGCGCGCGAGCGTGGCTGGCAGCACCTGGCGTTCTATACCGACGCGAACGGCAACTTCAGCCGCGACTACTACGCGATCGACGACCAGGGCAACGACATCCCCGGCTTCAACATATTCACCCGCCGCGACGGCAGCGTGCGCCATTTCTGGTCGGGTGAGATGGGCTTCGAATCGTCGGATCCCGGCCAGGACCCGCGCGGCGCGCCCGACCTGATGCCCCTGTGGACCGTCATCGATTGCACGCCCGAAGGGCGCAGGGCTGACTGGTATCCGAAGCTGGATTACTGAGCCGCCCTCACCCGGAAATCGCCTTGTGGGAGCGCGCTTGCGCGCGATGGGGCCTTGCGCCGAGCACCCATCGCGCGCAAGCGCGCTCCCACACCGCCAGGCCACGGCAAGCGTCAGGCCGCTTCCAGCGTGAAGTAAGCCACCTCGCGGCGCAGGCTCTCGGCGCTTTCGCGCATGGCGCGGCTGGCCGAGGCGGCCTGCTCGACCAGGGCGGCGTTTTCCCGGGTGGTTTCGTCGATCACGACGATCGCGCCGTTGACCTGTTCGATGCCGCTGGTCTGGCCCTGCGTCGCGGCCATGACATCGGCCACCAGGGTCGAGAGGGCACTGACCCGCTCGCCGATGCCGGAGAGCACCGCGCTCGCGCGGTCGACCGACTGGACGCCGGCCTGCACGGCCTCGTCGCTGGTGGTGATCAGGCCGCGGATGTCGCGCGCGGCGGCGGCACAGCGCTGCGCGAGCTCGCGCACCTCGTGGGCGACGACCGCGAAGCCGCGGCCATGCTCGCCGGCACGCGCCGCTTCCACCGCGGCGTTCAGCGCGAGCAGGTTGGTCTGGAAGGCGACCTGGTCGACGAGGTCCAGCACTTCACCCATGCGCTCACTGCCCTGCTGGATCGCGCGCATGTTATCGATGGCGTCGAGGGCGACGCGCTGGCCCTCATCGGTCATCGCGCGTGCCTCGATCACCGCATGATTCGCGGCGGTCGCGTGGCCGAGGCCACCGCGCGCGGCGTTCGCCATGTCGCGCATCGACGATGAGGTGTGCTCGAGGTGCTCGGCCTGGGTGCGCGTGCGATCGTTGAGGGCATCGTTGCCCTGCGCGATGCCGCTGGCCACCTGGGCCACGTGATCGGCGCGGTCGCGGACCTGTACGACGACGTTGCCCAGCTGCGCGTCCATGGCCGCCAGCGAGGCGAGCAGGTCGCCGATCTCATCGGTTCGGCCCACATCGATGGGGGTGCCCAGCGTGCCGCGCGCGATGGCGGCCGCCACTTCACGCGCCTGGCGCAGGCGGCGCTGCAGCGAGCGGATGATGGCGAGGTCCATGACGCTGGCGATCAGCAAGGCCACGCCCAGGAGGATCGCGGAGAACACGGCGCCGCGGTGGACGTCGGCCTGCTGTGCCTCCGCCTCGGCCTTGCCGCCCGTGAGCGCGAGCTGGAACAGGTTCGAGAAATCACTCTTCAGCGGACCGACGGCGGACTGCACGTCGTTGGAGAGCTGCAGCGGCGCGATGTCGTACTGCTCCGCCTTGAGCAGCTCGACGACGCCGTTGACGGCTTCGTCAGCCGCCTTGCGGTGTTCGGCGGCCAGTGCCACGAGCTTCTTCTGCTGCTGGCCGAGGCCACTGGCTTCCAGTTCCTTCCACTGCTTGTCGATGTCGTGGCGGTTGGCCTGGATGGCGGTCACCGCGTCGTCGGTCGCCGAGGGCAGCCGCGCCAGCGTGGCGTGGACCAGCGAATCAAGCAGGTCGTTGTAGTCGTTCTGGATGCGGCCGACGTTCGCGACCGGCGCCAGCGTCTCGCCGACGACGGACTGCAGGCGCCCGTTGGCCTGGCGCAGCTGGACGCCGCCGACGATCCACAGGGCGAGCAGCAGGAGGATGGTGCCGGCGAGGCGCAGGGCCAGCCGCGCGCGCAGGGTAAGCGTGGGGAGGTGGATCAGGGGGAGGCGCATGGGGGTGGCTCGGGGGTGGGGACAGCACACCCATCGGCCGCATTTTCGGCAACTTTAGCCCTGATTTCGATAATTACTCTTTTGTTTCAATAGCTTGAATATGTCGTGACGCGAGGATCTCGTCGTCGTTCCGCCACGTCACCACGTGCATGCCCAGCCCGGCGTTCTTGGCGACGCGCTTGGCGGAGGCCGCCAGGCTCGCGACCGCTTCCGCATCGGCGGGAAACTCGTCGCCGAACCACGCGACGCCCACCGCCACCGTCGTGATCGGGAAGAAGCGGCGGTGCCCATGGCGGTCGTCGCTCTCGATGCCGCCGCGCTCGCGGTCGACATCATCGAACAGGTTGCCGGCCATCGCGTTGAAGCGAACGCGCATGCCGTCGCAACGCGACGACCAGTCGGCGCCCTGGAACACCACCATGAAATCGTCGCCACCGATATGGCCAACGAAGTCGGCATCGTGGCGCAGGTCGCCGGTGAGCACGCTGGCCAGCAGGCGGATCATTTCATCGCCGCGGAAGTAGCCGTACTGGTCGTTGAAAGGCTTGAAGTTATCGAGGTCGAAGTAGGCGGCGGCGAACGGCCGCCCCGCCTGGAGCAGGCGCCCGATGTGTTCGCTGACCGGCAGGTTGCCGGGCAGGAAGGTCAGCGGGTTCGCATAACGCGCGGCCTCCACGCGGATCTCGGTGACACGGCGCACGAGCGATTCACCCGTGCCCAACCCGAGGTAGTGCCCACCCGAGGTGATGATGAAACCATCGCTGAGGTAGCGCTGGTCTTCGCCGCGGAGGATGTCGGCCATGCTCTGCAACGGCATCTCTTCATCGCACAGCAGCGGCTCGGCATGCATGAAGCTGGTACACGGCTTGCGCCCGAACAGCTCGCGGGCGAACGGCTGCGCCATGCGCTCGGTGAACGTACGCCGGTTGACGATACCGACGGGCACGCCCGCATCCACTACCGCGACCGCGTGGAGTCGTGGGTGCGCCGCGAACACGTCGGCGATGTCGTCGTTGCTTTGCCGCGGCGCGACGGCCGGGGCATCGATAAGCATGTGGCCTGCCGTGAGCGGCCGCGCCGAGACGGGCCCACTGGGTCGCGGCGGCACGGGGACATGCGCACGGCGCAGCGCGGCGGCGACATGCTCGGGCACGTTGGCGACGGGCGTATCCGAAGGGCGGGCGATGAGGAAGCCCTGGGCATACGGGATGCCGAGCTCGCGCAGCATGCGCAGGTCCGCCTCGTCCTCGACGCCTTCACCGACGAGGTCGGCGCCCAGCGTCTCCGCCACGGTGCACAGCGCGCGCACGATCGCGAGCCGCTCCGCGCTGTTGGCCAGGCCATTGATGAGGTAACGGTCGATCTTCACCACTTCCGGGTGGATCTCGTTCCACATCTCGAAGTTCGAGTGGCCGTTGCCGAAGTCATCCAGGGCCACGCGGACGCCGCGGGCGCGCAGGAAGCCGAGCGCATGGGCCAGCCGCGCGGCGTTCTCCACGATATCGCGCTCGGTGAGTTCGATCGTGACCCGGCCGAGGTCCAGCCCCGGAACAGTCAGCGCGGCGATGACGTCATCGGCGGCCAGCCCCTCGTGCATGACCGCCTGGGCGCTGAGGTTCACGAGCAGTCGCCCTTGCAGCCCCAGCTCGACGAAGCGCTCGGCCACGCGGCGCGCCGCCATCAGTTCGAACTCGCCGAGGCGGCCGCGAGTGCGCGCCAGGTCGAGCAGGTCGGTAGGCGTGAGCTCCAGCTGCGGCAGCGCGCAGCGGATCAGCCCCTCGTGGGCCACGACCTCGCCATTCTCCACCCGGATGACCGGCTGGAACACGGCCGACAGCGCGGCCCCGGAGAGGACCTGCTCGATCGGGGACAGCTCGCGGCCGCTGGTGGAATGGCTGGTGGGCATGGTGGGATGGCAGGTGAACTGCCCCGTTATCGGCAGCCAGCCATCCTAACTTTAATAATCCGTTCTAAATCAATTATTTCTGATCTGTGACAAGCGATGTTTCAGCGTCGGCCACGGCGAGCGGGTCGATGTTCCATGCATCGGCCATGAAACCGCCCTCCTGGACGTGCAGGGGCGTGTAGCCGCAGTTGCCATGGCGGAAGGCCGAGAAGTCGCTGCTCGCGTGGAGCGTGCCCAATAGTGCCGAAATCGACTGGCCATGCGTGATGACGGCAACGGTGCGGTAAGGCAACGCGCGCGCATCGTGCAGCGCGGCCAGCACGCGCGCAGCGACCTCGCGGAGCGACTCGGATCCGGGCGCGGTGGCATCGGGGTCAGTGCAGCGGACAACCGCCGTCCACATCGGGTCCAGCGCCATCTGGTCGAAGTTCTGCCCTTCCAGCTCACCGAACGAACGCTCGACGAGGCGCTCATCGACCGACACCGTGCATCCGGCGATCTCCGCGACGATCTCGGCGGTATGTAGTGCGCGCCCCAGGGTCGACGACACCACATGCTCGATGCCACGCGCGGCGAGCGCACGGCCGAGGCTGCGGGCCTGCGCGATGCCGGCGTCGGTGAGCGGGCTGTCCGCGCGGCCCTGCGCGCGGCGTTCAATATTCCAGACGGTTTCGCCGTGGCGGCAGACGATCAGGTGCTCGAGCATCGTGGGGTCTTTGCGGCTCAGGGGAATCCCGATGGTAAACCTCAGCGCAACTGGCTGTCCTTGCTGCCGCGCCGGTTATAGCCACTGAACGTGGCTTCTTCACGGTCGGCGGCCTCCTGGCAGGCGACGCACAGGCGTACGCCGGGCACGGCCTTGCGGCGCGCCTCGGGGATCGGTTTGTCGCATTCCTCGCAGCGCTCGAGGCCGGGGCCCTTCGCCATCTGGCTGCGCACGCGCTTCACCGCGTCATCCACGGTGGCGTCGATCTGGTCCTGAACGGCGGTGTCGCCCGCCCAACCGGTTGCCATGGTGCACCTCCCGGCGCGCTTAGCTCTTTCTGTGGGAGCGCGCTTGCGCGCGATGCTCCTTATGTGCGGACAAAAACCTACATTTCAACAGGTTAGGTCTTCGCGGCGTGAATCGCGCGCAAGCGCGCTCCCACAGAAAGGGGCGGGCTGCGGAACAGCCTCAGGTGCGGGGTTCGTCGTACAGGCCGAACTCGGTGATGCCGGGCTGGCGGCCCTTTACCCACAGGCGCACGCGGGTGGCCGAGGTTCGCGGGATCTCGTGGAACTGGTATGCAGCAGGCGTGGCGCCGCTGGCGATATCCACCCATGCGCCGCCCTGCTCTACCTGCGCCTTGTAAGCGGTGATGCGGCTGGCGCTGCCATAGTCCTTGTCGTCGCGTGGCTCCACGATCGACAGCGTGTTGAACGCGACGGGCGCCTGGAAGCGCACCTCGATCCAGCCCTCTTCCTTGCCGCGGTCGGCAAGCCAGTACGTGCGGAAGTTGTCGTCGAAGGCGAGATCGGGGCCGACCGCTTCATCGCTGGCACTGGCCCATGCGGGCTTGCCCGCGGCGAGATTGGGCGTGGTGATGGTCACCTGCTGCGTGATCTCCGCGACCTTGCCTTCCGGCTTCCACAGCTTGCCGATCTCGGCGAGTCGCGCCACGGCGTTGTCGTCGAAACGGCCATCGCGGTTCGGCGCCACGTTGAGGATGAGGTTGCAGTGGTTGGCGTTGAAGGGTTTCAGCCAGTCATCGACGATGGTCTGCGCCGATGCGAGTTCGGACGTCGGGTACGCCTTCTTCCAGAACCAGTCGCTTTGCAGCGTGGTACCCGATTGCGACGGCACGGGGCTATCGGGCGGGATCTTCTGCCCGGCGTGCTGCTCGTATTGCTTGATGTCCGTGTAGTACAGCGCGGTGCCGGGGTATCTGCCGGCGTTGTGGTCGGTGAGCAGGCAATCCGGCTGCAGCGACTTCACCAGGTCGTAGATCTCGCGATACGGCAGCTGCTCGTACGAGATGCGCGACCACGAGGCATTCCATCCGTCGAGGATCAGTGCGGTCAGCGGTCCGTAATTCGTGAGCAGCTCGGTGATCTGCGCCTTGATCAGCGCGATCTTCTCCGGCGTGACGGTGCGCGCGCGGATATCCTGGCGCAGGTCCAGGATGGAGAAGTACAGGCAGACCTTGAGGCCGGCTTTACGGAATGCATCGACGTACGCACGGACCACGTCGTGCGGGTACGACGACTGCATGACGTTGGCGCTGCCGGTTTTCGTCGGCCAGAGGCAGAAGCCGTCGTGGTGTTTCGTGGTGAGGCATGCGTAGCCCATGCCGGCGGACTTCGCCGCACTCGCCCACTGCGCGGGATCCAGGTGCTTCGGGTTGAACAGCTTCGGCGAGAGCAGCGGATCGCCCCACTCGCGCTCCTCGAACGTGGCCATGTTGAGGTGGATGAACATGCCGAAGCGGAGTTCGAGGAACGCCTGCTGCAGGTCGCGAAGCTTCGCGGGATCCACCACCACGCCGCGCGACGTCCTGGGTGCCTGCGCGAACGCTTGTTTCACTGGAAACAAACCACTGCCCACTGCGCCGGCGAGCGCCAGCGTCTTTGCGAAATCCCGACGATTCAACACCCTCTCCCCGCGATGGCATGACGCTCGACTTTCACCTGCAACGTCGCATCATGTCAACGTGAGTTCCTGGAAGTGCGACGGCGATGCGTCCTTGAAGTGTTCCACCAGCAGGTTCACGAACGCGGAGACCTTGGGCGCGACATGGCGCTGCGGTGGATACAGCGCCCACACTTCGGTCGTGCCGCCTTCGATATGGCCCCAGCTGACGAGCCTGCCACTCGCGATGTCACCGGCGATCAGCGATGCCGGAAGCATCGCGGCACCCACGCCTTCCAGCACCGCGTCGTAGACCATCGCCATCGACGAGAGGCGCAGCACGGTGCGTGGCGCGATCGTCATGCGCTTTTTTTCATCGATCACACGCCATGTGTCGCTGCGTGCCATTGCCGGGAGGACGACGGCGGGGAATGCTTCGCCGTCACGCGGTCGGGTCAGTGCAGGTGGTGCCGCGACGATGTACCCATCGCGCAGGAAGCAGCGACCCGCGAGTTCCGTGGTCGGCTTGGGATTCGCCCGCACGATCAGGTCGAAGCCTTCCGCGAGGGGATCGACGAAACGATCGTCGGCGACCACTTCCAGATCCACGGCGGGATACAGCGCCGCATAGCGTGCAGCGAGCCGCCCGACGCCGCGCTGGGCGAACAGCACCGGGACGCTGATGCGCAGGCGGCCACGTGGACCGCCGGCGCCCGCGGCGAGGTCCGCGGCGACGTTGTCGATGTGGCCGAGCATGCCCGCCGTCTCACCATGCAGCAGGCTGCCCTCCTCCGTGAGGCGGAACGGCCGCGCCCCGCGCTCGATCAGGCGCACGCCCAGGGCGTCCTCGAGTTCACGCACCCGGCGCGAAAGCGTGGCCTTGGGCCTCCCGGTGGCACGGCTGGCGGCGCCGAAGCCCCGGTGGGTGGCCACGGCGCTGAAATCGGCCAGGGCGAGGAGATCCATGGCGGTGTCTCACTAGCGAGACGACGTGTCCCGTTTCGCTGGCTATCGTACCGCATGCGAGACGCGCAACCTGTGCACATTCCACCCCACACAGGAGTCACCCATGAGCATCCTCGTCACTGGCGCCACCGGCTCGGTCGGTTCCGCCGTCATTGAACGCCTCGCCGCCGCCGGCGCCGATGTGCGCGCCCTCACCCGTCGTCCCGACGATTACCGCGGCCCCGCCGGCATTCGTGCCGTGGGCGGCGAGGCATCCGATCCCAACGCCATCCGCGCCGCGCTGGCCGGGGTCGATACGCTGTTCGTGCTGAACCCGGTGACGCCCGACGAACTCAACCAGGGCCTCACCCTGCTGACGCTCGCCCGCGACGCAGGGATCCAGCGCTTCGTGTATCTCTCGGTACTGAATGCGGAGACCTTCACCGACGTACCGCACTTCACCGTCAAGTACACGATCGAGCGGATGATCGAGCAGTTCGATCTTCCGGCCACCGTGCTGCGGCCTTCGTACTTCATGCAGAACGATGCCGCGCTGAAAGATGCCGCGACGCACGGCGTGTACCCGATGGCGCTGGGCAACGCGGGCATCGAGATGGTCGACGTCCGCGATATCGCCGACATTGCCGCCGCGGCCCTGTTGCGCCGTGCGCGCGCCGCGGGTCCGCTGCCGCGTGAAGTCATCGAGATCGCTGGTCCGGAAGCACTCACCGGCGCCTCGGCCGCGAAGGTGTGGGCCGAAGCGCTCGGCCGTGACGTCAGCTACCTCGGCGATGACCTGGATGCGGCCGAGGCGGCGATCGCCGAGCGCGCACCGGCATGGGCTGCCTACGACCTGCGCCTGATGCTTTCGCGCTTCCACCGCGATGGCATGCGTGCGAAGCCGGCGGCACACGGCACGTTGCAGACGCTGCTGGGACGCGAGCCGCGGACGTATGCGGCGTTTGTCCGCGAGGTGGTTGGTTCGTAAGTGCCGACTTGTGGGAGTGAGCTTGCGAACGATGCTCTTTCGCGAGCACATCGCTCGCAAGCTCACTCCCACAAATTTCGATGCAAGCTCCCAGCAAAGCGTTACTTCGCCGCGTCTTTTAGCGCGGCGATGTCCAGCTTCGTCATGTGCATCAGTGCGGCCATCGCCTTCGGGCTCTTCGCGAGCTCATCGATATCCTCGGGGCAGATCTGCCACGACAGGCCGTAGCGGTCCTTGAGCCAGCCGCAGGCCTGGGCCTTGGGGTCGCCGCCGGCGGAGAGCTTCTCCCAGAAGTGGTCGATCTCCGCCTGGTCCTTGCAATACACGACCAGCGAGAGCGCCTCGTTGAACTTGAAGATGGGTCCACCGTTCAACGCGGTGAGCGGTTCGCCATCGAGTTCGAAGTTCACCGTCATCACCGAACCCTGGGGCCGGCCGGAGGCGTCCGAGGATTCCTTCGTGTAGTGCGTGACGGAGGTGATGCGCGAGTTCGGGAAGATCGACGTGTAGAAATTCGCGGCCTCTTCAGCCTGCGTGTCGAACCAGAGGAACGGGGTGATGCGGCGGAACGGACGGCTCATGGCAGGCTCCCTCGTGGTGGTGTCTACCCCTACGTCGATCAGGCCTCGCCGTTTTCGACATCGCCCTCGCGCTTGTGCTGCGGATCGCCGGAACCGGTGTTCACCGGCTCGACGGGGCCGGGCGGCTGGCCGTGCGAGGGATCGCCGGAGCCGGTCGTGGGGTCATCGTAGGTTTCGCGAGGCGACATGGTGGCGCTCCCCGGTAAGTGGCCCCCATGAGCAAACCACCGCGCACGTAAACGCGATGTTCACGCCCGGCGGGCGAGCGCGACGCAGAAATCCACGAAAGCGCGCACCTTGGGCGGGGCGTGACGCCGCGTGGGGTAGAACGCGTAAAGCGGAAAGGTTTCCTCGGCATGGTCGGGAAACAGCTCCACCAGGCGGCCGTCCTCCAGCGCGTCGCGGACGCTCACTTCCAGGACCTGGGCGATACCGGCGCCCGCCACGCACAGCCCGTACATCGTCGCCGAATCGGTGACGAGGATCGGACCCGTCGTATCGACGGTGGTGACCTTGCCGCGGCGGTGGAACTCCCACTCGAACGGACGGCGGGTCACCGGGTCGCGGAACTGAAGGCATTGGTGAGCCAGCAGGTCTTTCGGCGCGCGTGGCGTACCGTGCGCGGCGAGGTACGCCGGCGCAGCCACCGTCAGCACGCGCGTATCCAGGAGCTTGCGCGCCACCAACGACGACGACTCCGGCACGCCGAAACGCACCGCGACATCGATACCCTCGGCGATCAGGTCGCCGATGTCATCGCGGGTGACGATCTCGATCTCCAGTTGCGGGTGCTCCGCGAGGAACCCCGTGAGGCTTGGTGCGACGACCAGCCGCGAGAACATCGGGTCCAGGCTGACCCGTAGCCGTCCACGCACGGCCTGCGAATCGCCGGCGGCGGAAATCGCGGCTTCCTCGATGCCCGACAGCAACGGCCCGACCTGGGCGACGAGGCGCTCGCCTTCGTCCGTGAGGTGGACCGAGCGCGTGGTTCGCTGCAGCAGGCGCACCCCGAGCCGCGCCTCCAGTCGGCCGATCGCGCGGCTTACCCCGGAAGGCGAAAGGCCCAGGGCATCGGCGGCGCGGGCGAAGTTGCCTGTCTCCACGACGGCAACGAGAACGCTGAGGTTGCCGAGCAGGCGGCTGTCGGTGGACATGGTGGCGACTCGTGAGCGTATGTCACGAACGATCCGCCGGTCACGCGCTCCAGTCAATAACTGGCGGGGTCAGAACCAGACCCGGACGCCCGCCACCCAGCGCCGGTCCGTAATCCGCCGGCCCTGTTCCGCGGCGAGGTCGGCGGTACCGCTCGTCAGGTGCTCCCAGGCCACGCCGACGTACGGCGCGAACGTGCGCGTGAACTCGTAACGCAGGCGGAGGCCACCCTCCGCTGACGAGATGCCGGAGCGCAGCTGGCGCCGCACATCGTCCTTGCCGTAGGCGTTCACTTCGAGCTCCGGCTGCAGGATCAGGCGCTGCGTGATCCGCAGTTCGTACTCGGCGCGCACGCGCGCCGCCGTGCGGCCGCCCTGCCCCACATATGCCGTCGCCTCGAGTTCGAACCAGTACGGCGCGAGCCCCTGCAGGCCGAACGCCGCCCACTGGCGCTTCGGGCCTTCGCCGAAATCGCTGCGCACGCCGAGCTGCGTGTCCCAGAAGGTCGCGACGGCGTGGCTCCAGAGCAGCTCCACGTCGCCATCGCGCGGCCGGCCATCCTCGCGTTCGCCCTCGCTGCGCAGCCACAGCTTGTTTGCGTCATTCCCGTACCAGCCTTCGGCTTCCCACGACTGGCCGTGACCGCCCTGCCCCGCGAACGCTTCCAGCCGATCGAGCAACAGCGTGGCGCTGGGCGCGGTGTCATCCATGTCATGCATCGCCATCCCGTGCATGGCCGATGGCGCGATACCGTCGGAATAATCCGGGTTGCGGGCATCCGCCGGCGCCGAACCACCCTGCATCGGGCCCATCTTCATGCTGCCCATGTCATGCATCGCCGGCATGTCACCCATGGCATGGCCTGCATGCGGGTCCTGCACCGGGGACGGCGCAGCTGGCTCCGCGGGTGGCGTATCGGTGTGATGCATGCCCGCATGGTCCATGCCGCTCATCGCAGGCATCTCCTGCGCAGCCGCGGCGAAGGGCCACAAGGCGACGACGAGCCACGCGCGCTTCACGACACCACCACTTCGCGGAACATGCCCGCTTCCATGTGGAACAGCATGTGGCAGTGGAACGCCCAGCGCCCCGGGTTATCCGCCGTCACCGCGTAACTCACCTGCTGCGCCGGCTGCACGTTCACCGTGTGCTTGCGTGCCTGGAATGCGCCGTCGGGCGTCTCCACCTCGCTCCACATGCCGTGCAGGTGGATGGGGTGGTTCATCATCGTGTCGTTCACCAGGGTGACGCGCAGGCGTTCGCCCTGGCGGAAGTGGACCGGCTTCGCCTCGGAATATTTCTGCCCATCGAAGCCCCACGCGAAACGCTCCATGTTGCCGGTGAGGTGCAGCTCGATCGTACGTCCTGGCTCGCGCGTGTCGATGGGCCCACCGACCGTGTGCAGGTCGGCGTAGGTGAGCACGCGGTGCTTGCGGTCGCGCAGCCCGACACCGGGATCGTCGAGGTTCGTGCGCGGCATGTCGACGTGCATGTCCGTGTTCGGCCCGTACTCCGTGCTCGCATGGTGCGCCATGACCATGTCGCCATCGGTGGCGTCGTCCGCCATGGAACCCATCATGTCGCGCATGGCCAGGCGAGGACGCGCATCGAGTGCGGGCACGGCGGCCTGCATGCCCGCGCGGGGCGCGAGCGTGGCGCGCGCGTAGCCGGAGCGATCGATCGATTGCGCGAACAGCGTGTACGCGCGGTCGTCCGTCGGCGTGACGATGACATCGTACGTCTCCGCCGCCGACAGCCGCAGTTCGTCCACGTCGACCGGCACGATGTCCTGCCCGTCCGCCGCGACCACCTGCATGCGCAGGCCCGGGATGCTCAAGTCGAAGATCGAATTGGACGAGCCGTTGATGAGGCGCAGTCGCACGCGTTCACCGGGCCGGAACTCGCCCGTCCAGTTGCCTGCGGGCGCGGTGCCGTTCACGAGATAGGTATAGGTCGCGCCGGAAACATCCGCGAGGTCGGTGGGGTTCATCCGCATCTGGTTCCACATGCGGCGCATCGCCACTGCGTCGTGGAAGCCCTTCTCGCGCGCGTCGCGAAGGAAGCCGGCCAGCGTCGGCTGACCGTAGTTGTAAATGTCGGAGCGCGTGCGCAGCTTCGCGTACACGCTCTCCGGATCTTCATCCGTCCAGTCACTGAGCAGGATCACGTGCTCGCGATCGGCCGGGTAGCGTTCGCCACCCGCAGGCTCGATCACGATGGCACCATACAGGCCGCTTTGTTCCTGGAACCGGCTGTGTGCGTGGTACCAGTAGGTACCCGCCTGTTTCGCGGGAAAGCGGTACGTGAACGTGCTGCGCGTGCCGATGCCGTCGAAGCTGAGGCCCGGGACGCCATCCTGGCTCGCCGGCACGACCAGTCCGTGCCAGTGGATGGAGGTCACGCTATCGAGCTGGTTCTCGACGGCGATCACGACATCGTCGCCCTCGCGCCAGCGGAGCGTCGGGCCGGGCACGCCTCCGTTCACCGTGACGGCCTTGCGCGCGCGCCCCGTGAAGTCGACAGCCGCCTCACGCACGGCGAGCCGGAAGGCCGGGCCCTGCAACGCCGCCATGCGCGGCATGGCCCGGTCGGGCTGGCCCGCGCGGACGACACCTGCGGCCAGGCCCACCCCGGCAACCGCCAGGCCCTGGACAAAGCGGCGGCGCGCGGGATCGAACGGGGCAAGACGGCGGCCGTGCATGGCGTGCGAGGATCCGGTGGGCGTGACGGGATGCCGAGCGTAGCGAGGCCCCGCACCGCCCGACAACTCTGGATCAGGCTCCGTGCGGGCTGCACGGCCTGTTCACCGCCACCCGCCAATCATCGCGAGCATGAGCCTGCAGGACTACCGGAAGAAGCGCGACTTCACCCGGACGCGCGAACCCGCGCCCGAGGGCAGCGCGCGCGGTGGCCGCGCGATCTTCGTCGTGCAGTTGCACCACGCCTCGCGCCGCCACTTCGATTTCCGCTTGCAGGTCGGTGATGTACTGCGCAGCTGGGCCGTGCCGAAGGGCCCGAGCTACGACCCGAAGGTGAAGCGCCTCGCCGTCGAAGTGGAAGACCACCCTGTCGCCTATGCGGACTTCGAAGGCGATATCGAACACGGCTACGGCAAGGGCCATGTCGACACGTTCGATCGCGGCGTCTGGTCGACGACGGGCGACGCCGAGGCGCAGTTGCAGAAGGGCCACCTCAGCTTCGAGCTCTTCGGCAAGCGGCTGAAGGGCGCATGGCATCTTGTCCGCAGCGGCAGGAAGGAGCGCCAGCCTGCGTGGTTCCTGATCAAGGCCGACGACGCCTACGCCGGCGATGTCGAAGCGGACGACCTGCTGGATACGAAGATGCGCGAGAGCACGCGGCGTGCCGCCAAAACCCCTGCAACGAAGGCCGCGGCGAAGAAGAGCACCGCACGTAAGAAGGCCGCGCCGAAGGGGCGCCGCGTGCCGGTCGCCACGCTGACGAAGGCCGCAGCGGCCATTGCCGGCGCGAAGAAGGGGAAGCCCTCGACGGCCTTCTTCGCACCGCAACTCGCACGCCTGCGCGAGACACCGCCGCAAGGCGAGCAGTGGCTGCATGAGGTGAAGTGGGACGGTTACCGCATCCTCACTGGGATCGCCAACGGCGAGGTCGAGACGTGGTCGCGCAACGCCCTGCCCTGGAACGAGCGCATCCCCGAGATCGTGCAGGCCGTTGAAGCGCTCGGCCTCGACAGCGCGCGCCTGGATGGCGAACTCATCGCGGTGGACGCGCAGGGTCGCAGCGACTTCAACGCGTTGCAGAAGACCTTATCGGGCGAGGCACAGGCGCCGCTCGTGTACATGTTGTTCGATATGCCGTTCTTCCAGGGCATGGATCTGTCGCGCACGTCGCTGGCCGACCGCAAGGCGCTGCTCGAACGCCTGCTCGCGCACGCGCCATCCCACCTCGGCTACAGCGGCCACAACGTCGGCGATGGCGACGCGGTGTTCGCCATGGCGATGAAGGAAAAACTCGAGGGCATCATCTCGAAGCGCGCCGACGGCGCATACCACAGCGGCCGCAACGATGACTGGCTGAAGATCAAGCGGCTGGAGGCCGACGAGTTCGCGGTAGTCGGCTACACGCCAGCGAAAGGTTCGCGCGTGTCGTTCGGCTCGCTCCTGCTGGCGAAGCCCGGTGCGAAGGGACGCTGGACCTACGTCGGCCGCGTCGGCACGGGCTTCACCGACGAGATGTTGCGCGAATTGGGCAAGTCGCTGGCCAGGGGCGGGGCGAAGAAACCACCGGTACCGCTCGACGGCATCGATCCCCTGCTCCGCGGCGCGCTATGGGTCGAGCCCAGGGTCGTCGCCGAGGTTTACTACCGCGGCATCGGCAACCAGAACCTCCTGCGCCAGCCCAGCCTGAAAACCCTGCGCCCCGACAAGAGCCCCAAAGACCTCCGCGACAGCGACCGCGCCACGCCCGTAGGAGCGCACCCTGTGCGCGACGCCGTTCGCCCCAAGGCAACAGGCCGCGCCACCGCTTCCGCTGAAACGCCCACCTCCCGACGGCCCGCCAAGGACCCACCCATGGCCGCGAACGACATCACCATCACCCACCCCGACCGCGTGGTCTACCCCGACGACGGCATCACCAAGCAGGACGTCGCTGACTACTACAAGGCGGTGATGCCCTGGTTCCTGCCCCCGATCGCCGACCGGCCGATGCCCATGCTGCGCTGCCCCGGCGGCATCGGCGAGCACTGCTTCTTCCAGAAGCACATGATCTCGGGCCTCAAGCATGTGGGTTCGGCAAAACTCAAGGAAGAAACCGGTGCGCAGGCCGTTTACCTGTATCCGAAGGACGAAACCGGGCTGATGGAACTGGTGCAGTTCGGCGCCATCGAATTCCATCCCTGGGGCTCGCACGTGGAAACACCAGATGCGGCCGACCGGGTGATCTTCGACCTGGACCCGGGCGACGGCGTGGCCTGGTCTCGCGTGGTGGCGGCGGCGCGCATGGTTAGGGATTTTCTCAAGCAGCTGGGGCTGACCTCGTTCGTGCGCACCACGGGCGGCAAAGGCCTGCATATCGTCGTGCCGCTGGCGCCCGCCGCGGACTGGGACACCGTCCGAACGTTCGCCAGGGGCTTCGCCGAAGCCCTTGCCCAGGCCCATCCGCTGGAATTCGTCGCGACGGCGACGAAGAAGGTGCGCGGCGGCAAGATCTATCTCGACTACCTGCGCAATGGCCGTGGTGCAACGGCCGTGGCCTCGTATTCCCTGCGCGCCCGCGCGGGCGCACCGGTAGCGGTGCCGCTGCGCTGGGAGGACCTCGGCAAGCTCAAATCCGGCGCGGACTTCAACATCCATACGGTGCCTAAGCGCCTGGCCCGGCAGAAGAAGGATCCCTGGGAAGGCATCGACTCGGTGCGCCAGAGCCTGGATGACGTGGTGGAGCGGCTGGGCCTGTAAACTGGTCGAAATCTCATACGGCCTTTCCCGCATGTTCGCCTCGCTACCCGTGTTCCTCCGTGTCCCCCTCGCCTGCCTGTTCCTGCTGGTGAACACGGTGCTGCACGTGCTGCCGCTGTTCCTGCTGACGCTGGTGCGCCTCGTGCTGCCCGTGCGCTCACTGCGCGACGCCTGTGGCGGCGCGCTCGTGCGGATCGCGGAGAGCTGGCTGAGCGTCAACGCCTGGCTGTGGGGCGCCTTCACCCGCACGCGCTGGACTGTCGAGGGCGTCGACGGCCTCACGCCGCGGGATAACTACCTCGTGGTCTGCAACCACCAGAGCTGGATCGATATCCCTGCCCTGCAGAAGGTGTTCAACCGGCGCATCCCGTTCATGCGCTTCTTCCTGAAGAGCCAGCTCATCTGGGTGCCGCTGCTGGGCCCGGCGTGGTGGGCGCTCGATTTCCCGTTCATGAAGCGCCATTCGCGCGAGGAGCTCGAGCGCCGTCCCGAGCTGAAATCGCGCGACCGCGATGCCACGCGCCGTGCGTGCGAGAAGTTCCGCCATGTGCCGGTGGCGATCATGAACTTCACCGAGGGCACCCGCTTCACCCAGGCCAAGCACGACGCGCAGAAGTCTCCGTACCAGCACCTGCTCCGGCCCAAGGCCGGCGGCGTGGCCTTCGTCATCGACGCGATGGGCGACGCCATTCGCCACATGCTCGACGTCACCATCGTGTATCCCGACGGCGCCGGCAGCATGATGGACATGATCGCCGGGCGCATCCGCGAGGTCCGCATCCACGTACGCAAGCTGCCCATCCTGGACAGCATGCGCGGCGATTACGAAAACGACACGGCGTTCCGCGAGCGCTTCCAGGCGTGGATCAACGAGCTGTGGACGGAAAAGGACGAGCGCATCGCGCAAAGCCTGGCAAGGCCGTCGTAATTCGCGACGGACGTGTGGGAGCGTGCTTGCACGCGATGGGTGCTTGTCGCAACCTCCATCGCGCGCAAGCGCGCTCCCACAACAGCGCTATTTCGCCTCGTCTTTCAGCTTCTCTTCCAGGCGGTCGCGGCCGGATTGCGCGTAAATCGCGCACGTCTTCCCTTCACCCTGCTCGGGGTGCGGCGTTACCAGGATGTCGCACGGTAGCGCCGCGACGCGGTCGAACGTTTTCCGGTATTCGGCGACGAACGCGGGATGGTCGGTGTACCGATACGTAGCCGACGAGAACGCGAACAGGCTGTCGACATACGCAATGTGCTTGCACGCGCTGCCTTTGCAGGCGTCCCAGGTCCATGCCGTGCCGCCGGGTGTGTGGCCGGGGGTGATATGCGCCGTGAGTTTCAGCGGGCCGACGGTGACCACACTGCCGTCGACGATGTCGCCGGTGACCGGGAATACCGGGTAGGCATCCTTAAAGTCGGCTTCGTACTGCGGATCATCCGGGTCCTTGCCGCCGAGGCGCATGGCCTTCGCACCTGCCGCGGTCGCGCGCACCGTGGCGCCACTGTCCTTTGCCAGCTGGCCGATCGCGCCCGCGTGGTCGTGGTGCGCGTGCGAATTGAGGATGAGCTTGATGTCCTCGACGCGGAAGCCGAGTTTGCGGATGTTCGCCTCGATCAGGGGCGCGTTACCGGTCCAGGTGCCATCGATGAGGATGTGGCCCTGCGGTGATGTGATGAGGATCGAGGAGAGGCCCTTCGTGCCGACCTGGTACGTGTTGCCGTAGATCACGTGGGGCGGCGAAGGCTCGCTCCACTCCTTCACGGGCGCGGTGGGCGACGCCGCGAAGGCGGGCAGGGCGATAAGGCCGGCGAGCAAGGGCAGGGTGCGGCGCATTGGGTATTCCCCCGTGATGTGGATGCGCAGCTTAGCGGCGGCGGCCGGCCGCGTTGGGGCCTGTTATCTGGCAGAAAGCGGGCGGCGCCTGCGGGCTCGCCAGAACAGGAACCCCGTAACCAGCAGGAAGCTCGGCAGCAGGCCGGTGAAGCACGCCACCACGCGCCAGGCCACGCCGCCCACGGCTGCGGAATGGATCGGGAACAGCGCGTCCGACAGGCGGCCACCCGTGCCTAGCTTCGTGGCATCGACGCCGCCGATCACCTTCGCGTCGTGGCCATCGATGAACACCATGCTGCGCCCGGCGAGGTTCCACTCACCGGCATGGCGCACGCGCACCGTGATCGTGCCGGTGTCCTTGCCCGGCAGGGTCAGGCGGGTCATCTCCGCATCTGGCGCGGCCGCCTGCGCGGCGGCGAGCACGGCGGCCCAGTCCACCGGGCCGTCGACGGGTGCGGTCTTCGGAGGCTTCGCTGGAGCCTTTTCGCCGAACGCCGCGGTCAGCCCGTTACGGACCGCGCCGCGGTAAGCCATGGTCGTGCCCGTGCCGATCATCACGATCAGCAGGGGCAGGGCAATGACGCCGACCGCGCGATGGAAGCTTGCCCAGCGCAATACGGGCGGATTGGCGTGCGGCTTGAGGTGCTTCAGCGCGCGCGACCGCCCCGGCCAGTACAGCCACACGCCCGAGAACAGCATGAATAACCCGGTGATCGCGACGACGCCCAACACCGTTTCACCAACCTCGCCCGTCAGCAGGTGGGTATGCCAGTCGAGCAGGGTCAGCAGGCCATCACCGCTCTTGTGCCGCACCAGAAGCTTCTCGCCGGTGGTCGCATCGAAGTAGAAGCGATCGCCGCCGCGGGCCTGGGCTTCCCATACAGGCAGTTCCGCGTCGGGGAGCGAGAGGCCACGCAGGCCCTTCGCTTCCTTCGAGGCGAGCACGGTTTCCAGCGAACGCGCCTGCGTCGCCAGGTCAGGCAGGGGCCGCGACGCAAGCTCGGGATGCCCTGCGGCGAACAGCGGCTGCTCCCAAAGCAGCACGCTGCCCGAAAGAGTCACCAGCGCCAGCAACAGGCCAAGGGAAAGGCCCAGCCACAGGTGCAGGGTCTTCAGGGTGCTGCGGAAACGGCGCGGGCGAGGGGTCATCAGAAGTCCACCGAGGCCTGGACGAAGTACGTGCGCGGCATGCCGACGTAAAGGCCATCGTTGTTGTCGGTGCTGCGCGTGAAGTAGCGGCGGTCGAAGAGGTTCTTCACGCCCACGCCGACGCGCAGGTTCGACAGCGAGGGACCGAACGCGTATTCACCGCGCGCGTTCCATGTCGTCCAGCCCGGGATGTTGCCGAGATCGCCATCGGCGGAGGGCTCGGTCACGTACTCGGTCGGATGCGCGGGATCGAAGCTCGGGGAGCCGGGCGAATGCTGGCGCGACTGCGAGAACGCATCGAGGTTGAACGTCCACGCGGCGATGTTATAGCGCAGGCCGAGGTTCGCCGTGCGCCGCGAGTAGAACGGCAGATCCCTTCCGGCGAACGAGCCATGCTTGTAGAAGGCATGCGTGTACGTGGCCGTGCCCCACAGGGTCAGGCCGTCGAGCGCATCCGCGAACGAACCGAAGTCGAGGTGCGCGGAGGTTTCGATGCCCTTGTGCGTCGTCGCACCCAGGCTGGTCCAGCCTTCGTACGAATCGGGCACGTTGGGCAGCTTGCCGACCAGCTGCAGCTCGTGGTCGAAGTTGATGCGGAACAGGCTGACTTCACCGCCCCACGCCTTGCTGTCGTAACGGGTGCCGATCTCGTACGTGCGCGCCAGCTCGGGTTCGAGGCCCTGCGCGAACTGGCCGGTGGAATCCTTCTGGCCGATCTGGAAGTACTGCAGCGAGCCGAACGAGGTTTCCGCGTTGGCATACAGCTTCCACGCCTCGCTCAGGTGGTACATGACGTTCAGCGACGGCAGCGGCTTCGAGTAATTCTCGCGGCGCGCCGTGGGGCCCTTCATGATCACGGTGCTGCTCGGGTGCGCCTGCCACTGGCTGCGGATGCGCTCGTAGCGCAGGCCCGGCGTGATCGTCCAGTCGCCCGCGTTGATCGTGTCGTCGATGTACAGCGCGTGCGCCTCGTTGCTGCCGGTGTTGTTGCCGGAGAGGACATACGGGCCGTTGTACGGGTCGCCGGTGAACGGCGTGTACCAGAGGCTGGAGTTGTACTTGTTGTTGCGGAAGGTCTGCTCGTGCATCGCTTCGTTGGTGTAGCGGTAGCCAACGCCGATCTCGTGCGTCACCTGGCCCCAGTCGAACAGCTGCGAGTAACGCGGCTCGATCGCGAACACGTGGTAATTGCGCGGGTAAGCGATGAGCTGGTGCGCGTAGCTGCCGTTCGGATTCTCGGTGATGGTCTCGATGTGGCTGCCACGGAAGCTGTCGGAGTAGTACGACTGCACCTCGAACGAACGGCGATCCTCCACGTGGCTGTACTTCAACACGTAGTCGGTGCGGCGGCCGTGGAAATCGTCATACGGGCGGCGCGACTGGAACGGATCCGCGTCGTAATCCGCCTGGGTGAGGCCACCGGGCATGCCGGCCTGGCCGTCGTAATGGTGGATGCTGCCGGTCAGCGTGTCTTCGCTGGTGATCGCGTACTTCGCCTTGAGCATCACGTCGTCGATGCTCTCGTTATCCTCGTGCTCGCGGTAACCCGGGCCATGCAGGCCGTTGTAGAGCAGGGCGAGGCCGAGGCCGTTCTGCATCGTGCCGCCGAGGAACAGGTTGCTGTTGGTGCGGATGCCACCGTGCTCGCTGCCCTGGAACTGCACGCCGGCGCTGCCGCCGAAGGTCTCCGGGATATCACGCGTCACGAAGTTGATGATGCCGCCGACGTTCTGCGGCCCGTAGCGCACGGAGCCGCCACCGCGCACCACGTCCACCGCCTGCAGGTTGCCCAGGCCGACCGGGGCCATCGAGACCTGCGGCTGCCCGTAAGGGGCCACCGCCAGCGGCACGCCGTCGAGCAGGATGGTGGAACGCGGCGAGAGGCGCGAGGTAAGGCCGCGCACGCCGACATTCAGCGAGACGTCGCTGCCACCGGTGCCGTTGCTCTCCTGCACCTGCACGCCGGGGATCATGCGCAGCGCATCACGCAGGTTCGTCGCGCCAGCCTCGCGCAGGGTCTCGCGGCGGACGACGGTGCGGGCGCCGGGGTGGTTCTGCACGGTGTTCTGCTGCGCATCGCCCAGCCAGTCGCCGACGACTTTCACGCCCTCGAGGTTGGTGGGGGCGGGCGGCGGGGTGGCGTCCTGCGCGAATACGGCCGGCGCGGCGAACGTGGCGGCCAGCGCGAGGGCGAGGACGGTGGGGCGGAGGGACATCGACAGCAGCCTTTTGGATCGAGCGAAAGGTGCTAATCGTAAATACGACTGATTATCAGATCAAATACATCATGGTATAGGGCGCGAATACGGCTGCAATTGGCGCAACAGGTCGAATCCGGCCATAATCCGCGCATGCCCATGCCGCTGGCCATCGTCATCGTCGCCCCACCGGGGGTCCAGATGCTGGACGTGTCCGGCCCGGCGGACGTGTTCGCCGAGGCAAACCGGCAGACGGGCCGCGAGGTCTACAAGGTGCTGACCGTCGGCACCGCACCTCTCGCCGTGGCCTCCTCGTCGGGCATGCGCTTCCTGCCCGATCGCAGCACCCAGGACGACATCCCCACGCTGGATACCCTGCTGGTGGCTGGCTCGCCGGACCTGCCCCACGCCGCGACCGACCTGCATACGCTGGACTGGCTGCGCCTGCATGCGACCCGCGCGCGCCGGTATGGCTCGATCTGCAGCGGCGCCCTGCTGTTCGCCCAGACTGGCCTGCTGGACGGACGGCGCGTCACCACCCACTGGAAGGTCGCCGAACTGCTGGCGAGCCGCCACGCCACGCTGAGCGTGGAGGCCGATGCCTTCGTCATGCGCGACGGCCCGGTCTGCACCGCGGCCGGCGTCACGGCGGGCATGGACCTGGCTATTGCCCTCGTGGAAGAAGACCTCGGCCGCGACGTGGCCATGGCGGTCGCGGCGGAGCTGGTGTTGTTCTACCGCCGGCCAGGCGGGCAGATGCAGTTCAGCCGCCACGGCGAGGCGGCACCGGCGGGACGGGGCGCGCTCCAGGAATTGCAGCGTTACGTCGCGGCCCATCCGGGCGAGGATCATTCCGTGGCCGACATGGCCGCGCGCGCCGGCATGAGCCCGCGCCACTTCGCCCGGGTCTTCCACCGCGAAGTCGGCATGACCCCCGCGGAGTTCGTCGAGAACATGCGCGTCGAGGCGGCACGCCGCTGGCTCGAGGAAGGCCACGACACGCCCAAGCGCGTCGCGGCGAAGCTGGGCTACGCCGATGCGAACGGCCTGCGCCGGGCCTTCATGCGCCGGCTGGGTGTCACCCCCGCCGATTACCGCAAGCGCTACGCCCACGCGCGGGATTGAATGGCCTAGAGCTCGATGATCCCGCGGCGCAGGGCGATCGCGACCGCGTGCGTGCGGTCATTGGCCTGCAGCTTGGCCAGGATGCTTTTCATGTGCGCCTTGACGGTTTCCTCGGCGATGCCGAGCAAGGCGGCAACGTCGCGGTTCGCCGCGCCGGTGGCGACGTGGGTCAGCACCTGGGTCTCGCGTGGGGTCAGCTCATCATCGTTCGCGTGGCCGGCCATCTCATGCGCGATCTCGTCGGGCACGCGGCGCTTGCCGTCCATCATCTGGGTGATCGTCGCGAGCATGTCCTTGCGCAGCTCGCTTTTCAGCAGGTAACCCTGCGCGCCGGCGCGGAATGCACGTAATGCCTGCACATCGCCGCGGTACGTCGTGAGCACGAGGATGCGCGCATCGGGAAACTCGGCGCGGATCGCCTCGATCGCGGCGATGCCACCCATGCCCGGCATCTGCAGGTCCATGAGGGTGAGGTCGGGGCGCAGCGTGCGGTAACGCTCGATCGCCTCCTCGCCGGTGCTCGCCTCGGCCACGAGCTGCAGCCCCGTCTGTCCTTCGAGCACGGCGGCGATCCCCTCGCGCAGGAGCGGGTGATCGTCGACAGTCATGATGCGGATGGTGGGCATGGCACGATGGTGGCAAGGTCGTGGGGGCGAGTATCGCCGATCCGCCCGGGTGGGGCATGCAACGACGTGCCCTCCACTGCGTTCCTGAGAGGATGGAATGAGCATGGCCAAGAAATCCGACCCACGAGGCACCCTGCGCACCGGCATGGGCGGCTGGACCTTCGCGCCCTGGCGCGGCGTGTTCTATCCCGACGGCCTGCCGCAGAAGCGCGAGCTTGAATACGCCGGCCAGCAGGTCGGCAGCATCGAGATCAACGGTACGTACTATCGCGCGCCCGCCCCGGACATCTACCGGCAGTGGGCGGAGACCGTGCCAGACGGCTTCGTGTTTTCGGTGAAGGCGCCACGCCACATCGTGCAGACCAAGCTGCTTGCCACCACCGCTGAGCGGGTAGGGCGCTTTATCGAGGGTGCCGTAAACCTCGGTGATCGCCTGGGCCCGCTGCTCTGGCAGTTCCTTCCCACGCGGCGTTTCGACCCTGACGACATCGCCGCCTTCCTCGACCTGCTGCCGGAGAAGGTGGACGGCGTGGCCCTGCGGCATGCCGTGGAAGTGCGTCACGAGAGTTTCCTCGACCCGCGCTGGGTCGAACTGGCCCGCGAGCGCGGGGTCGCCACCGTGTACACGGATTCACCCGACTACCCGAACCTGGCCGACCTCACCGGCCCCTTCGTCTATGCGCGGCTCATGCGCAGCCAGGCCAACCGGAAGACCGGCTACACGGCCAAGGCGCTTCAAGACATCGCGACGCTGACCGCGGCCTGGACCCGCGGCGAGGATCCCGCCGGCCTGCCGCACGTGGACCAGCCCCTGCCCAGGGGCAAGCCGCGGGATGCCTTCGTGTATTTCATCTCGGCGGCAAAAGAACGCAACCCGGCCGCGGCGATGGCGCTCGCCAGTGCCGCTGGCGTCGCATAATCCACCTACCCGATATCCCCAAGCGGAAGCCCCATGGACCGACTGATTCAGAACAGCCTGATCGACCTCTTCGCCGCGAACGACGTGGGCCTCGTGCCTGACGAAGACTGGCTGCTCACCGCGGACGACGATGGCTCGGACGACGGCGATTACCCGGCGATCCGCGGCATCTGGCACGACGGCAAGGACGGCGGCATGGGCCGCCTTGATGTCGATATCGTGCTCGACGAAGACCGCACCATCGAGGAAAGCTTCGGCGGTATCGGTGCCGGCAAGGTCGGCGTGCGCGACGCGCTGGATACCTTCGCCCGGAACGATTTCCACGTGGTGCTCGCCGCGTGCTGGCACGTGGTGAACCCGAAGAAGCTTGTCGTGCGCGAGCTCAGCGCCGGCGGCCATCGCTTCACGGCGTACATCGGCGATTTCACCCTGCGTGGTGAAAGCGATGCGCCGATGGAGATTCCCGAAGACGGGTTGTCAGCGCTCGAGGCGGCCATCGCCACGGCACCGCTCACCGAGGACATCCACTGGATCCGCGTGTTCTACGGCAACGTCGGCGACGGCAAGACCCAGGTCGAGGTGCTGCTCGACAACGAGCCGTGGGCCGCAGGGCACAAGGCCATCGGCTCGGTCGACTGGCCGCAGCACGAGCGCTACTACAGCCTGCGCAATTTCATCGCTTTGGTGCCCGCGGATTGAGGTCAATCCGCGTCGCGGAACGCGGGCCATTCCTCGGGGCGCATGATGTCGAACAGGCCTTCGCGCTTGGTGCGCCGGCCCAGCCGGAGCACTTCCGCGTCGCGCGAGAACACGATGGACGCGCGCGACGCGGCAGCGAGCTCCAGGAACTTCTGGTCGTCGGGGTCCTTGCAGCGCGGCGGCTTCTTCTCGCAAGCGAGCGGCGGGAGCACGCGCACCAGCGCATCGAAGCGTGAAACGGCGGCGGTGCGACGCGCCGCATCGAGCCTGAGCGTCGGGTAGTCCAGCACCGCCAGCCATTCCGCACGGCAATCGTCGCGCGTCACGGCTTCCACCTCACCCGCTTCGATCGCCGCGACCAGGGTCGCGGCTCGCGGGTCGCAGAAGACGAAGGCGTCCAGGCACACATTGGTGTCGAGGACGACCCGCACCGTCATGCAGCGGCTTCCGTAGCGAGCTTCGCGTGCTGTTCGGCGACCAGCGTGTACGAATGCTTGCGCGCCTCGTGGTCGAAGACCTGCGCGGTGATGATCAGCTCATCGGCCTGGGTGCGATCGATGAACGCCGCAAGGCCCTCGCGCACCGTATCCGGCGAGCCGACGACGGCGCAGGAAAGCGCATGGTCCACCTGGGCCTTTTCCATCGGCGTCCAGATGCCTTCCATGCTGTTCACGGGTGGCGGCAACTGGCCCGGCGCGCCACGGCGCAGGTTCCAGAACGCCTGCTGCTGCGAGGTGAACAGGCGGTTCGCTTCCTGGTCCGTATCCGCGGCAACGACATTGATGCCAAGCATCGCGTACGGCTTCGCCGACACCTCGGACGGGCGGAACATCGTCCGGTAGACGTCGAGCGCCTGCATCATCAGGTCGGGCGCGAAATGCGAGGCGAACGCGAACGGCAGGCCAAGTTCGGCCGAAAGGCGTGCGCTGAACAGGCTCGAGCCGAGCAGCCACAGCGGCACCTTCGTATCGATGCCGGGGACGGCACGCACGGTCTGGCCCGGCTGCAACGGCCCCAGGTAGTGCTGCAGCTCCACCACGTCATCCGGGAAGCGGTCGTCGCTGGAACCGAGGGCGCGGCGCAGCGCGCGTGCCGTTGCGTAGTCGGTGCCCGGCGCGCGGCCCAGGCCGAGGTCGATGCGGCCCGGGTACAGCGAGGCCAGCGTGCCGAACTGCTCAGCGATGACCAGCGGTGCGTGGTTGGGCAGCATGATGCCGCCGGAGCCCACGCGGATCGTCTTCGTCGCCTCGGCGATATAGCCGATGACCACCGCCGTGGCGGCGCTGGCGATGCCGGTCATGTTGTGGTGCTCGGCCAGCCAGTAGCGGTGGAAACCGAGCCGTTCGGCGTGGATGGCGAGATCGCGCGAGTGGCGCAGCGTATCGCCGGGCGTGGACCCGCGCGGGACGGGGGCAAGGTCGAGGACGGAAAACGGAATCATGGGGCAATCCTGGGGGTGTTCGGCACCGATCCCTTTCATATGGGCGGCGTTCGGCCAAAGGCAACCGCCGCTGCGCCCGCCGTCGTCAGGCGACCCCCGATGCGGCCTCAGGCCAGGCCCGATTTACCGGCGCCCCGCCACATGGTTTCCTGCGCCTCACCCCACGGATGGAGGTCCCATGAAGCCGCACCTTCGCTATGTCGCCGCATGCCTGCTTGCACTGCCGCTGGCGGCGCGGGCCGATCCCATGCAGGTCGACCGGTTCTTTGCCGTTCGCTCTCTGGAGGCGCCTGACCAGCCGGAAATCATCGTACGGATCAGTGAAACGGCGCGCGCCAATGCGTTCGCCAAGGCCATGCTCGCCGGGCAACCCGCGCGTCTCGCCAGCCGTATCGTCCAGCGGCCATCGGCCTGGAGCCCGGCGTGGCCTTTCTACACCGAGCGCCATCGTTTGCTGCCGATCGACACCCTGGTCGCGAGGTGCTCCACGCATGCGCCCGGCGAGCTCGCGCGACGTGTCGCCATGGGTGCGCGCATCCATGGCAACGCGTGGTGTCCGGCGGTGAAGGTCGTTCGCGAAATCAAACCATGAGCGACATGGCCTGCTGCGTTGATCGCCACAGGAAACAATCCGTTCGGCCCACCGATGCTCCGCGCGACAGCTTTGAGGCGGAAAATAGCGCCATCCACTCAACCAGTCCGGTTAACCCCGGGGGAGCACGACATGATCGACATCCGCCGTTTCAACACCCTTGGTGGCGCCAACCATGGCTGGCTCGATGCGAAGCATCATTTCTCGTTCGCCTCGTACCACGACCCGAAGCGGATGGGCTGGGGCGCGCTCCGCGTGTGGAACGATGACACCATCGCCGCGGGCACCGGCTTCCCGGCGCACCCGCATTCGGACATGGAGATCATCACCTACGTTCGCGAGGGTGCGATCACCCACGAGGACAGCCTGGGTAACAAGGGCCGCACCGAGGCGGGCGACGTCCAGGTGATGAGCGCCGGCACCGGCATCCGCCACGCCGAGTACAACGCCGAGCCGGGCACCACCCGGATCTTCCAGATCTGGATCATCCCGGATGGCGAACGCAAGGCACCGTCGTGGGGCACCCGCCCGTTCCCCAAGGGTGAGCGCTCGGGCCAGTTCGTGACCCTGGCCAGCGGTATCGAAGGCGACACGGATGCCCTGCCGATCCGCACCGATGCCCGCGTGCTCGGCGCCAGCCTGAAGGCCGGCGAGACCGCCGAGTACACGATCGGCGAGGGTCGCTTCGCCTACATGGTGCCGGCCGCCGGCAGCGTCGAGGTCAACGGCGAAACGCTCGGCAAGGGCGACGGCGCCGCCATCCGCGATGAGCGCGTGCTGCGCATCACCGCGAAGGAAGACGCGGAGCTGGTGCTGGTCGATACCGCTGCGTAACTGAAACTGTGGGAGCGCGCTCGCGCGCGATGGGGTTGCGGCAGGCACCCATCGCGCGCAAGCGCGCTCCCACAATGGCTTAGGCAACTACTTGCGCTTCATCAGCCCATTCGTGAACAGGTACGCCGCGGTCTGGTAGTACGTGATCGCGTCGTTCGCGTTCTTGTCGTCGTAGGTCGCCACCGGCGTCGCATCGCCGGTGGTTTCCTGCGGCAGCATTTCCTTCACCGGCTGGCGCGGTACCAGCGAGGCCATCATGCCGCCGTGCAGGTAGCCAAGTTCCTGGTAGGTGCTGAGGAACGCGCGCTCGCGGCCCGGCTCCAGCTTGAACAGGTCGTAGCCGTAGAAGCGCGAGGTATAGCTGAAGTTGAGCATGCCCAGCAGCGTCGGCGGGATATCGATCTGGCTCATCAGGCGATCGACCCGGCCCGGCGCCACGTGCTTCGGCGAATAGATGTACAGCGGGATGTGGTATCGGTCGATCGGCAGGCTGGTCTTGCCGGCGCTCGTCGCGCAATGGTCGGCGGTGATCACGAAGATCGTGTCATCGAACCACGGCTTGCTTGCGGCGCGCTTCAGGAAATCGGCGATCGCCCAGTCGGTGTACTGTACGGCGGCGCGACGCGAACCCTGCGGCAACGACACGCGGCCGGCCGGGAAGGTAAACGGCCGGTGGTTGGACGTGGTCATCACGTGGCCGAAGTACGGCTTGCCCTTCGCATAGGCGTCGTCCATGCGCTTCATGACCAGGGTGAACAGATCCTCGTCCGCCACACCCCACACGTTCTCCGCATGGATATCCTTGTCGGCGATCGCGTTGCGGTCGACGGCTTCGTACCCGTTGCTCGCGAAGAAGTGGTTCATGTTGTCGAAGTAGCCGTAGCCACCGTAGACGAACTCCGACTTGTAGCCCTTCTCGTTGAACACGTCCGCGAGCGACCACAGGCCTTCGTTATCGGGACGCTTCACGATGGATTCGCCCGGCGTCGGCGGCACGGAAAGCGACAGCGCTTCGAGGCCGCGAACGGTACGGGTGCCGTTCGCATAGAGGTTGCTGAAGAACAGGCTCTTCGACGCCAGCGCATCGAGGTTCGGCATCAGGTGCTTGTGCTGGCTGACCGACAAGCCCTCGACGTAATCGCCGGACAGGCTTTCGACGCTGATCAGCACGACGTTGAGCTTCTTTTCCGGACCGGCGTTCTCGATGCGCCGGGTGATATCCATCGGGTCGGTGGACGTGAACGTCGCATCCGGGGTTTTCAGCAGCGTGCGCAGTTCACCGAACGCCTGGTCCTTCGGCAGCGACGGGTAGTACTTCGCGTAGTCGAGCTCGTTATCGCGGAAGGCCGCGAAGAACTGGTAGGTACCATCGCCGGCCAGCTCGTTCATGTACTGGTTGCGCTGCCCGTCCTTCATGCCCGCGTCCACGCCAAAGCTCACGGCCACGGTCGCGACCAGCCAGCCGAGCACGACCGCACTGCGTCCGGCGAAGCGCGAGCCATCGTCGCCGAGTGCGAGCTTGCGCCGGCTCAACCAGACGATAACGACCGCGAGCAACGCGATCAGGGTGATCCAGGTGCCGATCGGGTACGACTGCTGGATGTTGCCCACGACCTCGTGCGTATAGACCAGGTAGTCCACGGCGATGAAGTTGAAGCGCGCGCTGAACTCACCCCAGAAGACCAGTTCGGCCACCGCCACGAACAGCGTGGCGAAGGCGAGCACCCAGGCGAAGCCCAGGAAGATCCGTCGGCCCCACCTGGACATGGCCGCGCGACGCGGCAGGAGCCACAGGACCAGCAACAGGGGCCAGGCCATATAGATGAAGGTGACCAGGTCGTAACCCAGGCCCACGCCGAAGACGTACAGCCACGAGCCCACGGAGTGCGGGATATCCTTGCCGGTTTTGATCAGGAGGATCAGGCGGACCACGAAGGCCACGGCGATGAACAGTACGCCGTACCAGGCCAGGGGCCTGAAGCGCTGGCGCAGCGCCTGGGGAGCAGATTGCATGGTGCCTCGCGATGGAACCGGCCAGCGGGGGCGCCAGCCATGTCGCAAAAGCGTAAGAAGCCGCGCTTACGAGCCCCTTTCCCCAACCTTAGCGCCAGCTTTCGCCCGCGGTATCCGCAACCACGGCAGGAACTTGCTCCCTGCCGCCGGGGCGCGCTCTGTGGCACCCTACACGACCTTACGAGCCAGAGTGGAGCCGCGGCACCGTGGAGCACGCATCGAGCACGGAGCTGCCGCCGAACCAACCTTCCCCGGGCAAGCGCGCGCTATATGCCACCCTGCTGCGCAGGGTGGGTGGCCCGCTGCTATCCGTGGCCCTGCTGTGCCTGGCCCTGTGGGCCCTGCACCTCATGGCCAGCGAGGTCAGCTACCGGCAGATCGGCAGCTACGTCCATGGCCTGCCCAATGCCGATATCGGCCTGGCGGTGCTGCTGACGGCCGCAGGCTTCGCCGTGATGACCCTGTACGACTGGTTCGGCCTGGCCAGTGTCGGCAAGCGGCTGCCGCCGAAGCGGGTTGGCTTCATCTCGTTCATCAGCTACGCGTTCTCCAATGCGCTGGGCATGTCACTGCTGGTTTCCGGCTCGATCCGCTACCGCTTCTATATCCAGGCCGGCCTGACCACCGGTGAGATCGCCCGGGTCGTGCTCTATACGACGCTCAGCTTCTGGCTGGGCCTCGCCGCCCTGACCGGCGCGACCCTGCTGTTCGTGCCGATCCCGCCCGAGGTGCCGCTTTCGGGGCTGCGCATCCCGCTGGCCATCGTGCTCGCCGCCGTGCCGCTGGCGTGGATGGCGATCGCCCTGTTCGTGCGCCGCCCGATCCGGGTGTGGCGCTGGGCCATCAATGCACCGACGCCCGCCATCGCGGCGCGCCAGATCCTGATCGGTGCCCTGGACTGGGGCCTCGCCGCCGGCGTGCTCTATGTCCTGATGCCCGAAGCCATCGTCGGCGGATTCGGGCATTTCCTCGCCATCTTCGTGCTCGCGCAGATGGCCGGCCTGATCAGCCACGTGCCGGGTGGCCTTGGTGTGTTCGAAGCGGTAATGCTCGCCGGGTTCGGCGCGACCGGTAACCACGGGCTCGAAGCGCCGATCCTGGGTTCGCTGGCCGCGTATCGGGCGGTCTACTACCTGCTGCCGCTTTGCGCCGCCACGCTCATGGTGGTCATCCGCGAGTTGCGGGCCTTGCGCCAGGCCGCCCTGATCACCCCCTGGTTCGCCAGCCTGCTCCCACCGTTCTTTGCGGGTCTCACCCTGGTCTGCGGCGCGGTGCTGCTCTTTTCCGGTGCGACCCTCGCGATCCCCGGGCGCATGGAGCTCCTGCGCGGATTCGTGCCCCTGCCGCTGGTCGAGGTCTCGCACTTCCTTTCCAGCGTCGTGGGCATGCTGCTGCTCATCCTGGCGCGCGGCCTGCAGCGCCGGCTCGATGCGGCGTACTGGCTGACCCTCGTCTTCCTCGTGCTCGGCGCCGTGCTGTCGATGCTGAAGGGCATCGATTACGAAGAGGCCACGCTGCTGACCCTGCTGGCATTGGCCCTGGCGCCAGCCCACCGGCATTTCTACCGCCGCGCGTCGCTGTTCCGCGCCACCTTCTCGCCGGGCTGGGTGCTGGCCATCGCCGCAGTGTTCGCCTGCGCGACCTGGCTGGTGTTCTTCAGCTTCAAGCACGTCGAATACAGCAACAACCTGTGGTGGGAGTTCAGCTTCCGCCACGGCGGGGCGCCGCGTGCCCTGCGTGCCCTCGTGGGCGCCGCCGCGGTCGTCATGCTGTTCGCTCTGGCCAACCTGATCCGGCCGGCGCGGCCGCGGCGCACGCGCCCGAGCGAGACCGAACTCGCCCGCGCCATGCCGCTGCTGAAGCAGTTCAGCTCCGCGCAGGCGCACCTGGCCCTGGTGGCCGACAAGACCCTGATGTTCGCGCCGGAAGATCGCGCCTTCATCATGTACGACATCGAAGGGCGCAGCTGGGTGGCCATGGGCGACCCGGTCGGCGAAGACGAGGATGCGCGGCGCGAGCTGGTCTGGAGCTTCCGCGAGGAGTGCGAGCGCGCTGGCGGCTGGCCGCTGTTCTACCAGGTGCGCCCGGAGGACCTTGACCTCTACCTCGAAGTCGGCATGAACCTGCTGAAGATCGGTGAGGAGGCGCGGGTTCGCCTGGAGACCTTCAACCTGGATGGCAAATCCAAGAAGACCCTGCGCGGCACGGTGAACAAGCTCTCCCGCGATGGCCTGCGCCTGGAGATCATCCCGACCGAAGCCGTGCCCGCGTACCTGCCACGGCTTAAACTGATCTCCGACGCATGGATGCGCGACAAGAAGGTCCGCGAGAAGCGCTTCTCGCTCGGCCTGTGGGACGAACGCTACCTGTCGCGCACGCCCATGGCGGTGATCTGGCAGGGCGACGAGTTGGTCGCCTTCGCCAACATGTTCCTTACCGAGTCGAAGGAAGAAGCTTCCGTCGACCTCATGCGCCACCTGCCCGAAGGCCCTGCCGGCATCATGGATTTCCTGTTCATCGAACTGATGACGTGGGCGAAAGCCAACGGCTATCGCTGGTTCAACCTGGGCATGGCCCCGCTCTCGGGGTTGCAGAACCGCCGCACCGCGCCGCTGTGGAGCCGTTTCGGCGCCATGGTGTTCGGCCGCGGCGAGCGCTTCTACAACTTCCGCGGCCTGCACCGCTACAAGGACAAGTTCGATCCCGAGTGGGAGCCGCGCTATATCGCGGTGCCCGGCGGCATCGCCCTGCCGCTGGCCCTGGCCAACGTCGCCAGCCTTATTTCCGGCGGCCTGGGCGGAGTGGTGCGCCGGTGAGGAAGGTTCTTCGTTTTACCGGCATCGCCTTCGTTGTCCTGCTCGTCGTAGCGTTCCTCGGCTGGCACCCGTGGACACGCGCCTCGCTCGAAAGCGCCACCGTGGAGCTGCCTGCCCTGAAGGCGCCGCCCGCGGGCGAGGAAGACCTGATGGTAATCATCTATTCCGGCGACGGCGGCTGGTGGGATCTCGACCAGCGGCTCGGCGCGGTGTTCACCCAGCGCGGCGTGCCCGTGGTGGGCCTCAGCACGTTCAAGTACTTCTGGCGCTACCGGGCACCGCAGGAATCCGCCCACGACCTGGACCGGCTGATCGACAAGTACACGAAGCAGTGGGGCAAGACCCGCGTGCTGCTGGTGGGCTATTCGTTCGGTGCCGACGTGCTGCCCACGCTGGTGGACCAGATGCGCGTGGACAACCGCGGCCGCCTGAGCCAGCTGGTACTGCTCTCGGCCAGCCGCGACGTGAATTTCGAGATCGAGCTCGAGGGCTACATGCACCAGGGCTGGTGGACCACGGCCACGCATAGCCTGCTGCAGTGGCTGAACCCGGTCGTCCATTCCGACGCCATGCCGCCCATCGCGGCCCTGGCGGGCAAGCCGCCGGTGGCCTGCTATTACGGCGCGGAAGATGCTGACGACAGCGGCTGCACGGATCCGAAGTTGCCGTCGTTCGTCACGGTGTACAAAAAGCCCGGTTCCCATCACTTTGATGAAAACTACGAACAGCTGGCCACCGAGCTGATTTCGCGCATGCCCCCACGGGTGTTGCCCGCCAACGTCTCCACGCGGCCTTAACGCGCTCCTGCCGGATTCGCGGGTGGATTTCTGTCACTGAAAATTCACCTGCGTGCCACCGGAATTTTCGCTTCGGACGCTCAACCTGAGCGTCCGGGCGGGAAGAGCAGGAGACGAGCCATGCAGAGAGAACCGGGTAAACGCGACTACGGAACGGCTGATTGCGCAGCGCTTCGCTCGCTGGCCAGTCGTGGCGTGCCGGTCCCCCAGCAGGCCCGGCCCGCCCCTCGCCCGACCACCCATCCCCAGCCGCGTCCGGCACGCCCGCGTCGCGACTCGCCGACGCCTGCCTGAACGGCAGGCGTGCTTCGGTGCGGCCAGAAGCAAATCGGGCCTATTTTTAAGAATCCTCCTATATCCCGCGCGCCGTGCCGTGGGTAAGACTTAGCGCGTCGCCGATGACCGATCCGACGGCAGGATGCCGTCCGTCCCTAGCGCCAGGATCGATCCCCCCCTTCATCGGCGATAGCGCCGCGCCGGCCAGACCGGGCCGCGTGTAGGTGGCAAATGCCACCAGACCCAGGGACGGTCACCATGGCCCTCCGCGTGAGCGCGAGGGCCATGTCTTGACGGGGTACTCGCGGCGTCCGCCGCTACACTGAAGGCATGGGTTGCCTTCCTCTTCCGATATTCCTCTTGCTCGGCTGCGGCATCGGCTGGATCGCTGGCGAGAAAACCGGTGCCGTCTACGGCGCGGTCGCCGGGCTGGCTATCGGGCTGGTGCTTACCTTCCTGCTGTTTCGCGCGATGCGCAGGGGTAACCGCTAGTCGCTACTGGGCATGGCCGAAGAACACGGAGACGCCCAGGCCTGCGATGACGGATGGGCCGTGGCCGGCTATGCGGTGCAGGGCATATGCGTCGAGCTGCAGGTGGTCGCCGATGTCATAGGCGACGCCGCCGCCTGCCTGGAGTTCGTTGCCGTCATCCGCATCGTGGATCGCGTCGGCTTCGACGTACGCCATCCAGTTATCACCGATCTTGCGGCCGAAGGTGGGCGCCAGTGTCCACGTGTTACGGCCCTTCAGGCGATCGAGGTTCGCGTACAGGGTGTTCTGCTGCGTATCGCTCGGCTTCCACTGCATGGTGGTGCCCAGGCTGTACTGTTTCGCGCCGTTGCCGAAATCTTCGTCGCCGTTCGCGAAGGTGACTTCGCCGAGCGCGGCCCAGGTGAATGCGCCGTCCGCATTGGAGCCGGCGGGCGCGTATTTCATGGCGACGCTGGTATCGCCGTGGCCCGTTGCGTGGCGGCGTGAGCCCTGCCCACGTTCCTCGAGGCGATTCCAGGCCGAGCCGCCGAGCTGGAATTCGATCGGGCCGCCGGTGCCGATGCGCAGGACGGAATCGGCGGTGTACGTGCGGTCGAGGAAGCCGTCCGCGCGCTGGCGTTCGTAGCTGGGCAGGCCCTGCTCGAGTGCGACCGTGCCCGCTGGCAGGACGCTGGTGGCGAAGCCCGCACCGGGGCGGTCGAAGTCGGGCGGGTCGGCCAGCGCAATCGTTGGCGTGAGGAGCAGGAAGGCGGCGAGGGCAGGGCGCAGGTTCATGCGGCGCATTGTGACAAGCGCCGATGTCGCGTGGATGCGAAGGCCCGACTTATGGGCTGTGGGAGTGAGCTTGCGAACGAGGGTCCGCGGAAGAGCATCGCTCGCAAGCTCGCTCCCACAACATCAGGGGGCTTTTACTACCGGGAAGCTTTCGGGCAGGTCGAGCTTCGCGTCGCCGGCGAAGTCTTCCGCGGAGCGGCCGAGCTTCAGCTGGTAGGTGCCCGCGGCGATGTGCCAGCGCTTGCCGGCGTCGTCCCAGCGGGCGAGCGCCAGCGGCTCCAGCGGGATATCGACGCGGCGGCTGTCGCCGGGCTTCAGCATCACCTTGGTCCAGCCGGCAAGGCGGCGCGTACCGCCCGACGGGCCCGTGGCGTAGACCTGGGGCACATCGGCACCGGCGGTCTTGCCGGTGTTCTTCACCGTCACGTGGGCGACGGCGCGGCCCTGCTTGTCCTTGCCGACTTCGAAACCGCTGTAGTCGAACGAGGTATAGGTGAGGCCATAGCCGAACGCGAACAGCGGCTGGCGCTTCGTCTTCTCGAACCAGCGGTAACCGACGTCCGCGCCTTCGATGTTGTAGTCGATGGTGTCGGCCGGCTTCTCCTTGCTGTTCAGGCCGGCGCCCTGGATCGTGGCGCGGACCAGCTGCGAATCGTCCTTCGGCCACGACAGCGGCAGGCGGCCGCTCGGCGCGACATCGCCGTAGAGCAGGCGGGTAATCGCATCGCCACCGCCCGAGCCCGGGTACCACGCCTGCATCACGGCGCCGACCTGGTCGAGCCAGGGCATCGCCACCGCGCCATTGGTCTCGAGCACCACGACGGTGTGCGGGTTGGCCTTGGCCACGGCAGCGACCACGGCGTCCTGGTTATCCGGCAGCGAAAGATCCGGCGCATCGAACGACTCGGCCGCCCACTTGGTGACGAACACCACGGCGACATCCGCGCCCGCCGCAGCTTTCGCGGCGGCCACCGGGTCGGTGCCCGCATCGAACGTGACCTTGCTCGCGCGCTTGCCGATGAAGGTGAGCGGCGCCGACGGGTGGAACACGAGCGGGCCGGGCCACGACGTGGGCTCGGCGCCCTGCAGCGGATTGCCGTTGACGTCGGTGACCGCCGACGAACCACCACCGGCCATCACGCCCTTGTCCGCATGGCCACCGATGACGGCGACCGACTTGCCCTTCGCCAGCGGCAGCAGCGAGCCTTCGTTGCGCAGGAGCACGGCGCCCGCTTCCAGGGCGCTGCGTGCGACCACGCGATCGGCCTCGTAAGGCACCGTCGTGGCCTTCACCGGCACCGGGTTATCCAGCACGCCATGGACGAAGAAGCTGCGCAGGATCCGCTTCGCCATGTCGTCCAGGCGGGCCTTGCTGACTTCACCCTTCGCGACGGCCTCGCGCAGCGGCTTGTCGAAGAAAACCTCCGCATCGAACACTTCGCCCGCCGATTCCTGGTCCAGGCCTGCGTTCGCGGCCTTGGCGCCGCTGTGCGCACCGCCCCAGTCGGACATCACCCAGCCCTTGAAGCCCCACTCCTTCTTCAGCACCTGGTTGAGCAGCCAGTCGTGCTCACCCGCGTAGGTGCCGTTGACCTTGTTATAGGCCGACATGACCGAGCCCGGGTCGCCATGGGCGATGCCGATCTCGAAGGCCAGCAGGTCCGACTCGCGCAGCGCGACCGGGTCGATCTGCGAGCTGATCGTGTTGCGGCCCGATTCCACGTCGTTGGCCGCGAAGTGCTTGATGGTCGCGACCACCTGGCGTTCCTGCACGCCCTTGATCGTGGCGCCGACGATGGTGCCGGCGAGCACCGGGTCCTCGCCCGCGTACTCGAAGTTACGGCCGTTGCGCGGGTCACGCAGCAGGTTCGTGCCACCGGAGAGCAGCACGTTGTAGCCCTTGGCGCGTGCTTCGCCGCCGATCATCCGGCCACCGGCGTGGGCCACGGCGGGATCGAAGCTGGCGGCGGCGGCAAGGCTGGCCGGCAGTGAGATGGCGCCCTTGTTATCGACACCGGGCTTGGTGACGCCGAGACCGGCATCCGTCTCCTGGATGGCCGGGAGGCCCAGGCGCGGCATCGCGGGAATGAAGCCCGCGTTACCCAGCGCGCCTTCTGGCTGCGGGTGCTTGTCGCTCTTCATGCCGAAGTCGGTGCGGATGAGGCGGAATTTCTCATCGTCCGTCATGGCCGCCACCAGCAGCTCGGCGCGCTTGTCCGCGGAAAGCGAGCGATCCATCCAGGGGTGGGCCGGGGATGTGGCGGCGCTGGCGGTGCCGGCGAGCCCGGCGGTGATGGCGAGGGCGAAGGCGGTGCGGCGGACGGTATCGACCATGATGAGGCATCCAGGATTGAACAAACGCCTCACGATGGTCCAGTAACGCTTACATCGCAACCCGCGAGACGCCGCGGGTGTACCCTCGAGGCTTGTCGATGGCGGCTTTCGCCCCCATCTATGTCATTGAATGAATTCACAAACGTCAATGCCACTCAGCGCTTTCCATCCCGCCGTGTCCGCCTGGTTCGAAGCCACCTTCCCTGCGCCCACGGAGGCGCAGGTCGCGGCGTGGCCGGCGATCCGTTCGGGCCGGCATACGCTGGTCGCCGCGCCGACCGGCTCGGGCAAGACACTCACCGCTTTCCTCTCGGCCATCGACATGCTGGTACGCGAGGGCGTGGAGGAAGGCGGCCTGCGCGACCGCACCACGATCCTTTACGTCTCGCCGCTGAAGGCGCTGTCGAACGACATCCGCATCAACCTGGAGGCACCGCTGGCCGGCATCCGCGAGGAGCTGCGCAAGCAGGGCCTGCCGGATGTCGAGATCCGCACGGCGGTGCGCACGGGCGATACCCCGTCGGCGGATCGCGAGCGCATGCGCAAGCGGCCGCCGCACATCCTGGTCACCACGCCGGAATCGCTTTACGTGCTGCTCGGCTCCGAGTCGGGCCGGGCCATGTTGCGCAACATCCGCGAAGTCATCGTGGACGAGATCCATGCCGTGGCCGCCAGCAAGCGCGGCAGCCACATGGCGGTTTCGCTGGAGCGGCTGGAAGGACTCGCGCAGCGCCGGCTCGTGCGCATCGGCCTGTCGGCCACGCAGAAGCCGATCGAGAAGGTGGCGGCGTTCCTCACCGGCGACGACGACTGCGCCATCGTCGACATCGGCCACGCCCGGAAGCGCGACCTCGCGCTGGAGGTGCCACCGGTGCCGCTCGAGGCGGTGATGTCGAACGACATGTGGGAGCTGGTCTACAACCGGCTCGGCAACCTGATCGAGCAGCACCGCACGACGCTGGTGTTCGTGAACACGCGGCGCATGGCCGAGCGCGTGTCACGCCACCTCTCCGAGCGCCTGGGCACCGATGCGGTCACCGCCCACCACGGCAGCCTTTCGCGTGAACAGCGGCTCGACGCCGAGCAGCGCCTGAAGGCGGGCTCGTTGCGCGCGCTGGTCGCCACCGCGTCGCTCGAGCTCGGCATCGATATCGGTGACGTGGACCTGGTCTGCCAGATCGCATCGCCGCGCTCGATCGCCGCGTTCCTGCAGCGCGCCGGTCGCGCCGGCCACGCCGTGGGCGGGACACCGAAAGCGCGGCTGTTCCCGACCTCGCGCGATGACCTCGTCGAATGCGCGGCGCTGCTCGATTGCGTGCGCCGTGGCGAACTCGATGCGCTGATCATGCCGCACCAGCCGCTCGACGTACTGGCCCAGCAGATCGTCGCCGAAGTGGCCTGCCAGGAGTGGGATGAGGACGCGCTGTTCGACCTGATCCGTCGCGCCTATCCATTCCGCGAGCTCAAGCGCGAGACCTTCGATGAAGTCGTCCGCATGCTGGCCGATGGCTTCAGCACGCGCGTCGGTCCGCGCGGCTCGTACATCCACCGCGATGCGGTGAACAAGCGCCTGCGCGAACGGCGTGGCGCGCGGCTCACCGCGGTCACTTCGGGCGGCACCATTCCCGAGACCGGCGACTACAACGTGCTGCTCGAGCCGCAGTCCACCATCGTGGGTACGGTGAACGAGGACTTCGCGATCGAAAGCCTCGCCGGTGACGTGTTCCAGCTCGGCAACCGCTCCTACCGGATCCTGCGTGTCGAAATGGGCCGCCTGCGCGTGGAAGACGCGCAAGGCGCGCCGCCGAACATCCCGTTCTGGCTGGGCGAGGCACCGGGGCGCACCGATGAGCTTTCGATCGGCGTGGCTCGGTTGCGTACCGAGATCGCGGAGCAGTTCGACCTGGGCGGGCGTGAAGCCGGCCTGGCCTGGCTCATGGCCGAGTTGGGCATGGCAAAGCCCGCCGCCGAGCAGATCGTCGATTACCTGTTCCGCGCCCGTGCGGCACTCGGTGCATTGCCGACGCGCGATACGCTGGTCATGGAGCGCTTCTTCGATGAATCCGGTGGTACGCAGCTGATCATCCACACGCCGTTCGGGAGCCGGATCAACAAGGCGTGGGGCCTGGCGCTACGCAAGCGCTTCTGCCGCAAGTTCAACTTCGAACTGCAGGCCGCCGCCACCGAAGACGCGATCATCCTTTCGCTCTCCACCAGCCACAGCTTCCCGCTGGAAGAAGTCTCGCGTTACCTGCATTCCGCGAGTGCCGAGCACGTGCTCGTGCAGGCCCTGCTCGATGCGCCGCTGTTCGGCGTGCGCTGGCGCTGGAACGCCACGACCGCGCTGGCCCTGCCGCGCTTCACCGGTGGCAAGAAGGTCGCACCGCAGCTGCAGCGCATGAAGAGCGAGGACCTGCTCGCCACCGTGTTTCCCGACCAGGTCGCCTGCCAGGAAAACATCGTGGGCGAACGCGAGGTACCGGATCATCCACTGGTGAACCAGACGCTCGATGACTGCCTGCACGAAGCCATGGACACCGAAGGCTGGCTCGCGGTGCTGCGTGGCATGGAGGGCGGCAGTATCCGCGTCGTGGCGCGTGATCTCGCCACGCCGTCGCCGCTGGCGGCGGAGGTGCTGAGCGCCGCGCCTTACGCGTTCCTCGACGATGCACCACTGGAGGAACGGCGCACGCAGGCGGTGCAGTCGCGTCGCTGGAACGAGGCCGAGAGTGCCGACGACCTCGGCCGGCTGGACCTGGATGCGATCGCCTCCGTGCGCGAGGAAGCCTGGCCTGAAGCGCGCAGTGCCGATGAAATGCACGAAGCGCTGATGCTGCTCGGCGGGGTCACGCTGGACGAAGTGCGCGACAACGGCTGGGCGCAGCTGCTGCAGGCGCTGGCGAAGGACGCGCGCGCGACGCTGTTCTCCGCAGGCGGCATGTCGATATGGGTAGCGGCCGAGCGTCTGCCTGCGTGGCATGCAGTCCACGCCGACGCGGCGATGCAACCCGCGATCGCCGCGCCTGCGGAGTACGCCGCCCAGGCGTGGACGCGCGAAGCCGCGCTGGTCGATATCGTGCGCGGCCGGCTTGGAGGCCTGGGCGTGGTCGAGGAGCGCAGCCTTGCGCCTGGCCTCGGCGTGGATCCCATGGATATCGCGCTGGCGCTCGCTGCGCTGGAGAGCGAAGGGTATGTCATGCGCGGCCCGTTCTCGCCGGGCGCCACCGAAACCGAATGGTGTGAACGCCATCTGCTGGCGCGCATCCACCGTTACACCATCGGCCGCCTGCGCCGCGAGATCGAGCCGGTGGCACCGCGCGACTTCCTGCGCTTCCTGCTCGACTGGCAGCACGTAACCCGGGCGACGCAGGTGTCGGGACCCGACGCGCTGGCGGGCGTCATCGGCCAGCTCGAAGGCTATGAGGCGGCGGCCGGCGCGTGGGAATCGGAACTGCTGCCCTCGCGCGTCAGCGATTACAGCATCGGCTGGCTGGATGACCTCTGCCGTGCCGGTCGCACGGTCTGGAGCCGGCTGCGCCTCGGTACGGGAACCGGCGGTCCGGTGCGGGCCACGCCGATCGTGCTGCTGCCGCGCCGCCAGTTGCCGGTGTGGTCGGCCGCTGCGCCCGCGGCATCGGATGAACTGAAGCTCTCGTCGCGCGCGGAAGCCGTGGAGGAAGCCCTGCGCGATGAGGGCGCGTTGTTCTTCGACGAACTGGCCTCGATCACCCGCCTGCTGCGCACGGAGCTCGAGGATGCGCTGGGCGAACTGGTGGCAGCCGGCCGCGTTACCGCGGACAGCTTCGCCGGCCTGCGTGCCTTGCTCCTGCCTTCGTCCAAACGGAACAGCGGCCGGGCACGGCGCACGCGGCGAAGCATGCTCAGCGGCATTGAGGATGCGGGCCGCTGGTCGCTGGCGCGCCGTTCGCGCGAGGAACGCAATGACGCCGACGGGATGGAACACATCGCGCGCACCCTGCTGCGCCGCTACGGCGTCGTGAGCTGGCGCATCCTGGAACGCGAGGCCGCGTGGTTGCCTGCGTGGCGTGACCTGCGCCGGGTCTATCACCGGCTGGAGGCACGAGGCGAAATCCGCGGCGGGCGTTTTGTCGACGGGCTGGTTGGTGAGCAGTTCGCCTTGCCCGAGGCCTTGCCGGCGCTACGCCAGATCCGCCACCGCGAACACGATGGCGAGATCGTATGCATCGCCGCGACCGATCCGTTGAACCTGGTCGGCGGGATCGTCGCCGGAACGAAGGTGCCGGCGAACATCGGTAACCGCATCGCCATCCGCGACGGCCTGCCGCTGGCAGCGATGGTGGCGGGGAAGTTCGTGGTCATCGGCGAGGTATCGCCGGAGGAAGAGCGCGAGGCACGCGGTGCGCTGCAGCGGCGTGCCGATATGCGCGTTCCCGCCTGACCGATCGCGCGCAAGCGCGCTCCCACAAGAGCTACAAAGGCTACGGCTGCCTTGTGGGAGCGCGCTTGCGCGCGATGCTGTTAGCGGAGCTGCACGTCCCCGATAGCCCACATCGTCGCCGGCCCCGGCTTGCCGGTGATCACGATGCACAGGTCATGCGTGCCTTCGCGCTTCGGCAGGATGCCGTCGATGGTGGCCGGGCCGCCCTTGGCCTTCGCCAGCGGGATCGTGGTCAGCTTCGGGCCGTCGCAGGTGTCCTGGTGGATCTCGATCTCGCCATCGCGCGACTTCGCCTTGCGCGAGACGACGTTCGCGGCGTCCTTCCACAGCGCGTAGTTGTACGGGAGACGGTTCACGCTGATCGCGACGCCATAGCGGCCGTCCAGCTTCACGCCCTTCCACATCCAGCACGTATCCATGATGTCCACCTTGTAGACCGGGCGGACGCCATCGACGAGCACGGGCGATTCGATGCGGATGGGCAGCCTGTCGTTGCAGGTGGCGAGCTGGTCGCTGCTACGGCGCAGCAGTGACTTCGCATCGATGGTGGACGCACGCGGGCCCGATACGCCGAACCCGTTGACGAAGGTGATCGCCTGCACGGTCGTCGGCAGCGTCACCTCGAACGGCGCGGTGTATTCCGGCGACTGCGCGGTCGGCGGCGTGCCGTCGGTGGAGTAACGGATCTTGCCGAAGCCGGTCTGGCTGGCGAGGGTAACGGTGGCCTTGTCGCTGCCGGCGGCCTGCGCATCGATCGCCACGGCGAACGCGCTGTCGGCCGGCATGATGCCGGCGGCGCGGTAGCGCGAGAACTGCGCGGGCAGGCGGGTGAGGAAGCCGTTCCAGTCCGGGATCGGGCTCCACGTGCGCTCCGCGACCGCGGCGACGCGCGGGAACAGCGCATGCTGCACGCGCTGCCAGTTCGGCTGGTACTCCGTGAACAGCGTGAGCTGCTCGCCGAGCACGTGGCTGGCCTTGTCAGCCGGGATACCCGGGGGCACCGGCTCGAACATGTAGACGCTCTCGAGCGACTGGATGATCGGCCGCCCGGCCGGCTCGTCCGGCAAGGTGGACTGCAGGTAATCCATGTACAGGTTCGGCGAGGGCGCCATCACCACGTCATGGCCGGCGTTGGCGGCCTTGATCGCGCCCTTCGTCCCACGCCACGACATGACGGTGGCGCTGGCCGGCACCTTGCCGTCGAGGATCTCATCCCAGCCGATCAGGCGGCGGTGGTGCTGCTCCAGGTAGTCGCCGATGCGGGCCACGAACCAGCCCTGCATCTTCTCTTCATCGTCGATGCCCAACGACTTCATCTTCGCCTGCACCTTGGGCGAGTGCTCCCACTCGTCCTTGGCCGCCTCGTCGCCACCCACATGGATGTACGTGGACGGGAACACCTCCATCACTTCGTCGAGCACATCCTCGAGGAAGGTAAAGGTGCCATCGTCGACGTTGAACAGCGCGGTGTTGACGCCCCAGTCGCCCGAGACCGTGTGCTTCTTGCCCGCCCCGAACTGCGGATAGGCGGCGACCGCAGCCTGGGCGTGGCCCGGCATCTCGATCTCCGGCACCACCGTGATGTGGCGCTCCGCGGCATAGGCCACGATCTGCTTCGCTTCTTCCTTGGTGTAGAAGCCGCAATAGGGCTTGTCCGCACCACCGGTCAGGGCGATATCCGGACCCACCGGCTTGCGGCACGAGGCCACTTCGGTGAGCTTCGGGTACTTGTCGATCTGCAGGCGCCAGCCCTGGTCATCGGTGAGGTGCCAGTGGAAGGTATTGAGCTTGTGCATCGCCATCTGGTCGAGCAGGTGTTCGATCTCGCTCACCGACTGGAAGTGGCGGCTGGAGTCGAGCATGAGGCCGCGCCATTCGAAGCGCGGCTTGTCCACGATGTGCACGCCGGGCACGCCGTTCTGCGCGGCAGGGTCAGTGACGAGTTGCCACAGGGTCACCGCGCCATAGAACAGGCCGGTTTCATCGTTGGCGGCGATGCGCACGCCCTTGTCGTCCACATCGAGCATATACGCCTCGATGCCCTTCACCGAGGCTTCGGTGTGCAGCCAGATGGTGCCCGAGCCCGGCTTGCCCTCGACGATCGGCAGGGTGACGCCGCGCGCCTGGCGCAGCCAGCCCTGCAGCTGCCCGGCCACCTTCTTCGCCTGGGTATCCCCGGCCGCGGTGGCGATCTTCGTGGAGGCATCGATGCGGAAGTGGCCCGGCACGCGGGCCAGCTGGGCGGGCATCGGTATCAGGGAAAGCGGCGTCGTATCGACGGGGGCGGTGTTCTGCCTCGGCTGGCTGGCACAGGCGGCAAGGCCCGTGGCCATGGCGAGGAGGAGGATACGGCGCATCGAGGACTCCATCGGGTTTAACGCGAGGGGTCGATTGTGTCCGTAATGACCCGGCAAAAAAAGCGGGCCCGGCAAGTTGATCGACGGGCCCGTGGGGAATGAAGCTTCGAGGGTTATGTGCGGCCATCCGTGGCCGCCAAGCCATGACGCTAACGCTTAGAGGTCGAAATGCACCGAAGCCATGTAGCGGCGGCCGGTGGTGTACTTCGCGACCGGCAGCGAGGTGACGGTCAGGTACTGCTTGTACTTCTCGTTCGTCAGGTTCATGCCCGCGAGGGTGAACGAGACGTTCTTGTTGAGCTTCCAGCCCAGCGTGGCACCCAGGTCGCCGTAGTCGGCCGTGGTGGCCGGCGGCGCACCGGCGATGTAGCCGCCGGCGAGGTACTTGCTGCGCCAGTTGTACGTGACGCGGGCGCTGAACGGGCCCATTTCGTAGTACGGGCTCACCGAGTACGAGTTCTGCGAGTTGTACGGCAGCGAGCCACCCGCATCGAGCGTGCCCTTGGCATACGTGTAGCTGGCGGTGACGCCGAGGCCGGTATCCCAGAAAGCCTGCTGGTAGCTGATCGTGCCGCCACGGACCTTGCCCGAACCCGTGTTACGCGGGCGGCTGATCGAGTACGCGCAGAAGCCATCCGGCGTGCAGAGACCCTGCGCCACCTGGCGTGCGAACGTCGTCTGGTCGTTCACGATGCCGGAGTTGTAGAGGTTCTCCGGCGCGGAATCGACGACCACGTAGTTGTCGATCTGCTTCAGGAAGCCCGACACCGCGAGGTACGACTGCGGCGCGAAGTACCACTCAGCCGAAACCGAGTAATTCTTCGAGCTGTAGTCCTTCAGGTTCGGGTTGCCACCCGAGCCGGTCAGCACCGAGTCGTTGAGGAACAGGTTGTTCACCTGCATGTTGTACGGCGGACGCGCGATCACCTTGGCCGCGGCGGCGCGCAGCACGACGTCATCGGTCAGGTCATACGCGACGTTCAGGCTGGGCAGCCAGTTCTTCGTGGTGCGCGACGAGGTCTGCCACGAACCAGCCGGAGCCGGCAGGACCGGGGCGCCGCTGTAGTTGAAGCCGGTGCCGTCGGTCTTGGTATCGACGTAACGCACGCCGATGTTGCCGTGGAAGCCGCCGCCGGCGAAGTTCGCCTGCAGGTAGGCCGCGTTGGTCTTCTCGACGAGCTTGTACGTGCCGTTGAGGTACGTACCCGGGTCTTCGTTACCGCCGTTGGTGTTGCGCACCCACTGGTACTGCGCTTCCTTGTCCGGCATGACGTGGTTGGCCGAACCATCCAGGCCATCCAGCGCGCCGAGCGTATCGGTGTAACCACCGAAGCCAAGATCGGCAAGGTTGGTCGGCGCATTGCCGCCATACACGTGCGCGTTCATGCCTTCTTCGTGGCGGTTCCAGCGGTAACCGACGGCGATCTCGTTGATGAACGAGTCAAAGAACTTCGAGAAGTCCAGCTGGGCGTACGAATCACGCGCGTGCGCCGAGTACGAGCCGTAGTTGCCGGGCCAGCCGCCGAGGCCGTCCACGTCACCCATGTGCCAGTTGGCCGGATCGCGCGCGGCGGCCGGGCTGTCGAAGTTGAAGCCCTTGTTGATATCCCAGGTGTAACCACCGGCGTACACCGGCTCCATCACCGCCTGGGAGATGTTGTTGTTGATCGCCTTGCTGTAACCGGCGGCACCGGCAAGCTGCCAGCCGTCACCGTGGAAGGTCGACTTCAGGTCATGGGCGACGGTACGCACCACCGACTTGCGGATGTTGCTGTCGAACGTGCCCTGCGCGATGGCCGGGCAGGTCGGATCGTCGTTGCCGCAGACATGGCCGCCGGTAACGACGCCGTTCGGGCCCTGGTTGAAGCTGGTGACGTTACCCGGCGTCGCGCCGGTGAACGGGTACAGCGACTGGTTCCAGTTATCGAAGTTCTCGCGGACGAACAGGTTGTTGAACTCGACGTCCCAGTTGTCCGTCGGGCGGATCTGGAAGCCAAGCGTCGCGGTATCGCGCTTGCGCTTCTGCTGGAACCACGCCGAGTTCACTTCATCGGGCACCTTCGCGTTCGGGTCGAGCGAACCGTTGGCGATACCTGCGGCCACGGCCGGGCTGGAGGCCCACTTCGAGACCGGGCTGTAGCTGAAGATCTCGAAGCCCTGGCGGTCGATCTTTTCCTCGTAGTGCTGCAGCGAGGCGATCATGCCGAAGGTGCTGGAGGCGTTCTTCCAGCTGTACAGCGCCGAGCCGGTCGGACGCGTGCCAGCGGTGCCCTGGTCGTTGTAGTTCAGGCCGAACGAGCCACGGATGGTGTTCGCCGGCAGGTCGAGCGGCTTCAGCGTGTGCAGGAGCACCGTACCGCCGAGGCTGCCTTCGGTCAGGCGGGCTTCCGGCGACTTGTAGACTTCCAGGCGGCCGACGATTTCCGGGGCCAGCATGGTGAAGTCGAAGCCACGGTTCGGCTGCGCGCCGTACTGCCACGGCGTCTGCGACACCGGCTGGCCGTTGAGGAACGTCAGGTTGAGGCTGGGATCGGTGCCGTCGATGGACACGCGGTCGCCCTGGCCGAACTGGCGGTCGATCGTGACGCCCGGCACCTGGGTCATCGCTTCGGCGACGTTGGTGTTCGGGAACTTGCCGATGTCTTCGGCCGTGACGGCTTCGACGATGGCATCGGCGTTGCGCTTGGTATCGAGCGACTTCTCGAGACTGGCGCGGATGCCGGTGACGGTGATGCCCTCGAGCTGGGCCGCCTTGGCGGCGTCAGCCTTCTGCTGGGCGGTCTGCGTGCGTGCCGGTTCCTGGGTCGACGCATCCTGCGCGGCGACGGTTCCGGTGATACAGCAGAGTCCGGCGATAATGCTCGCCGTGAGCAGGTTCCTACGATGCGACATGGTGTCCTCCCCTCAGAGGATGTAGCAACGGCGGGTTTCGCGACCGCGCCGCGCTTTCGTTGCTATCGAAGGGCCTTTCGGCCCGGTTATTTACTGAGCCTGCGTTCCTTTCCCGCTCTTCAATGAGCAGTCGAACCGTGCAGGTAGAGACCGGCGGCACCGATCACACCCAACTGTCCGTGGTCCATCAGACGTACCGGCACTTGCTGGAGAAAGGCGCGCATGACGCCCTTGTTGAAAAACCTGTCTGCGAAGCTGCTGGCGGCGAGGTAATCGCGCACCTGGGGCAGGATCCCGCCGGCCAGGTATACGCCCCCGCGGGCGCCGTAAAGCAGGGCGAGATCGCCCACGAAGCTGCCAAGCAGGCCGCAGAAGACATCCAGTGCCTCGACCGCGGCGGGATCGTTCCCGGCGAGGGCGGCAGTGGTGACGGCGGACGGCTCGGCGAGCGTCGCGGGTGTCCCGCGCAGCGTCGAAATGGCTTGATAAAGGTTCAGGAGACCGGGGCCTGAAAGGGCGGTCTCGTAGGAAACGTAATCGCGGCTCTTCGCGAGCTCGGCGAGGATGGCGGCTTCGCGCGGCGTGCCGGGAGCCAGCGAGATCTGGCCCGCTTCGGTCGGCAGCACGGTGGCGTGCGGCTTGCCCGGCAGCAGTACCGCCGAACCGAGGCCGGTGCCCGGGCCCATCACCAGGATCGGGCCGGCGGCGGGCGCCGCGGCGGTCTCGATGATGGCGGTGGTCTCGTGCTCACGCAGGAACTGGCAGGCGTAGGCGACCGCTTCGAAATCGTTGACGACGCCAAGGCCGGCCAGGTGCAGGCTTTCGCGGATATCGCCGATGGAGACAGGCCACGGGAGGTTTTCGTTGACGATCGCATCGCCCAGCACGTAGCCGGCGCTGGCCACCGCGCAATGCTGCACGGCGAACTGGCCTTCGAGGTGGCCGACGAAATCCTTGAGCACGGCGGTCAGGCTCGGCCAGTCGGCGCAGGCGTAACGCTCGTAGCGCAGCACCTCGAAGGTGCCCCCTGCGAGCTCGGGACGGACCAGGCCGATACGGGCATGCGTGCCGCCCACGTCGGCGGCGATGAACGCCTCCGCCCGTGTCGTGCGCACGGCTTCCCGCTTGTTCGCCTGTTCAACCACGCCTTGCCCCTTGTGTCCCTGAGACGCCGTCACATTAAGTTTCCGTGACGCCCTTGTTCCGGCGCAGTCTGTGAGCCGTATGACAACGTTGTCAACAGGACAAATGGCTAGGACAGGGAACATTCCATCGTGCGTCGCAACAGGAAACGTTTACGATCGATCGGCGATTCCCCGCGGACCTTGCCCCGCATGGCCTTACGGCGCGGTTTGCGCCCTTTGATCAGGCGCTTGCGGCGACGCGACATCGAAAGTCAGACTTTCACGCCGGTGGCCCGTGCCTGCCGCCGCTGCGCATTGACAACGTTGCGCGCACGAGTCATTAAAGGACAAATCCACGACGGATCCGGCGCGTGCCGCCACCGGATGCCGGTATCAAAACACCTGTCAGGGGAGCCACCCAATGTCGTCCACCACGGCCGCCGTCGGCGAGACGCGCCATTCGAGCGTCGGACCGATGATCATCATCGGCATCCTGTTTTTCATCTTCGGCTTCGTCACCTGGCTCAACGGCCCGCTGATCACCTTCGTGAAGCTGGCCTTCAACCTGGACGACGTCGGCGCGTTCCTGGTCCCGGGCGCGTTCTATCTCTCGTACTTCTTCCTCGCGCTGCCGGCCTCTTTCATCCTGAAGAAGACCGGCATGAAGAAGGGCATGGGCCTGGGCCTGTTCGTCATGGCGATCGGTGCGGCCACGTTCGGCCAGTTCGTCACCATGCGCGTGTACCCGGGTGCGCTGACTGGCCTGTTCATCATCGGCGCCGGGCTTTCGCTGCTGCAGACCGCGTCCAACCCGTATATCTCGGTGCTCGGCCCGATCGATAGCGCCGCGCAACGCATCGCCTTCATGGGCATCTGCAACAAGGTCGCCGGCGCGCTCGCCCCGTTCGTGTTCGGCTGGGTGGTCATGAGCAACATTGGCGGCTTCGACAAGCAGATCGCCGCCGCGGGCTCGCCGGAAGAGAAGGAAGCGCTGCTCAACGCGTTCGCCGCGAAGGTGCACATGCCGTACCTCGCCATGGCCGGCCTGCTGGTCGTGCTGGCGATCTGGGTGGTGCGCTCCTCGCTGCCGGAGATCCGTGCCACCACAGATAACTCTGAACGCGCGATCGGCCACGCCAAGGGCGGCATCTTCAGCTTCCCGCACCTGTGGCTCGGCGTGCTCTGCCTGTTCGTGTACGTGGGCGTGGAAGTGATGGCGGGCGATGCCATCGGCACCTACGGCCAGGGCTTCGGCATGAGCCCGGAAGACACCAAGCATTTCACCTCGTACACGCTGATCGCCATGCTGGTCGGCTATGTCGCCGGCCTCGTGCTGATCCCCAAGGTGGTTTCGCAGCAGAAGTACCTGGCGATCTCCGCGGTGCTCGGCGTGCTCTTCTCGATCGGCACCTATGTCACCACCGGCTACACGTCGGTGGCGTTCGTCGCCGCGCTGGGCTTCGCCAACGCCATGATGTGGCCGGCGATCTTCCCGCTGGCGATCAAGGGACTCGGCAGCGTGACCGAATTCGGCTCCGCCCTGCTGGTCATGGGTATCGTCGGCGGCGCGGCCATCCCGCAGCTGTTCGTCCACCTGAAGCAGGGGCACGACTTCCAGCTGGTGTTCCTGGCCATCATGGTGCCGTGCTACCTGTACATCCTTTACTACGGTGCGGCAGGCCATAAGGTTGGCCAGCACGCCAAGGGCTGATAACCCATCTTCGCCCGGTGACGGCCATCCGCTAGGATGGCCGTCCTGCTATCGAGGGTCGTGATTTGCGTAGCCCCACCATCAAGGACGTGGCCGAACGCGCGGGCGTGTCGCTGAAGACCGTTTCCCGCGTCATCAACCACGAACCCTCCGTGCATGCCAGGACCCGCGAGAAGGTACAGCGGGCCATCGAGGCGCTGGATTACCAGCCCGACCAGGCCGCGCGCAGCCTGCGCAGCTCGCGTACCTACGCGCTTGGGCTGGTCTACGACAACCCCAACGCCCACTACGTCATCGCCATGCAGAACGGCGTGCTCTCCGTGTGCCGCGAGCGCGGGTTCGGCCTGCAGATCCACCCCTGCGATTCCGGCGCGCCGCGCCTGGCGGAACAGCTGGGCGACCTGGTCCGGCGCAACCGCCTCGCGGGCCTGGTCCTGTGCCCGCCGATGTCCGAACAGCCGGGGCTGCTGGCATCGCTTACCGAGCAGAACGTTCCGTTCGTCCGGATCATCTCCGCGCGCCAGGATCCGAAGGATGGCTGGCCGTGCGTGTTCGTGGATGACCGCGACGCGGCGTACGCGATCACCGAGCACCTGATCCAGCTTGGCCACCAGCGCATCGGCTTCCTCTGGGGTGGCAAGGAGCATCGCTCCAGCCCCGAGCGCTACAAGGGCTACGAGGATGCCTTGCGCGAGTACGGCATCGAAGTCGATACCGCGCTCGTGGTCGAGGGTGACTATTCGTTCGACGATGGCTTCCGTGGCGCCCGCAAGCTGCTCGGCCTGCGCAACCCGCCGACCGCGATCTTCGGTTCCAACGACGAGATCGCCGCGGGCGTACTCGCCGCTGCGCGTTCCGGTGGCGTCGACGTACCGTGGGAGCTTTCCATCGCCGGCTTCGAGGACAGCCCGTTCTCCAAGCAATCGTGGCCCGCGCTGACCACCGCCCGGCAGAACACCGGCGACATCGGCCGCCACGCCGCGCAGCGCCTGATCGCGGAGATCGAACGCGACAACGGTGCTCCCGCCATCGACAACGAAGGCTTCAGCCCCGACCTGGTCGTGCGCGGCTCGACCGCCCCCCGCCGCCTCTGAGCGTTCCAGCTGTTGTGGGAGCGGGGGGGGGGGCGCGGGGGGGGGGGGGGGGGCCCCCCCCCCCCCCCCCGCGGGCCACCCAAACACCCAGTGTTTGGGCGG
>NZ_JBVJMK010000014.1:0-115858 GCF_055584245.1 Luteibacter sp. NPDC104163
CATCAAGCTCAGGCTTAATGGCCTGAGTCCGGTTGAATACCGGACCCAGGCCCTAGCCGCCTGACCCCGCTGTCCAACTTTTGGGGGTCACCTCACAAGCGCGCTCCCACAAGTTCAATCAGGCCAGCGGCGATCAGAACGCCGGCAGCACCGCGCCGTTGTAGGTCTTCTCGATGAACGCCTTCACCTCGGGCGAGGTGAGCGCGGCGGCGAGCTTCTGCACGCGCGGGTCATCCTTGTTGTCCGGACGCGAGACCAGGAAGTTCACGTACGGCGAATCCTTGTCTTCGATCAGCAGCGCGTCCTTCACCGGGTTGAGGCCAGCGGCGAGGGCGTAGTTGGTGTTGATCAGGGCAAGGTCCACCTCGTCGAGCACGCGCGGCAGCATGGCGGCCTCCAGCTCGCGGAACTTCAGGTGCTTCGGGTTCTGGTCCACGTCCTTCAGCGTCGCCAGCTTGTCACCCGGGTTCTTCAGGGTGATCAGGTTGTGCTTGGCCAGCAGGAGCAGGGCGCGGCTGTTGTTGCTCGGGTCGTTCGGGATCACGACGTTGGCGCCATCCGGCACTTCGTCGATCGTCTTGTACTTGCGCGAGTAGGCGCCGAACGGCTCGATGTGCACGCCGACGACCTTGACCAGGTTCGTGCCGCGCTCGCGGTTGAACGCGTCGAGGTAGGGCTCGGTCTGGAAGAAGTTCACGTCCAGCTGCTTCTGGGCTACCTGCATGTTCGGCTGAACGTAGTCGGTGAACACCTTGATCTCGATGTCCACGCCCTGCTTGGCCAGAAGCGGCTTGATTTCCTTGAGGATTTCCGCGTGCGGAACCGGGGTCGCGGCCACGGTGAGCGGCTTGCCGGCGTCCGCCGCGCCACCCGCGGCGCCGCCAGAACAGCCAGCCATGAGGACGGCAAGGGTGGCGGCCAGGGGGAGCAGGAACTTCTTCATGGGGGCGTCCAGGCAGGCATGTTGCGGTGCGACAGCATAGACGTCCATACCGCCAGATGCAAAAACCCGCCAACCCGGCCTTATTTACGGCTGTACCGCGCCACGAGCCAGTCGCCGAGCATCTGCAGCACCTGTACGAGCACCACGAGCAAGGCCACCGTGACCAGCATGTAGTCCGGTTTGTAGCCGTTATAGCCGTACTGGTAGGCGAGCGCACCCAGGCCGCCCGCACCGACGATACCGCCCATGGCGGTGTAACCGACCAGCGCAACGGCGGTCACGGTGGTCGCGGCGACGAGGCCGGGGCGCGCCTCCGGCAGCAGCACGCGCATCACGATCTGCTTTGTGGTGGCGCCCATGGCCTGGCTGGCTTCGATCACGCCACGATCCACTTCGCGCAGGGCGGTTTCCACCAGGCGGGCGAAGAACGGCGCCGCGCCGATGACCAGCGGTACGATCGCACCGCGGATACCGATGCTCACGCCGGTAACGGCCTTGGTCACCGGGATCAGCAGGATCATCAGGATGATGAAGGGGATGGAGCGGAGCACGTTCACCACCAGCGACAGCACGCCGTAGAGCTTCGGCTTCGCGTGAAGCTGCCCGCGCGCGGTGAGGAACAGCCACACGCCCAGCGGAAGGCCGATCGCCAGCGTGAACAGCAGCGAGCCGGCCAGCATCAACAGCGTATCGAAGCAGGCCTGGAGGATCTCGGCCCAGTCGATATTCGGGAACAACGTCTGCAGCGGGCTCACCGGGTCACCTCTTCGATATCGACACCGGCGGTGCGGAGCTGCGCGAGCGCATCGTCCAGGCGGTCGCCGTGCATGGCCAGGGTGAGCTGGCCGTAGGGTTCATCCTTGATTCGGTCCACGCGGCCGGAGAGGAGGTTGTATTCCACGCCCGTGTCGCGCACCACGCGCGACAGCAGCGGCGAATACGTCGTATCGCCACGGAACGAAAGGCGGAACAGCTTGCCAGGCACGCCGGCGTATTCCGGGCCGCGCCCTTCGCGGTGGTCGGCCTCGGCAACGAAACGGCGCGTGGTGGGATGCTGCGGATGCAGGAAGACGTCGGCCACGGTCCCCAGTTCGACGACGTGCCCCGCATCGAGCACCGCGACGCGGTCACACACGCGGCGGATCACATCCATCTCGTGGGTGATCAGCACGATGGTCAGGCCGAGCCGGCGGTTGATGTCGGCCAGCAGCTCGAGCACGGAAGCGGTGGTCTGCGGATCCAGTGCACTGGTGGCCTCGTCGCACAGCAGGATCGACGGCTTGCTGGCGAGCGCGCGAGCGATGCCGACGCGCTGCTTCTGGCCGCCGGAAAGCTGGGCCGGGTATTTGTTCGCATGGGCCTCGAGCCCGACCAGCGCGAGCAACTCCGCCACGCGGGCCGCGATATCCGCCTCGGCCGTGCCGCCCTGCAGGCGCAACGGGAAGGCGACGTTATCGGCCACGGTGCGCGAGCTCAACAGGTTGAAGTGCTGGAAGATCATGCCGATCCCGGCGCGGAGGCGGCGCAGCTCGGCCCCCTCGGCATGGGTCACGTCCCGGCCGTCGACCAGCACCTTGCCGGCGGTGGGCCGCTCGAGCAGGTTGATCATCCGCAACAGGGTCGACTTGCCCGCACCGGAATGGCCGATGATGCCGAACACCTCGCCCTGCTGGATGGCGAGGTCCACGGGCTGCAGGGCAGGGACCAGCGTTCCGTTGACCTGGTACGACTTGGACGCGGCTTCGAATCGGATCACGGGCAGGGGTGGGCCTGGGCGGGGAAGGCGCCCATGGTAGCCGAAGGCCCCGGGCGGCGTAGACTGTGCGCTTTCCACCCGCCTACGAAGGAGCACCATGACCGGCATCTACGATTTCTCCGCCCGCGATATCGATGGCAACGAGCGTTCGCTTGCCGAGTGGAAGGGTAAGGTCGTGCTGGTGGTTAATGTCGCCTCGAAGTGCGGCTTCACGCCGCAGTACAAGGGCCTGGAAGAACTGCAGAAGCAGTACGGCGCCCAGGGCTTCGACGTGCTCGGTTTCCCGTGTGACCAGTTCGGTCACCAGGAGCCGGGTGACGAAGCCGAGATCCGTGATTTCTGCTCGCTCACCTACGACGTCTCGTTCCCGATGTTCTCCAAGATCGACGTGAACGGCGACAAGGCCCACCCGCTGTACAAGTGGCTGAAGTCGACAAAGAAGGGCTTCCTCGGCACCGAAGGCATCAAGTGGAACTTCACCAAGTTCCTGGTGAACCGCGATGGCGAAGTGGTGGAGCGCTACGCCCCGACCGATACCCCCGAGAAGATCGGCAAGGACCTGCCAGCCGTCCTCGGTTGATACCTGTCCACCCTATGGCCTGTGGGAGTGAGCTTGCGAGCGAGGGTTCGCGGCAGAGCATCGCTCGCAAGCTCGCTCCCACAAGAAGCCGCCTTCAGAGGTGATCCTGGGTTTCCGCGAGCATCACGGCGATCGCGTCCACTTCGGATGACACCGGCGCGGCACCCTGGGTGGGCTTGTAGTTGTTGAGGATGACGGCGAAGGCGAGGCGCTGGCCCGACTTCGTCGTGACGTAACCGGCGAGCGCGTTGACGTAGCTCATGCTGCCGGTTTTCGCCTGCACGTTGCCTTCGGCGGCGGTGCCTTTCAGGCGGCGGGCCAGCGTGCCGTCGACACCTGCGACCGGGAGCAACGCCCGGAAGGCCGGTGTATCGCTTGTCAGTAGCAGGTGCGTCAGCGAACCCGCCGTCGTGAGGTCGTGCCGCGAAAGACCGGTGCCTTCCTCGAGCGAGGTGGCCGACGGGCCGATGCCGCGGCTGGCGAGCCACGCGGCGAGCGCGGCGGCGGCACGGTCCTCGGTGCGTGGCGCGGCCTGGTCGGGTGCTTCGGCGCCCGCAAGCAGGAACACGCTTTGCAGGTACATGTTCTGCGAGCGCTTCAGGCCGGCAGCAAGGATCTCGCCGAGCGTGGGCGAAGGAAGCGTCGCCAGCTGGGTGCCCTGCGGCGCCGGGATCGGCCAATGCACGCTGCGTGCCTCCTTCTTCACCGTGATGCCGTGCCTCTCAAGCGCGGCGGTGAGCCGGCGCGCCGCGGTAAGCGCCGGGTCGGGCAGTGAGAGCCGGCTCTTGCGCGGCTGCGCGCCGAGCACATGCAACGTCGCGGTGCCGGGTGCCCGGTAGAGCTCCGGGGTATCCGAGGGCTGTTCGGCCAGCGTCGTTGCCGCATCGACGGGCGTCAGCGTGACGGCGTCGCCGCGCACGGTGGCGACCATGGTGTTTTCGTCGACGGTGAGGCCGCTGGCGGTCGCGCCGTAGTACTCCTGCAGATCGGAGGCCTCCCACCCGCTGCCGATCGGCGGGCCGGGGAAGGCCGTGTCATCGCCGACCACGCCGCCGTCGACACGGGTGATGCCGGCGGCGGCGACCTGCTGCGCCAACTGGTCGGCCCAGCCGTCGCCGCTCAGCGTGGGATCGCCACGCCCGCGCAGAACCAGTTCACCACGTAACCGGCCGCGCCGGATCTCGCCCGCGGCGAGCACATCAGTGTGCGTGCGGTAATCCGGGCCGAGGCGGTCGAGTGCGAAGGCGGCGGTGTAGAGCTTGGCCGTGGAGGCGGGGAGCATGAGCTCGCCGTCGTCGTGGCCGTAGATGCCGTGGCCATCGTCCAGCGATACGACGCTGATGCCCCATGAGGCGGCGGCGAAGCGCGGCGCGGCAATGTGTGCATCGATGCGCTGGGTGAGCGTTTCGGCCGCCAGCGTGCCGCTGAACAGCAAAAACAACAGCGCTACTGTGGTGGGAGCGCGCTTGCGCGCGATGGGGTGTGCTGAACCCTCTCCATCGCGCGCAAGCGCGCTCCCACAGGCGTGGGGCGTTATTGCAGCCACGAGGGCTGGGCCTTGTCGAGGAAGGCCGAGAGCCCGTCCTGGCCTTCGGCGGAGACGCGGAGGCGGGCGATCAGGGCGGCGTTCGCCGTGTCGGTCTTTTCCATGGCGGCTTCGGTCATGCCGCCCATGCCGAGTGCCAGCTGCTTTGCCTCGCGCTGGGCCACGGGGCCGCCCTTGGCCAGCAGGCCGAGCACGCGCTCGACCGCGGTGTCGAGCTCTTCCATCGGTGCGGTTTCGTGGACAAGGCCCATGGCATGCGCGGCGGCGGCGCCAAAGATCTCGCCGGTAATGAACAGGCGGCGCGCCTGGCGCAGGCCGATCGCGGCGATCACATACGGGGAGATCACCGCCGGCACCAGGCCGAGCTTCACCTCTGAGAGCGCGAACTTGGCGCCTTCCGCTGCGATGGCGATATCGCAGCAGGCCACGAGACCCACGCCGCCGCCGAACGCCGCGCCGTTCACCCGGGCAATGGTCGGCTTGGACAGGAACTGCAGCCGGCGCATCAGCCGGGCCAGGCGCTCGGAATCCGCGCGGTTGTCGGCTTCCGACGCCGAAGCCATGCCGCGCATCCAGTTCAGGTCGGCGCCGGCGGAAAAACTTGCGCCCGTACCGGTCAGCACCACCGCGCGCACCTCCGGGTCGGCGTCCACTGCGTCGATCGCAGCCGTCAGTTCGGCGATCAGGGCGTCATCGAAGGCGTTGTGCACCTCCGGGCGGTTCATCAGCAGCCAGGCGACGGTGCCGCGGCGGGTCAGTTCAACAGCCGGCATGAAGGATCTCCGAAAGGTGTCATGAGAATCATAAACGGCCGGTCTGTAGGTGTGGTGCCAAAACCCTGGTCCGTCTAACCCCTGCATGAGATGCAGGCGGTCAGGTAAAAGGCGTACAATGCGAACAGTTCTTATTTGAGATATTCCCCAGTGCGCCTGTCCGACGCGCCGAAAGGTGCCCAAGCCGTGGTCCAGTCCGTTACCGATGCCCATCCCGCCGACCCCATCGCGCAGCGCCTGCGCGACCTGGGCTTTGTCGCGGGTGAGCCGGTGCGGTTGGTGGCCCGGGGCCCGCTCGGCGGCGATCCCTTGCTGGTCCAGATCGGTTCGACGCGCTTCGCGTTGCGCAAGACGGAAGCGGCGCGCGTGGAAGTGAACGTGGAAGGTGCGGCATGAGTGCCTCGACGATGCGCATTGCCCTGGTGGGCAATCCGAACTGCGGCAAGACCGCGCTGTTCAACCAGCTGACCGGCGGCCGCCAGAAGGTGGCCAACTACGCCGGTGTCACCGTGGAGCGCAAGGAGGGCCGGTTCACCGCGCCGTCCGGCCGCACGTTGCAGATCCTAGACCTGCCGGGCGCGTACAGCTTCGATGCCACGAGCCCGGATGAAGCGATCACCCGCGATGTCTGCCAGGGCCGTTACCCCGGTGAGGCCGCGCCTGACCTGATCGTGTGCGTCGCCGACGCCACCAACCTGCGCCTGCACCTGCGCTTCGTGCTCGAAGTGCGCCGCCTTGGCCGCCCGGTGGTGCTCGCGCTGAACATGATGGATGCCGCGCGCCGGCGTGGTCTCGTGATCGACGTGGCGAAGCTCTCGCAGCGGCTTGGCGTACCCGTGGTGGAGACCATCGCGGTCCAGCGTGGCGGCGCGAAGGCGCTGGTCGAGCGGCTGGATGCGGCCGTGCCCGACGTGGTCCCGGCGGCGATCGACCATGCCAGCGTCGATGAGCTGCACGCCGAAGTGCGCTCGATCCTCGCGGAGACGGTGACGACGTCGCGCGACACCGTCGCCATCGATGACGCGATCGATCGCTGGGCGCTGCACCCGGTGTTCGGCCTGGGCATCCTTGCCGTGCTCATGTTCCTCATCTTCCAGGCGGTGTTCTCCTGGGCACAGCCGGTGATGGATGCCATCGAGGGCGGCATCGCCGCGCTCGGCCAGTACGTCACCGGTTTCCTCCCGGCCGACAGCGCGCTGCACAGCCTGCTCAACGATGGCGTGTTCGCGGGCCTCGGCGCGGTCCTCGTGTTCCTGCCGCAGATCCTCATCCTCTTCCTGTTCATCCTGATCCTCGAGGAATCCGGCTACCTGCCGCGCGCGGCCTTCCTGCTGGATCGCATGATGTTCAAGGTGGGCCTGACCGGCCGCGCGTTCATCCCGCTGCTGTCGAGCTTCGCCTGCGCGATCCCCGGGATCATGGCCACGCGCAGCATCAACGACCCGCGCGATCGCCTGACGACGATCCTGGTGGCGCCGCTGATGACGTGTTCGGCCCGCCTGCCGGTCTACACGCTGCTGATCGCCGCGTTCATCCCGGATCGCGCCGTCGGCATCTTCAACCTGCAGGGCATCGTGCTGTTCGTGCTGTATTTCGCGGGCATCTTCAGCGCGCTGGGCGTGGCGTTCGTGATGAAGCGCTTCCGCAAGGATCGCAGCGAGCATGCGCTGATCATGGAGCTGCCGTCGTACCGCCTGCCGAACGTGCGCGACGTCGCGCTCGGCCTGTGGGAGCGTGCGCTGATCTTCCTGAAGCGCGTCGGCGGCATCATCACCGCGCTCACCGTGCTGCTGTGGTTCCTCTCCAGCTTCCCGGGGCCGCCGGATGGCGCGACCCAGCCGGCGATCGATTACAGCCTGGCGGGCATGCTCGGCCGCGGCCTGCAGTACATCTTCGCGCCGATCGGCTTCAACTGGCAGATCTGCATCGCGCTGGTCCCGGGCCTCGCCGCCCGCGAGGTTGCGGTGGCCGCGCTGGGTACCGTGTATGCCATGTCGGGTAGCGACGACACCGTCGCCACGCAGCTGGGGCCGGTCATCGCACATTCGTGGTCGCTGGCCACGGCGCTGTCGCTGCTGGCGTGGTACGTGTTCGCCCCGCAGTGCATGTCGACGCTGGCGGTGATCCGCCGCGAAACCAATTCCTGGCGCAACGTGGCGATCGCCGCGGGCTACCTGTTCGGCCTGGCTTATCTGGCCTCGTTCGCTACGTACCAGATCGCGAGGGCGCTCTCGTGAGCGGCTTCCAGGTCTTTGAAACGCTGGTCATCGGCATCGTGGTGCTGGCGAGCGCTTACGTGGCGTTCCGCAAGCTCCTGCCGAAGACCTCCACGCGGGTGATGGCGGGTGTGTCGGCCAGCCTGAACCATGAAGGCCGCGCCGGCGTGCTGCGTGCGATCGGCAGGAAGGTGCAGCCGGCGAGCGCATCGGGCAGCTGCGGTGACGGGTGCGGCTCGTGCAACAGCTGCGGGCCGGCGCCCGCGGCGCGCAATGATGCGCAGCCGCTGACCTTCAAGTCGCGGCAGTAGGCATCGCGCGCAAGCGCGCTCCCACAAAAGCCACGCGCCCCGCTCCTCGTGGGAGCGCGCTTGCGCGCGATGCTTTCCCTCAAGGCCCCGGCTCATCCACCTGCCGCCTGCGCTGCTTGCGCAGGGCGAACCAGTTGATCGTCAGGTTCACAGCGAACCACGCGCCAATGAGCGCGAGCGGCCACGCGATCACCGCGGGCCAGAGCACCGCGACGATCGTCAGCACGATGGCCGTCAGCGCGCCGGCGAGGACGGGTCCGGATTCCGTATCGCCCAGCACGCGGTGGTGGGTGATCGCCGCACCCACGGTGTTCGCGATACGCAGCGCACCGGCTGCCGCGCGGCTCGAGCTGCCGCCGCCATGCCGCGGTCGCGGCGGTCGCGGGGAGCGGCTACGCAGGCGCTCGTTGCCCGTGCGTCGGCGGGAGCCGCGCAACAGGATCTCCGTGGCGTTCTCCAGATCGGCTTCGTATTGGGCGGCCAGCTTCGCCGCGAAGCCGGCATCCTCGATCGCCACATCGATCTCGCGATTGCTCAGCCAGCTGGCGATGTTGAGGTTCGACGAGCCCACGCGCGCCCAGCGGCCATCTGCCACCGCGGTCTTCGCATGCAGCATCGAACCGTTCCATTCAAAGACGCGGATGCCGGCCTTCAGCAGCGGCCGGTATCCGGAGCGCGACATGCCCGCCACCATCGGGATGTCGCTGCTGCCGGGCACCAGCAGGCGGACGTCGACGCCATCGCGCGCGGCGGCGGAGAGCGCCTGCACATACGGTGCGACGCCCACGAAATAGGCATCCGTCAGCCACAGCGTCTTCGTGGCCATGGCCGCGACCATCTGGTCCAGGCGGTACATGCCCGCCGTGCTGGGCTGGGTCGCGATCAGCCGGAGATTCACCTCGCCCGCCTCGGCGGCAGGTTCATGCCGGGCCACGCGTGGATCTTCGGGCAAACCGGCGGGCCCGGCATCGCGCCAGCTATCGGCAAAGGCCTGCTCGATCTCGGCCACCGCGGGGCCGCGCAGCATCACCCCGGTGTCGCGCCATGGCGGCACGTCACGGGCCGGGTCGCCGAGCCACTTCTCGCTGATGCACACGCCGGACAGGAAGCCGGTCTCGCCATCCACCACCAGGACCTTGCGGTGATCGCGGCTGATCCAGCCGAACGAGCTGCCGAACCGCGGCGGGTTGTAGATGCGGACCTCGCCGCCGGCCTGGCGCAGCGGGTTCCAGAAGCTCGAGCGTGACTGGCCCAGGCAGCCCGCCCAGTCGGCGATCACCGCGACGAACACCCCGGCGCGGGCGCGTTCCACCAGCGCATCGCGGAAGGCCTGGCCGATCCGGTCGTTGCGGATGATGTAGTTCTCGAGGAAAACGTGGCGCTTCGCCCCGGCGATGGCCTTGAGCCAGGCGTCGTAATGGGCCTGGGCATCGATCAGCAGGTCGACGGCATTACCGCCGATCAGGGGCGCGCCGGCACTGCGACTGAGGGCCTGTTCAGCGAACTGGCGGGTGGAAAAGGCGGTGGGACGGTGGAGGTTCATGGGCGGAGTGTATCGATAAGCCAGATGCATGCCTTGTGACCATTAGGGCGGCTGTCACGGGCTTGCGCTAAAATGGCCCGCTATGACCGACGACCTGATCCGCCCGCGCCCCGCGGAAGCCGAACCCCGCCGCCCCAGCACCGGTGTCGTTATCGACAAGGTACAGGTGGGTGGTGGCGCGCCCATCGTGGTGCAGTCCATGACCAACACGGATACCGAGGACCCGGTATCCACGGCGAAGCAGATCGCCGAGCTGGCCCGCGCCGGCTCGGAAATGGTCCGTATCACGGTGAATACCCCGGCCGCAGCCGCCGCCGTGCCGCGTATCCGCGAGCGCCTGGAGATGATGGGCGTCTCGGTGCCGCTGATCGGCGACTTCCATTACAACGGCCACCAGCTGCTGGAAGGCGAGCCGGCCTGTGCCGAGGCGCTGGCGAAGTACCGGATCAACCCGGGCAATGTCGGCTTCGGCAAGAAGAAGGACGCGCAGTTCGCCTCGATCATCGAGATGGCGATCCGCTACGACAAGCCCGTGCGCATCGGCGCCAACTGGGGTTCGCTCGACCAGTCGATGGTCGCCGCGCTGATGGACGAGAACGCCCGCCGCGCCGACCCGTGGGATGCCGGACACGTCGCCCGCGAAGCGCTGATCCGCTCGGCACTCGATTCCGCCGCCCGCGCGGAGGACCTGGGTCTCGCGCGAGACCGGATCATCCTGTCCTGCAAGGTCTCCGGCGTACAGGAATTGATCGCGGTCTATCGCGACCTGGCCCGCCGCGGCGATTACGCGCTGCACCTGGGGCTGACCGAAGCCGGCATGGGCTCCAAGGGCATCACCGCATCCAGCGCTGCGCTCGCCGTGCTGCTGCAGGAAGGCATCGGCGACACCATCCGCATTTCGCTCACGCCGGAACCGGGGCAGTCGCGTACGGCCGAGGTCATCGTGGCCCAGGAATTGCTGCAGACCATGGGCCTGCGCGCGTTCACGCCGCTGGTCACCGCGTGCCCGGGTTGCGGCCGCACCACCAGCGAGTTCTTCCAGGAACTGGCGAAGACCGTGCAGGGGCATGTCCGCGAGCGGATGCCCGAGTGGCGCGTGAAGTACGACGGCGTGGAGAACCTCACGCTGGCCGTGATGGGCTGCATCGTCAACGGCCCGGGCGAATCCAAGCACGCCAACATAGGCATCTCCCTGCCGGGCAACGGTGAGGCGCCGGCCGCGCCGGTGTTCATCGATGGCGAGAAGGCCATGACGCTGCGCGGCGACAACATCGCCGACGAGTTCGTGGCCATCCTCGACAACTACGTCGAATCGCACTACGCCGTCCGCCACGACTGACCGTCACGCCTTGCATGCGGGGCCACCTGCCACCATGGCAGGTGGTTTCCCCCTCCCCAAGGAGACAAGGCATGGCACATTCCGTCCCGCTGCTCGGCCTCAACGACGGCCACAAGGCGCCGCAGATCGGCTTCGGCGTTTTCCAGATCCCCGACGATGAAACCTCGCGCGCCGTCCAGGAAGCGCTGAAAGCCGGTTACCGTTCGATCGACACCGCCGCGATCTACAAGAACGAAGCCGGCGTCGGCGATGCGCTTGCGAAGGCCGGCGTCGCGCGCGGCGATATCTTCCTCACCACCAAGCTGTGGAATTCGGAGCAGGGCTTCGATTCGACGCTGCGTGCGTTCGACGCCAGCATGAAGAAGCTCGGCACCGATTACCTCGACATGTACCTGATCCACTGGCCGACGCCGAAGCACGATCGTTACGTCGATACGTGGAAGGCGTTCATCCGCCTGCGCGAGGAAGGCCGGGTCCGTTCCATCGGTGTCAGCAACTTCCAGCCCGCGCACCTCGACCGGATCGTCAAGGAGACCGGCGTCACCCCGGTGGTGAACCAGATCGAGGTGCATCCGGATTTCGCGCAGAACGACGTGGTCGCCGCGAACCGCAAGCACAACGTGATCACGGAAGCCTGGAGCCCGCTGGGGCAGGGCGGCGAACTGCTGAAGAACGACACGCTCGTGCAGCTCGGCAAGAAGCACGGTAAGTCGCCGGCACAGGTGGTGTTGCGCTGGCACGTGCAGCTGGGCCACATGGTGATCCCGAAGTCGGTCACGCCCGAGCGCATCCGTTCCAACATCGACGTGTTCGATTTCGAACTCTCGCCGGAAGACATGGCCGCGATCGCGAAGCTGGACACCGGCAACCGCATGGGCCCGAACCCCGACGAGCTCAACTGAGCCCGGCTAACGCCGTTGTGGGAGCGCGCTTGCGCGCGATGGGTGCTTGCGCCAGGCCCCATCGCGCGCAAGCGCGCTCCCACAAGAACATCGTCAATTCGTCATGGAGATATCAATCTCCATGGGATACGGCGCAGGCGCCTTCGGCGGTGCCGGCAGCGACCAGGTCGCGAACTGTCCTGCAAAGCACGTAGCCACCGGCGTCGCCGGCTGCACCACCACATCGCTGGTCTGCCCCTTCGCATCAACCTTCGCGACCAGCGTGAACGCGCGCTTGTCCGCGGGCGCATTACTAGCGATGCAGCCTTTCAGCGCATCCGTCGCGGGATTCCCGATCCGGTCCCACAGCGTCTCCTGCCAGGCCTTGCCATCGGGCTTCGCTTCCAGCGCTTTCGCGGCCTGCACGCGCGCATCAAAGCCGTCAGCACCGGCGAATGCGAAGATCAGGGCGAGCAGCATCAGGTGTCTCCGGAATGGGAAGGCCTGAGCCTAGCAGGCAGGCGGGGTATTCACATCGGGGGCGGTAGGGTCCGTGGTGTCGCGTGCATGCGCAAACCCTGGTGGAACCATCATGCGTAACTCCCTGATGCTTGCCCTCCTTTTCGTCACCCCCGCCGCGTTTGCGCAGGCGTCGTCGCCTTCGCAGCCATCCATGCCGACGCATCCATCGGCGTCTTCGCCTTCCACCGCGCCATCGCAGTCGTCGCCGACGCAGACCTCGCCGACGCGGCCCAGCCAGCCTGCCACTTCGCCGCAGGCTCCTGCGAACCCGGCGATGGTGCCGCCGCAGACGCCCACCTCACCGAATCCCGCATCGGCGCCGGTGCAGCCGGCCTCGGATGCCGGGGCAACGGAGCGTGGGCTTGCGCCGGTGAAGCCGGCGACGGGTGTGACGCCGAAGGTGAAGGACGCGGCACATCACGATACGGATGCGGAGGGGCATACGCTGGATCCGCATGGGAAGCCGGTGGGGCAGGCGCCTGCGGTGCCTTCTACGGTGAGGTAGGCCATCGCGCGCAAGCGCGCTCCCACAAGAGCTCTCTCCGGGTGGCTTAGCCTTCGACGATCTCGCGGTCGTCGGGGCGTGTCACCGCCAGCTCCGACCAGTCCAGCTCGTTCTCGAGCAGGTGGAACACGTCGTCCTCGATCTCGCCCTTATGGCGCATTTCCAGCAGGCGTATGCGCTTGGCCTGCAGGCCCCTACGCTTCAGTTCCGACATGCGCGTGCCGGTGACCGGGTCGTGGCCGGCTTCGGCTTCGCGGCGCGCGTCGGCATAGTGTTCGCGGGTGCGTTGCGCGGCTTCGTCGGTTTCGCCCTGGAGCGTTGCTTCCGCGACATCCAGTAGGGCAAGCCGTACCTTCGATGCATCGGCCTGCAGCGTGGCGTCACGATCGAAGCGGAGGTACTTCACCAGCCACGCCAGCGTGGTGCCCTGGAACACCAGTGTGCCTACGGTTACTGCGAACGCCGTAAGCACGATAAGGTCGCGTTGCGGGAAGTTATCCGGCAGGCCGAGCGCGGTAGCCAGGGTGACGAGCCCGCGCATGCCGCACCATGCGACCACGAGGCCCTGTTGCGGCGTGGGATTGGGCTGGCTCTTGCGGAACGTGCGCAGCAGCACGTTGTAGAGCATGACCCACGCGAACCTCACCACGATGCACACGAGTAGCGCGGTGCCGGCGAACCACAGCGCGTGTTCGAGCTGCGGCCCTTGCAGCCGCGCCACGATGCTGCGCGATTGCAGGCCGACCAGCAGGAAGGCGATGACGTTGGAGATGAAGACCACGGCCGCCCACACCGAATAGGCGTGCACGCGATCGCGTGGCGGCGTTTCGCCCGGCAGCACGTGGGCGATCGTCATGGCGAAGGAGACGACGCACAGGATCGCCGACACGTGCAGCGATTCGGCGATGATCCAGATGCCGAACACGCCCGCGAATTGCGAGAGGGTGGCACTGAGCGTGCCGCGCAGTTCACGGGACAGGACGACGAACAGCCGGCCCAGCACCCAGCCGAGCAGGATCCCGCCAGGCACCGCGAGCAACAGCATCGGCAGCGTCCGGGCCAGGCCATCCGGGGCCATGGCCGTGCGCACGGCCACGCCGAAGATCAGCAGCGCGGAGGCATCGTTGAGCAGGCTTTCCGCCGTGAGCACCTGCACGGTGCGCCGCGGCAGGTTCAGCCGGGAGAGCATGGCCGTGGCGGCACCCGCGTCCGGCGGCGCGACGATGGCGCCCAGGGCGATGGCGGCGGCCAGCGGCATGCCGGCCCAGGCGACGCCGAGCCAGGCCACGGCCGCCGTGGTGAAGATGACCGCCACGACCGCCAGCGACACGGTAGGCAGCCAGAACCGGCGCAGGGTGCGCGGCGGCATGTCGAAGCCGGCATCGAGGAGCACCGGGGCGATGAACAGGACCAGGGCCAGCTTGGGGTCCATGGCGATGTGCGGCGCCCAGGGCAACGCCGCCACGGCGGTGCCGGCGGCCGCCAGGATCGTGGGATACGGCAGGGCCAGGCGCCGCGACAGCCGCAGCAGGACCACCGCCAGCAGCGACAGCAGGATCATGCTTTCAAATAGCGCCATGGCTCCTCCCCCGGTCACGCCTGCGCCCATGCTACCCGGCTCGCATCGTTTTGCGACGGTGGGTTACCATCCGGCGCATGCCTTTCGACACCGGGGTGCCGATGAAACGTCTGATCGCCGTGGCCGCCATTGCCGTCGCGCTAGCCGGTTGCCAGGGTATGGCGGCCAAGGTCTCGCGGCTGGAAGTCGGCACCTCACGCGACGACGTGCTCGAGCGCCTGGGGCCGCCCGACTCCGACCGGAGCATCGTCGGCTACGAGGTCATGAGCTGGCTGGACCGCCGCCCGGGCCGGTTCTCCTTCTCCCATAAGGACTACACCGTTGTGCTGAAGGACGGGAAGGTCACCCAGTTCGGCCCCGGCCTTATCCGTCGCGACGGCAAGACCTCGCTGCAGATCGAAACCGGCGATCCGTAGCAACCGGCGGGAAGACGCATCAAGCCGATACAAGCGCGGCAGTGGCGCAGGGGACTAGGTTTTCCCCAACGCGCCTGACGGGAGATTCCCGCGATGCCACAGCCAAGCCCCCGACCGTCCCCGACGTTCGCCGACCTCTCGAGCGAACTGACCCGCCTGCACGATGCGCGCGAAGCCGCCATCGGGCGGACCCTCGATGCCCTGGAAAGCAGCCACCCGCCGCTCGCCCAACTCGTGCTGTGCTGCATCGGTGACCGCCAGCGCGCGGCGCGCTGGCTGGTGATGCCACAGCGCGCCTTCGCCGGCCGCAGCGCGTGCGACATGCTGGCGGATGGCGACGTGGAAGCCGTCTGGGACCAGGTGGTCTACAAGCAGTTCGGCCCGGTGGCGGCGGTCTAGATCCAGCCGCGCCGGGCGTAGACCCACAGCGCCGCGTATTCGCGCAGGCAACGGGCGGTGAGGGTGAGTGCCTCGCGCCTTGGCAGCCAGCCCGCGGAGCGGCTCAGCAAGGCGTGGTTATCGTCGTCGGACGGCGCCGGCGCCACGTGGATGCCCTCGTGGCGGAACGCCGCCGACGCGCGGCGCATGTGGATGGGGGACGTCACCAGCAGGATGTTGCCGAGCCCGTCGGTCCGCAACAGCGCCGCGGTGTTGCGCGCGTTCTCGTGGGTATTCGCGCTCGTGGCCTCGACCCGCAGGTCAGCTGACGGCACACCGGCGCGGCTATAGCCGCGGGCGAGTGCCCGGGCCTGGTCCCTGCCGGAGACCAGCATCAGCGGGGCGTAGCCCTCCTGCCACAGGCTCAGGCCGACGCCCGCCCGCGTGGGCGTTTCGTTCCACGTGCCGACCGGCAGGGTGCCACCACCCAGGACGACGATAGCGTCGCGTGGGGTGCCGGGGGCAGGCGTGCCCACCAGGCCGTCGCGAAGGCGCAGGGCCACGGCAGGCGACGAGGCTGCCCAGATCCACGCGACCGCGAACGCGCCTGCGACGAGCGCGGCGCGGGGCTTGCGCGCAAGGACGCAGCCACCGGCCAGCAGGCCGAGCAGCAAGGCCTGTACCGCGGGATGCAGCAGGCGCGAAATCAGGTCTTCAAGCAAAGCCAACCGCTCCGGATTGAACGATTCGCGGGAGGGCCATCATCGCGCAAACCGCAGGTTTCCACCGTCGGTCAAACGGCATAGGCGGGCTGTCGGAATGGACGCGGGGCCCCGTAGAAATGACGATACCGGCCGAGTGAACACACAGGGGACGGGTCGTCATCATGAAGCGTTGGAATCGCATCGCCACCATCATCGCAGCCATCCAGCTGGCGGCCTGCGCCACCGGCGGCAGCACGCTCCCGCCACCGAAGATGGATGCCACCAATCCTGTGGTTGAGGCTTACCTCATCGGCGTGGACGACCAGTTGCAGATCACCGTCTGGCACAACCCGGACCTGAGCGTCAGCGTGCCGGTACGCCCGGACGGCAAGATCACCGTGCCGCTGGTCGGTGACATTCCCGCGGGTGGCCGCACCACCGACCAGGTGGGTGCGGAGATCCAGCAGAAGCTCGCGCAGTACATCCGCGATCCGCAGGTCGCGGTGATCCTCACCGCGCTGCGCAGCCATGAATACCTCTCGCGCGTTCGCGTCACCGGCGCGGTGCGCAGCCCCATCTCCATCCCGTACCGGCAGGGCATGACCGTGCTCGATGCCGTACTGGCCGCGGGCGGCACCACGGAGTTCGCGGCGCCTGATCGCACCGAGCTTTACCGGCACACGGGCGAAGGCACCTCGCAGGCCTATTCGATCCAGCTGCAGAAGATCCTTCAGCAGGGCGACCTGGCCAACAACTACCCGGTGCAGCCGGGCGACGTGATCACTGTTCCGCAGCGCGCTTTCTGACCGACCGCCCGGCCCTGGCCGGGCGCAAGAGGATCAATCGATGAGTGGGGAAGTCGTTCCTTTCGCGGGCATGCTGCCCGCCTTGCTGGGTGAAGCACGCAGGCGCCGCCTCACCATGGGCATGGTGTTCGCGGCGATCGCGCTGGTCGCCCTGGTCGTGGGCATGCTGTGGCCCAAGAAGTACGAAGCGTCGGTGACGATCCTGGCGCAGGATTCGAGCATCATCACGCCACTGATGGAAGGCGCGGCCTCCGCCACCGGCACGAAGAACCGCGCGGGTATCGCCCGCGACGTGATCTTCAGCCAGGCGGTCCTCGACAGCGTGCTCAAGGCGGGTGGCTGGGCCTCGTCCAACCCCACACCCATCGAGCGCGACAAGCTGATCGAAGGCATCAAGGCGCGGACGAAGATCACCAACACCCGCGACAACCTGATCACCATCAGCTACTTCGATTCCGACCCGCGGCGCGCCTTCGAGGTGACCCGCGCGTTCGGCCAGCGCTTCATCAGCGAAAGCCTGGCGTCGAAGCAGCAGGAAAGCCGCGAGGCCTACGAGTTCATCAACAGCCAGGTCGAGGCCTACCGCACCAAGCTCACGGATGCGGAAGACAAGCTGAAGGCTTATCGCGACGCCAATGCCGATGCGCGCCCTGGCAGCGAAACCGATACCAATTCGCGGATCAGCCAGCTACGTACGCAGATCGAGACCAACCGCATGGATTACATGCAGAAGGTGTCGCAGGCGTCCGCGCTTAACTCGCAACTGAGCGGCGAATCCGAGGTGAACTCGGTGCAGACGGTCGGCGGCGTCTACCAGAGCCAGCTCGCCGACCTTCAGGGGCAGCTGGACAAGCTGCTGCTGAACTACACCGACGACTATCCGGACGTCATCCGCCTGCGCCACCAGATCGAGGACGTGCGCCGGCAGATGGCCTCGGCCGATGCCACGCGTGCCGTGGGCTCGGGCGTGCAGGTCGACCATAGCGTCGCGATGAACCCGGTGTACCAGCAGATGCGGATCCAGCTGGCGCAGACCCGCGCGGATGCCGCTGCAAGCGCGGCGCGCGTCGGGGCGAGCGAATCGATGCTGCAGGCCGAACTGGAGCGCAGCAAGCGTATCGCCAACTCCGAGAACGTCGTGGCGGAACTCACCCGCGACTACAACGTGAACCGCGATGTGTACCAGGACCTGCTGAAGCGCCGCGAGAACGCGCGCGTGTCGATGAACCTCGACGCCGAGCAGCGCGGCCTGACCTTCCTGGTGCAGAACCCGGCGGTGATGCCGCTCGTGCCCTCGGGCCTGCGCTTCATGCACTTCGGCCTGGCCGGCCTGGCGCTCGCCTTCGCGGTGCCCATCGGCCTGCTGTTCATGGTGGCGCGCTTCGACCCGCGCGTGCGCTCCGTCGCCCAGCTCGAACGTGCCACGGGCTTCGCGGTGCTGGCCTCCGTGCCGTTCTACCCGACGCCGCGTGACCGCCGCCGCAGCCACCTGCACAACATGATGCTGGGGATGATCGTGCTGGGCGTGGCCATGGTGTACCTCCTCGTGATCTGGCTTCGCCTGAAGGGCTAAAGGACATTCGATATGGCCGTTAACAACATCGAACTTGGCGACGTGGTCGCCACCGCCCACGACGAAGCCCATGCCACGCCGAACCATTCGATCGCGCGCATGCGCGACGAAGCCGGCGCACTCAGCCCGGTGGATTGCGAGCGCAAGCGCCTCATCCACCGCGAGGAGTCGGTCCGCCAGCAGTCCGATGCGTTCCGCGGAATCCGTACCCGCCTTCTCGAGATGGGTGGCGACAGCAACTTCATCACCCTGGTGTGCTCGGTGAGCCCACGCTCGGGTGGCAGCTTCATCTCGCGCAACCTCGCCACGGCTTTCGCCTTCGATGAGTCGAAGACCAGCCTGCTGATCGACTGCAACCTGCGTTACCCGAACCAGCACAAGGCGCTGGGCGTGGAACCGGCGACCGGCGGCCTCGTCGATTTCCTCGAGCACCCGTCGCGCGGCATCGCCTCGATCATGTACCCGACGGGCGTGCCGCGGATGCGCGTGATCCCGGCCGGCAAGCCGCGCGAGAACAGCAGCGAGTATTTCTCGTCGTTCCGCATGCGCGCGGTGCTGGATTCGCTGCGCTGCCGTTACCCGGATCGCTACCTGTTCCTCGATGGCCCGCCGGTGAAGGGCGCGCCGGATGCCCGCATCCTTTCCGACCTCGCCGACTTCGTCGTGCTGGTGGCCGGATACGGCCGCGATACGTCAGCGGCCATCAACCAGGCCGTCGCCAATTTCGATCCCGCCAAGCTCGCGGGCGTGGTGTTCAACGAGTCACCGTGAGCCTCGGCTCCAGGGGAGGGAACATGCCGGCAGTGAAGAGGCTCACCCATGCGGTGTTGCTGGCCCTGGCGTGCGCGGCACCGGCGATCAGCCAGGCCGGCACGCTCAATTACACGCTGTACGCCGGCCTTGAGCACAGCAACAACATTGCGCTCTCCCCGGATAACCCGATCAGCGAGAACGTGCTGACGCCAGGTGCCACGTTCCAGTTCAACCAGACCGGCTCGACGTTCCAGGCCAACGTGGCCGGCGCGTTCGAGTACCGCAAGTACCTGCAGAACCACTTCGACTCTCAGACCCAGACCCAGATCGTGGGGCAGGGCAACTGGACGGTCATGCCGGACCGCCTCGATTTCTCGGTCGAGGACTACGCGGGCGTCCAGCCCGTGGACCAGCTCCAGTCCGATGCGCCGGACAACCAGCAGCAGACGAACGTGCTGGCGCTTGGCCCGACCCTGCGGATGCGCCTGGGCGATGCCACGCGCGCGCAGTTCGAGCTGCGCTTTATCAACAGCTATGCCTCGAAGGTGGACGAGTTCGATTCCAACCGTGGCCTGGTGGCGTTCCGCCTGTTCCGCGACCTCACGCCGACGGACACCATCTCAGGGAACCTCGAGTACCAGAAGGTCGATTTCGACAACCAGCCGAGCAGTGCGAACTACAAGCGCGAGGAAGCGTACCTGCGCTACACGAGCCAGCTGGCGCATTTCGATGCGAACATCATGCTGGGCGGGACGAAACTGGATTTCAACGAGGGGCGCAACCGTTCCGCGCCGCTGTTGCGCCTGCAGATCGGCTGGCAGCCGACGCTGCGCAACTCACTGGCGGTGGCGGGCACGTACCAGTACGCCGACGCGGCCACGGATCTCATGACCTCGCCCTCGGTCTACGGGCTGGGCGCAACCGACAACGCTGACCGCACCCAGGCGCTCGATCCGTTCGCCAACACCGGCGGGCTCGGTAGCGGCAGCCTCTCCGGCATCGGTGTCGGCAGCGCGGTGATCGGCTCCGATGTGTACAAGGAAAAGCGCTTCGAGGCCACGTGGACCTGGAAGAGCGAGCGCCTGAACATCACCGTATCGCCCGCGTGGAACAAGCTCAATTACATCAACCAGAGCACGTTCAACCAGACCGGCAAGGGCCTGAGCGCGGGCGTCGGTTACCGGATCAACCCGACCCTGACGCTGACCGGCTTCGGCACGTTCGACCGGCTGAAGTACGACACGCTTTCCCGCACCGATAACACGGTGCGCCTCGGACTCGACCTCGGCCAGCAATGGAACCGCCACTGGAGCTGGCATGCCGCGGTCGCCCGCGAGCGCCGCACCAGCGATGCGGTGGGCCAGGACTATCGCGAAACCCAGTTCTTCATCGGCGTGGTGTACCGGAGGTAAGCATGCGTATCGACCCCGAACTGCCGTTCTTCTTCGGTGCCGATAGCGGGTTGTTCGGCATGTACCACGCACCGGCTTCGACGCCGCGGCGCGCGGTGCTGATGTGCCCGCCGCTGGGCCAGGAGCTGATCCGCACGCACCGGCTTTACCGCCAGCTGGCCCAGGCGCTCGCGGCGCAGGGCCTTGCCGTGCTTCGTTTCGATTACCACGGCACGGGTGACTCCGCCGGGGAGAGCACGGACGTGGACTGGCAGCGCTGCATCGGCGACGCCGTGACCGCAGCGGGCGAGCTCCGCTCACGCGCCGGCGTCGATCGGGTTGTCGCCTTCGGTGCGCGGCTGGGTGGCAGCATTGCGCTGGCCGCCGCAGACCGTGCGCGGTTTGGCGAGGTGATCGCCTGGGATCCCGTGGTGGATGGCGATGACTACGTGAGCGCGCTGGACGGGCTGCAGCATGCATTGCGCGAGGATGGCGACCGCTTCAACCAGCCGCGCACGCATGCGGATGTCGCCGAGCAGTGGCTTGGCTTCGATATCGGCGAAGGCCTGCGCACGCAGATCAAGGGCCTGCGCGTCGCTCCGCCGAACGTGCCCACCCTGGTCCTCGATTCGCTGCCGGCCAGCGCTGCACCGCGCTGGGAACACCTGCTCTCGCGGCGCGGCACGGTGGCGGCGATCAGCCCCCCGACGCCGTGGAGCGACCTGCGCCGGCTCGAGTCCGCGATTCTTTCGCACCCCCTGATCCAGGCCGTCACTGGCCGACTGACGGAGAACGCATGATGCGCGAGGAAGCGTTCCGTTTTGGCCGCGCCCGGCACCTCGTCGGTATCGCTGGCGTGCCCGAGGGCGCGCGGGGCGAGACCGGGGTGATCGTGCTCAACGCCGGCCTGGTCCACCGCATTGGCCCGTTCCGCCTGCACGTGGAGCTCACCCGCCAGCTCAACGCGGCGGGCTATCCCACGCTGCGCTTCGATCTCTCCACGCTCGGGGATAGCGGCGCCGCCGGCGGCGGGCTCACCCGTACGCAGCAAGTCTGCGCGGATGTGGACGACGCGATGAAGCTGCTGGCGGAACGTGCCGGCTGCGAACGCTTCGTCCTCGTTGGCCTGTGTTCGGGCGCGCAGAACGCGCATACCGTCGCCGCCAGCGACCCACGCGTCAGTGGCGCGGTCTTCCTCGATGGGTATGCCTACCAGACCCTGGGTTACAAGCTGCGCCACTACCTGCCACGCATGTTCGACGCGGCGCGTTGGGCGCGCTTCCTGCGCAGCCGTTCGGGTGGTGTCGTGACGGAGAAGCCGGCATCCGAGCCGGTGTTCTCGGTGGCGCCCGCGCCGCGCGAGGAAGTGATCGCGGATTTCACCGGCATGGTGGGCCGCGGCATGAAGCTCTACCTCGTGTACTCCGGCGGCATCAGCTACTGCTTCAACCACGCGCGGCAGTTCCGCGAGTGCTTCGGCAAGGTCATGGACCACCCGGGGGTGACGACGAGTTACCGGGCGGAAACCGATCACACCTACATCCTTACCGGCGACCGCGCGCGGCTCGTCGACGGCATCGGCGGCTGGCTGGCGCGGAACTTCCCGCCGACGGCGGGGAGGCATGCATGAGCACGGTCCTGGTCACGGGCGGCGCCGGTTACATCGGCAGCCATACGGTGCAACCGCTGGTCGAGCGCGGCGAACGCGTCGCCACCACGCCCGTCGCGTCCGTGGCATGACCCCCGGCTTCGCCCATCGTCGCCGTTCGGCCCGGCCCATGTGGGAGCGCGCTTGCGCGCGATGCTCCGCCGCCACCGACACGACGAAGCCCATGTGGGAGCGCGCTTGCGCGCGATGCTCTCCACCAGTTGCCGATACCACGGGCCCCATGACCCGCCACTTCCTCTTCCTCCTGGCCTGCCTCCTGGCGCTCGCCTCCATCATTGGCCCCGATCTCGCGGTCGCCTCTGGCGCGCTGCCACCCGCGATCCAGAAAATCGACGTGAAGCGCGTCGCCGGGCAGGGCGATGCCATGCCGGTATCCGTAGGCATTCCCTTCGCCCCAGGGATGCTCCGCGACGCCCACGACGTACGCATCCTCGATGCGCACGGCAACGAAGTGGCAGCCGACGTCAAGGTCATGCTGACCTGGCATTTCCGCGACGGCAGCATCCGCGCGGTCCGCGCGCAGTTCCGCGCCGGGCAGGGCACGTATTACTTCGCGTTCGGCGAACCCCGCCAGGCATCCGCACCGGGCTGGCCGTATCCGGATGGCCTGGTGAAAGGCAAGCCGGCGGCGTTGGGGACGTTGACCCCGCAGTGGCTCACCGCCTCGCTCATCGCCGGCCCGCAAAGCGTGGCGGCGAAGGACGAGGCGTACGCGCGCTACGTCGATGCGCAGTTCGGCTGGGCGCGCGACCTGCCGGTGAAGGACACCACGGCGTGGCTGTTCGACCGGCCTTCCACCTTGTTCAAGGCGTATGTGCGCACCGGGCGCGCGGATTACCTCGAAGCCGCGGAAGAGAGCTACCGCTGGTACATGGCGGGGATCAAGCGCGATGGCGTGCCGGTCAGCCCCTCCTGCGCAGGCGGCTGGCTGCCGGATGAGAAGCCGTGCGACGTGAAATACGTCTACATCGAGCCGATCCCGCTGGCGGTGGGACTCACCGGCGACGACAGCATGCACGACGCCGACCTGGTCACGAAGATGGCCGACCTGTGGGCGAGCGGCGGCTGGAACGAGCGGCCGGGCCCGTATGCGGGGCCGAAAGATTACTTCACCGAGCGGCTCGCGGGCCTGGGCCTGATCGAGACCGTTGCGGCGTTTGAATTGACCGGCGACAAGCGCGATCGCGAGCGTGTCGCTTCGCGGATCGGTTGGCTCGAAGCCCACCAGCGGCATAACCCCGATGGGCTCGGGGACGACGGCTCCTGGCGCAACAGCTGGAACGTCCATGAGAACGATCCGAATGGCCCCGACGACGTCCGTGGCGCATCGCCGTGGATGAGCGAGAACATCATCGATGGCCTCTGGCATGCGTGGCTGGTGACGAGCGATCCGCGTATTCCGCCGATGATCGTGGACTTCGGCAAGTACCTCGAGCGGTTTGGCTGGATCGATCCCAAGTTCCTGGTTTCGCCGCACGACTGGCGGAATGGCTGTTCCGGGCCGAACGGCCAGATCGCGTGGTACTGGTCGTCTTCCCACGCGCCTGCCGCCGCGATCACGAAGATCCAGGAGAGCGAAGGCTGGTACAGCGACGGGCATACGGTGGAACTCGGGCTTCCCGTGGCCGCCGCGTATTACTTCACGACGGATGCGGCGCAGGCCGCGGCGCTGAAGAAGCGCTTCGCGGCCATCGCGGATTCCTATAGCCCATCCTGTGCGGCCATCTCGGATACCTTGCGCCGGTTCAACTGGAACAACCGCGGCGCCGGCGTGGCGCAGTGGATGATGGCCCAGCCGGCCGGCGCGGGCCTGAAGGCAGCGGCGGTGGGCAGCGCGGCGCCGCACGCGGATAAGGTCGCTCCAGGAGCTTCACCGTGACCCGCCGCCTCGATGTCCTGCGCAGCGTCGGCATCGTCACGGTGTCTACGTATATCGAGTACGCGCTCGGCCTGTTGATGAGCGTGTGGATCGCACGTTCCCTCGGGCCCGCGGATTTCGGTAGGTACGCCTTCACCGTTTGGCTTTGCGGCTGGCTGATCGTCTGCTCCAACCATGCGCTGACCACGTCTTCCACCAAGTTCATCGCCGAAGCCGACGGCATGGGCGATCCGCGCCTGGCGTCGAGCCTCGCCGCACGGTTCGCGCGCATCCAGGGCTGGAGCTCGCTGGGTGTGATCGGGCTGTTCGTCCTAGTTGCGGTGTTGTTCCGCCCGTCGGAGTGGGACCAGTCCCTGTTGCCGATCATGTTGCTCGTCGTCGTGGCGGTCGTCGCCAAGGCGAACTACGCGATGCTGGTGGCGATCGGCAAGGGGCAGGAGCGCTTCGAGCCGGAGGCCGTGGCCACCGTGATCGGTGGCGTTATCGGCATGCTGCTCGTCCTGGGTGCCATGTTCGCCCATGCCAGCCTGCTCGCCTTCGTTGCGCTGTTCACGATCGCCTGCCTGCTGCTCAACCTGATCAACCGGATCATGTACCGGCGGCTCTGCCGGCCCTTTGAGCCGGGCCCCGTGCCTGAAGCGATGGCCGCGCGGGTGAAACGCCACCTCAAGCTCACCGCCGTGCTCGTGCTGATGGGCTCGTTCAGGACCGGCACGATCGAAGTCTTCCTGCTGAACACGTTCAGCGGGTCCGTCGCCGTGGGCTATTTCGCCATTGCCGGCACGCTGACTCGTGGCGCCGTGCAGCTGTTCTCCGTGGGGCTCACCTCGACGCTGCTGCCGTACATGGCCAAGACGTTTGGCGAAAGCGGGACGGCGAAGGCCGCGCGCTTCCTTTCCGAGGCCACGCGATTCTATTGGGCCGTGGGCATCTGCATCGCGGGGCTGGGTGTCGTCACCACCCCGGAAATCGTGCGGCTCATGTACGGCACGCGTTACGTGGATGCGATTCCCGCGATCGAGGCGACGCTGGTGCTCGGCGGCCTGCTGCTTATCGGTAACGGCATTGCGGCCTTCCAGACTGTCGTCGACCGCCAGGACGACCGCCTGCGGATCGCTGCGGTCGCCCTGGTCGCGAATGCGGTGCTGAGTATCGCCCTGATTCCGCCGTTCGGGCTGGCGGGTGCCGTCGGGACGTATGCCGCCACGCGTATCGTCGAGATGGCGCTCGCGGTCCACTACCTGCGCAAGGCGACACAGGGCGGCCTGCCGCTGGCGGCGATGACACGGCTTTTCGCGGTGGGCGTGGTGGCCACCGCCGCGGCGTGGGCAGCCACGGAGGCGACGCCCTCGCGGCTTGGCTTCCTGCTGGGTGCGGCCGCGTTCATGGCCATCTACATCCCGGGTAGCGCATGGGTGCGCTACTGGTCCGCCGACGATCTCCAGTTGATGGCAGGCATCAGCCGCAGGCTGGGGCCGCCCGGGCGCGTGCTCTCGCGCGTGCTCGCCACCGTGCCGCCCGCGGCGGCGAAGGCTTCCCCATGAACTACCTCTGCTCGACCCTGCATGACCTGGACGCGCTGCGCGCCGCGCGCGACGAGATGGCCGCCCTGGCGGAACTGCCGGGCGGCTGCGACGGGATCGTCCAGCATCCGGACTGGATCGCCTACGAGGTGGAGAGCCGCGACGATGGCACGGCGCCGCATGTGGTGGTCGTGCGCGACAGTGCAGGGCGCATGGTCGGCTACGCGCCGCTGCTGGCGATCCGCCACACCGCGCGGCTGGACCTCGCCGGGCGGCGTGTGCGGGTCTACGAGGGCGCGGCGTTGCGCATGCTGGGCGCGGGTGTCGTTTCATCGGCGGACGATCGGGCGACCGTGATGCTGGCGATCATCCGCCAGCTCCACGGCGATGCGAACATTCGCGTTATCCGCATCCAGGAGAGCGCGCTACCCAATCCTTTCGCTCAGGCACTGGGCAAGGGCGAGGACATGCGGCTCGTCCCAGCCAACCTGCTGGAGCAGGTGCAGTGGACGATTCGCGACCAGCCGTCCTCGGCGGCGTGGCTCGCTCAGATGGACAAGAAGCGGCGGACCGACCTTAGCCAGCGCGTCGGCCGGGCCTACCGCAAGCTTGGTGGTGATGCCGCGTTGCATACGTTCGATACGCCCGAGTCGATGCCCGAGTATTGCCGGCTGATGCACGAGGTGTACGCGCGCACGTGGCACCACGACGACCTGCCGACGCAATGGGATCATCCGGCGCGGGTCGCGTTGTTCCAGCGGCTGGCGGCATCAGGGCACATCATTGGCCATGTAGTCGTGCGCGACGGCCGGCCGCTGGCTTACGTGCATGGCTACCGCGTGGCCGGGACGTATTTGGTCGATGATCTCGGTTATGACGAGGAGATCGCAAAGGTCGGCATCGGCTCGGTCGCGGTCTTCCAGGCCATCACGGGCTTGCTCGATCGCTTCCCGGGCGAGCGGGTCAGCTTCGGCTACGGCGACAACCAGTACAAGCGCCTGCTCGCGACGCACAACGAGCCCTGCGGCTCGTTGTACGTCGTTCGCTCGACCCGCGCGACCGCGGGCTTCCACGTCTATGGCCCCGTGCGCTGGCTATATCGCGGCCTGCATCGCGTCCGCGAAGACATGCGGGCGCGCAAGCGCGGTTGACTGGCCGGTTACCGCCCCTCATCGCGTCAGCGTGAAATTATCGATTTGCGCGATCACGCGCTCGGAGACGCCGGTAGTGTCCTTGCGTACCACGATCGAACCAATGGTGGCGCCGTAATCCATCGAGTGCAGGTGAATCCAGAGGCCGGGCAGGCCGCTAAGCGGGACCGTGTAGACCGCTTCACCAATGGCCTCGCCCTTCGTATCGAAGATATCGATGTGCACCAGCGAGCCGTTGCCACCGGAGCCATTGGCGCCATAGCCGAAGCGAACGGACGTGCAGGGCACCGCAAACTCGATGCAGATCGCGGCACGCTCATCGGCCGAACAGAGGAAGGTGCCCTCATGAAACGGAGGGACGCCATCATGGCCGCCACGAACGGTCCAACGCCCGTCGACCGGCGTGAAGGTGATATACGGCCGCTTCAGCTGGTCGATCCGGCGATAACTCAGCCCGTTGAGGTTGTCGATCACCACGGACGGCGGCGATACGGTCTTCTGCACGCGTAGCTCGAGCGCCGCCGACTCGAGCGTATGGATGCACTCGCGGCGCGGACCCCCCGGCGTTTCGAGTTTTACGAAGGTCTTCACCTGGTAGCAGACCCGAAGCATGCCGCCATCGAGCGGCAGCACTTCGCTCGGCGGGACGGGGAATGTCAGGCCTTCATGCGCGCGAGCCTCGCTACCGGTGGCCTTGTCGGTATAGCTGATTTCGGTGCCATCGGGGCATGTGCCCGCCCAGAAGAGCTGGCACTCGTCGTCATCGGCGAGACCCGGCCACGGCGGGACCTCGACAACCACGCCGCCGTCGGCGAGGACGGGATCGAGCACTGCGCCTTCTGCCTGCGGGATCTTGGGGGCGGCGAAGCGTCCCAAGGGGCCGACAACGTCGATGCGTCGACGAAACGACGGCCGCATCGCCTCCTCATGCCCATAGGTCGTGTAGTGGAACGTGCAGCACCCGCCAGCCGCGCGCCTCAGGATGTCGAGGGGAACCGGAATGTCGAGCGTCTGTCCATCGCGCCCGAGCCGGAGCAGCGGCGACGACCACGTGTCCGCCTTGCCGGTGGGCATGATGGACGCGCAGTGAAGGATCACCCGGTCACCGATGTTGGCGAAATGCCCCTCGGCACGGATGAGGACGTCCTCGCGCCGCGTATCCATCACGTGATACACGTGGCCTGCATCGTCTTCGGTGCCCTCGAGCCAGGGCGTTGGCGCGAACGAGCCGCTGACACGCAGCGGCGCATAGACGGTGGGCGCCCAGCGCGAGGTAGGGTCCGCCACATTGAGGACACGCCAGCTGATGCGAACGTCGCGCATGGCCTCAAGGCCTTTGAACGGCGACGGGATGCTAGCGACGATCGGTGATCCCACCTGTTCCGTGGTGAGGGGTTCCAACGCAATGAAACGGTTTTCCCAGGCGACGACGATGCGGTCCCCCTCCGCCATGCCGACGTACGGAGGAATCTCAACCGTCGCCCGTGGCCGGCCGCTGCGCCGGAAGGAGGTGAGGCTGGCAGCGGGAAGCCCGGGCGCAATGAACGGATGCTTGTCGCCCATCGACCGGCTGTCCGGGCCGTCCAGGGTGCGACGAGAGCGACGCCTTCTAAAAGTACCAAAGCCATTCATGGCATGGATCTCCAGGATGAGTGTTTTAGTGGATAGCGGGCGCTGCCGCGGCAGCGCCCGCCGGTAGGCAAATCAGGCAGCGGGGGCGAGGATCACCCAGGCCCAGGCGGTGCCGAGCGTCGGTCCGACAGGGATCCAGCGCTCATCCGGCTCAAGTCGCGTGAGCGAGGATCGGCGAACCTCCCGGACACCCGTCGCAGGGAACACCACGTAGCGCGTCACGGAGTTCGCCGGGGTATCGGACCAGGCGGCGTTCTCACGGATACCCGGCTCGCCGCCATACACCGCGCGCATGGCATCCCACTCCTCGACGTGCGGAACCCGACCGCCGGCCTTGGCTGCGGCGGCGGAGGCGTACCCCCACATCATCTCGGATCCCAGGTCGACGAGATGGAGGACTCCACTCACCGAAACCGGGTAGGACGCCGTGGCACCCTTCGCGTCAGTCACCGTGACGACGGCATCGCCATTGCGCAGCGACACCACGCGCCCAGTCGCCTCGTCAACCTCGACGGCGCCACTGCTCGCCGAGTAACGATACGGCGGTACGCCACCCGTCGCCATCCGAGCTACAAAAGCGCCTGCCGGCGGGACAGTTACGCGCTTTTCGGTGCGGATGATCGGTGCCGAGAGGGTCACTGGGGTTGAGTCAATACTCAAAGGCGTCGCAGAACCGGCCACGACGAGTTCCAGCCACGGCGACACAAGGTGCACGAGTGGTTCGTTCCGCACACCGTCGGGGTAACGCACGGGAGTGCGTACCGAGATGGCGTAGCGCACGCGGAGTGATCCGCCTGCGATCCGCGTCGCTTCTTCCGCGGGTACCGTGAATACCAGCGTGTGATCGGGCTTGACGTCGGCACCGGTCAGCGTCGCGTGATAGAACGTGCCATCCCCGTGGCTATTCGTGCCATTCCACTCAAGGTAGCAACGGTCGTCGGCGTCCACCCCGGCCCACGCGTTGACGATCACGTGAACGCCAGTGCTTGCAGCGAGCGGGTCGAGCAAACCCCCCGATGCCTCGGCAACCGACGGCACCGGCAGTGCGCGCACGCGCCCTTTAACGATCAGCCGGCGGCGCTGCGACTTCGCGTACGGCTCGCCGTTCGCGAGCATCGAGTAGCTGACGGAAGCCTGGCCGCCTACAAGAGGAGTCACTTTGTCGTTCGGTACAACGGCCTCGATAGTCTGGCCACGCCGCTGTACGGTGGCCGGTGGACATGTAAACGAGACGGGCTTCCCATTCTCGGTAACGCCTTGCCATGCCACGACCACCTCGTCGCCCGGTACGCCGGGATGGCCCTCGACGCGAACGACCACGTCGCGAGCGCCGACCTCCGCGAGGTCGATGGCCTTCCCCTCATCGCGCACGGTTCCCAACACCCAGGGCGACGGAGGGGCGCCATCACCTGGCGGCACATCGACCGTCGCTACGGGGGACCACAGCGACCAGTTGGCCACCCGGTCGTGAACCTGATAGCGAATCGCGACTTCGCCACCGGCCGTCGCACTCGCTGTCGCCTTGTCGATGTCGAAGCGAACCGGCTTGCGCACTTCCTGCGCGGTCAGAGGACCATACCGCAGCGATACGGTCTGCCACTGCAGCGTCACGCGGTCACCCTCTGCCATGTTGAGGTAAGGCGGAACCTCGACAACAATGCCCTCCAGATCATCGGGCAGCGTACTGGGGATCACGACGGGACGAGCCAGGGACTCGTTACGGCTCGGCGTCTCCGGATCGGGATCAAGACCACCGGGAACGGAAAGCTTGACGAGGACCTCCGCGACTGGGGTCCGGTAGACAATGTCGCGATCGGAAAGAGTGATCTGCGCGGCGAGCGGCATGTAACCTTCGCCGTAGTGGGACAGTGCGGCAGCCGGGACTTTGATTTGCGGAGCGAGTTCCTGACCGGTCTCATACTGGTGACTTGCCACGACGTCGAGGCCGGGGCCCCACAAGATCTCAACCCTGTCACCCGCCTTAATGTCTCCCCAGGGTCCCGTGCTGACAACGACGATCCTGTCAGGATTCCGTGCGATGTCGTCATAGCCCAGTCCCCCATCGATCGCATCGTAGATCGACGGCGGTATGAGCGTGATTGCGCGCGGTTCTTCTTCGATGTGCATGTTCGTGTCTTCCATGTTGTTTTCCTTGAGTTAGGGGCTGACGACCCGAGCGGAAACGATCACTTTCTCGGCGTCGGCCTTCACCTGGCCGATCGAGTTCCTGACCGTGTGAAACGATTCGAAACGGCCGTATGCGAGCGTGAAGACGATCTTGCTGTCGATATTCAGATCGATGAAGGCCACCTTGCGTGGTGGCTTCGCGAGATCGTCCTCCTTGGGCACAAGATCGGCTGCCGTGACGGAGTATTTGATGACTCCGGACGCCGCCGGAACCTCGTTTCCAGCATCCTTCGAGTCAAAGCCGGTGTAGTGGAATTCGATCTCGTCGCCGACGGCCATGTTTGCGTATCCGTAGATGCGCACGGGGGTGAATCCTTTTTTGAGATGCACCTCATAGACTGCATATTGGTTCTTCACCTCACGAAGCTTGGCGGCGTCGACGAATACGGCGCCCTGCAGCGAACCGCCTCCCGGCAGCCTGCCTTCGATGTCAATACGAACGGCTTGGGCGGGAGACCGGGAGATCGAGGTGTGAGGAGCTTTCGACAGATTGCGTGACACGGAAGCCCACAGATCGAACGTCCCTGCGTGCGCCTGGAGCTCGTCGGCCAAGACCTCGATGGACACGGGGACATCGGCATCAACGACGCGGAACGGCTTGCCGATCGGTGCATCTGCCAACACTGCCGTTACGACATCGTCCGGCTCCAGGCCGAGTGCGCGCGCGCCGCGCCATACCGGGGAACTTAGGGTGACCGTAGCCGTCGACTTGGCATCGTCGAACGTGATGTGGTTCTCCGTACCAGATTTACCACGCAGGACAGGTGTAGGGAGGCCCTCGTTCGGCTCAGTAGCGGGATGGGGGTCCCTTCCGCCCGGAACGGTCAGTTCGAACGTTCGGTGGGTCGGAGTCGATCGACTTGGGACGCCATCGCGCATGTGTACGTACGACAACGTGGCGTCGAAGGGAGTGGCCTGTCCCTCTGCCACAATGTCCCAGACGTCATCGTAGGCAAGCTCGATTTCCGCAGCGTACCCCGGTGACACGGTAGCCCCGGTTAGCCGGATGGCTCGCAGCGCGGTACTTCCGCCGAAAAGGATGATGACATCGTCTTTCTGCGCAGCCGGCGTAAGCGCCGGTACGCCAACCTTCAAAACAGGCTTGATGTCCTGTTCGGTGACGATGTCGTCGCTGGCCGCATGAATTGCAGGGGCATCCAGAGACTCTGGCGCACCTTTGAGGAACAGCGAGATTGGCGTCGCAGTGGATGCCGCAGAGATGTTCTGAGCTTTGTCTTCCACATAGTAGTAAAAGCTCGTCGTCCCATTTTCCTCGGCCAGTCCGAGCGTCGCACGGTCGAACTCAAGCAGCGTGACCTTATCGTCGGCTGGCGAGACCGTGGCCGTCATCAGGGTGATCTCACGGCCACCTTGGTTCTTCATGCAGATATGCAGCTTGTCGAGCACGTCGAAGCCGGCATACCCCGGAATGGTTCCCCTGAGGACCTGATCGGGAAGGGAGAGAAGCGTCGCGAGCGACATCCCCTCGCGCTGCACGCTGAGAGGGAACTCGATTCGAGGCAACCGGCGAGCACCGGCCGGCGTGCGGTCGATGAGCACCTGCGTCGCTTCCGACTGGACAGGCAGTCCGAATTCAGGAGTGTCGCGGTACGCGAAATCGTGGAAACCTTCGCTGAGCGACGTGCCAACTGCCTGCGGCAGTCGAAGTACGACGTATTTATCCTCCTTCCTCGTGTATTCGACGGACGTTCCGGGAACGACGTCCCCGTCGATGATCAGGTCGAACACGTTCCCCGTGATCGTGTGCCATCCGTCCGTCGAGATCACCGGGGCGTGAACGATCAAGCCGTTTGCGATGGACGAGTTGGGGATGGTTCCGTCCGGGTATGCATCCGGAATGTGCGGCGAGTAGCCCTCGATGATCTGATCATCGATACGCGGCAGCCGTACATCGTCGGCAGATGTCTCGTGCAGCAGGTGGGTATCAGCATTGCTTTTGGATCGGTCCACTTCGTGTGCTCCGTGTGGGTTGGGGTTCGCCTAAGTTAGGTTTTGCGGCGGCGACTGCCCATCAGCGCCTGCTGACGAAACGCCTGCGAGTTCGTCGCTGTCTGGTGTAGGCGTTCGACGTGATGCTGTAGGCGAAGGCCTCGAGGTCGAATGGACTACACGGTGTCGGATAGGCCCTACGTGACATTCGGACGATGCCTACGACTGATCCGCGAGCCACATGATCGAATCCATCGCGGGTCGCCGTTGAGTGATCCGTTTGTATGATTCGGTGAAGAGGAAAAGATGAGAGAAAGTTATTGTTCGATCGCTGCGCGCGGTTCTTTACTGCTTTTCGGCGCAGTTGGCATGGCGACCGTGACCGATGCCAGGACGGTTTCGAAGGGCCAGTCGGTCGTTGTGTCAGGACCCGGAAATGTCCGTGACCTATGGGAGCTGAGTCAGGCGTCGACTTTGACCTTGCGCGACGCTGTGTCGAACTATGTCAACGCATACGGGGCAACCCTGGTGATGGACGGGTCGACGCTCGAATCGAGCCGCGGCACGGGTGTTAATGCTTCTTACGGGAGCTTTGTCGACCTGAAAAAGTCCACCTTGCACGACACCGTACGCACGGGCCTCTCCGTGTTCGGCGGCCTCTCTGGGACGGATGCAAGATCCGTCGCGCGCATGGAGGAAAGCAGTGCTACGGGCAAGGTGGCCGGGGCGATAATCGGGGGGTACAGCGAGTTGGAGGCCCATCGCTCCGTGTTGACGTCATCTGACGATGCGGGCATCGGGCTGGTCCTTACGTCCGGAAGGGTGGCGCTAGCTGACGGCACCGAAGTGACTGGCGGAAAGGCGGGCGCGTCGCTCGGCGCCGCCTACGGCCTTACCGGCGGGCCGACGCGTCTGACGGTCACGAGCGGCTCAGTCATCACGGGCAGGCTGGGGCCCGCAGTTCTTGTCGATGGCGGCGGCAACGGTAACCATCTTGCGACGCTGAACGTACGTGACGGCGGTTCGCTCGAAGGTGCGGATGGAACCGCCGTCGCAGTAACCAACGCGGCCAGGTTTCGGCTGAACGTCCAGCGAGCATCCGTTGTTGGCGACATCGTAGCCTCTGAGGACTCGACATCGCTGGTACGGTTGGGGCAGGACGGCCGCCTCGACGGGCGCGTTTCGGGCCCGGTCGGCATGGTACTCGACAGGAATTCGGTATGGTCGGTCAGTTCGGGTAGCCGGATCAACGCTCTGACCCTGAACGGCGGTGCGTTTGGCTTTTCGCCAGCCAGTGCAGGGGCCAGGTCGCTCCACGTGATGGGTAACATTGACGGAACGGCCGGTGACCTCGCGGTCAATGTGCATATGGGAGGTGATGCGTCCACATCTTGGTCGGATTCAGTGCTTGTCGAAGGCCATGTCGATGTGCTCCGGCCGGTAGACGTAACGGTGAACCTCACTGGCATCGCGCGCCGTACTGATGTCGATGGTGACGGCAAGGCTTCCGCGAGCGAAGGATTCTCGCTGGTCAAAGTGGGTGGGACGTCGACTCCGGGCGCTTTCCGGCTCAAGGGCGGCTACATGACGCATGGCGCCTACCAGTACGATCTCAAGGCATTTCAGGGTGATGAGATTCACGATGATGGAAACGCGCTCGAGGGTGGCCCCGTTCAGTGGGACTATCGTCTTGCGGAGCGTATGGTTTCCAAAGAGGAAGGTTGTGAATGTTCAGGTGGCGAGCAGGAAAGGCCGGCTGTCGCTCCCCAGATCCCCTCGTATCTCTCGGCCCCCGCTGCCGTATTCGCGTACGCGGATGGAATGTCGACAAGCCTGCATGAGCGCCTGGGTGAGATTCGTGATCACGCGTTCGAAGGTTCCGTGGGTGGGGAGATGTTCGCTCGCTATTCCGGGCGGAGCCAGCGGTATAGCAGTGACAGGTCCTTCAAATCCTACGGGTACGACTTTGACGAAAGCGTCGAGTCCTGGCAGTTCGGCGGCTCGATCATCGGCCTCGACGGCGACAATGGCTCGCTGCGTGCCGGTTTGGCGATCGATCATGGACGCTCCACCATCGTGCCTCGTGCGGTCGATGGCAGCAGTGTCACCCGGCTCAGAGCCAACGGAACGTCGGCTTGGGTCACGTGGCGGAGCGGTAACGGGTTTTGGGTCGACTGGGTCGTCGGGCAGGAGCGCATGCGTGGTCAGACGGACACATCGCTCGGTGGGGGCGCGGTTGGCCGTGTGAAGGCGACTTCCACAGGCATCTCGTTTGCTGCGGGCCTACCCATTAGGCTCAGCCATGATTGGAGTGTCGAGCCCCACGTTCTCGTCGCCACGCAGGGTCTCCGCTTTGACCCTATCCGCGAACAATCGGGTCTGGACGTCAAATTCGGACGCGGACGCTATGTAAGCAAGACCGCAGGAGTGACGCTGTTTAGCCACAGCGAGGTGATGGCACCGTTTGTCCGTCTGGATGTTCGTTCGACGTCGGGCCGCGGTACGATCCGGGCGGGAACGGCCGCGGATCCTAATCCGGTGTCGTTCGACGGAGGCCGCGCCGGCGCGGACTATTCGCTGGCGGGTGGTTTGACCACTCAGCTGTCTGCACGTGTCCAGGCTTTCGGTGAGGGCGCGTACCGACACTACCTTGGGAGGGGTGGCTTCCAGGGCTGGGCGGGGAACGCCGGCGTTCGAGTTACCTTCTAAAATGAGGGGACGGGGATGTACCCGTCCCCTCATTGCTCAGATGATGTCCAACGTCATCGGTGGCGACGCTTTGCTCCGGTTTCCCGATGCGTCGGTCACGTAATAGTAGAGATCAATGCGTCCGGGTCCTGCCTGCTTCAGAGCATCGCGGTCGAACAGGGCCGCGATCGGGGCGGCGGTGCCCCCGTCGCGGATCGAGCCCGCTGCGAGCTCGAGCTCGGAGTTGCGTGCTTTTACGAAAAGGTCAATGGTGTCGCGAACGTCCACGTCGGCGTAGTCCGGTATCGTGCCCCGCAACTGGAACGAGGGGTTCGACAGCTTCGCCATTGGCAAGCCATCGCGCTCGATCGCCTCATCGAAGATAATACGAGGAAGGCAGCGGCCGCCAGGCGGATTCCGATCGATTCGGAACGTCACCTCCTGCGAGACCGCGATCTCGCCAAAACCTAGTGGGTACGCCATGTAAGCTAACGTGTGTAAGCCTGCATCCTTGCGGTTAAAGCAGGCCGCCGGAATCTTGATCTCAAGATATTCGGTTTCATTGTCATAGATGGCTCGCGATTCCGGTACGAGCACGCCATCGATGAATGCTTCGAAGATGTCGCCGGGAAAGTTTCCATCACCCGGTCCGCTAATATGCACCGGGGCATGCACTATGAGGTGAGGGCGCCAGGAGTCAGGCGTGATAAGGCCATCGGCTGATGCGGCGGGGATGATTGGTTTGGCTTCTGAGGCGTAGGTCGGTCGCTGATAGCAGATCCTTTCAGGGACGCTCTTGCGGTGTTCGTTTCCGATCGATGTTTCGCTGCACATGTGAGCTCCTTTGGAGCGTCGGGGTCGTGCCAGTGTCAGTCCGGTCGACTTCTCGCGGCAGCGGCGAACGCCTCCGAGACATTGCCGCTGCGTCGATTGCGCGTGTAAGGCAATGCCTTAAGGTCCATGTCGAGGCAGGTCCACGGTGTAGCTCGGTGGGGCGACGCTGGCCGAGGGAGCGCAGGACCGATCGTCATGCGGAGCGGCGTACTCGTGTTTGAGGGCGCGGGCTCGACTCACACACAGTCCGATAACACTTACAAAGCCAATCGCCGCACCGCACCGTCGCGCCGGCACCTTCCCTGATACTCGCGCTCCGACCGGCTAGCTAACGTGGCACCTCCTCAAACGCACCCCCAAGGAGTGCCACATGCGCCGTACCCGTCGTCCCAGCCAGAACAAGAACACCTCCCACAACGCTGGCGTCATCCAGCATGCAAACCGCGACCGTTCGAGCGGTGTGCGTGGTCGCATCGTTCCTATGACCGCTCTGTCCCACACGCTCGCGCACCGGCCGTTGAACCCGATTGTGTTTCCGCAGCAGCTGATGATGGAGGGTGTCACTCTCGCGACGCTCGTCTCCCTGCCGCGGCAGGAGCTGGTCGGGCTCATTCCTGATTACCACGGTCTTCGCGTGGGCGATCGCATCACCGCTCTGCTGTACAACCGCGCACTGCGGCGGACGGTGGTGGCCGGTGAGCTTTGCGTCTGCGACGGCGTCTCGCCGTTGAATATCCGCTACGACCGCCATGCCCTGGAGCAGTTCGGCCAGAACGGGCGTTTCGACTTCAGCTATGAGGTCCGCTCGGCGGCGGGCGATATCACCCTGCGGTCGCCGACGACCACGCTGTCCGTCATGATCCATGACATGCCGGAACGGCTGCGTGGCCCCGTGGTGGCCTGCGGTAGCGACGGGATGGTGCGCGAGTCCGAACTCATCCCGGAGCTGGTGGTGTACATCCCCGCGTCGGAGCCGCCCTGCGTTGCCGGTGACCGCGTGCGGATGCGCATTGGCGATGCATGGTTCGCCCCGGTGGAGCTGAGCGTTGACGACGTGGCGTTCGATCCGATGGCGAAGCTTCAGCTGCCGTGCGATGACATCCTGCGGCTGCTGGCCGAGACGGGCCAGGCCCGGATCATGCTCGAGGCGTCCTACGAGGTCGAGCGCAACGGGACGTTGAGCCCGTCGGAGGTCTCCGCCGTGGCTTTCGACCTCACCGCGATGTGCGAGATCTAAGGGGTCGCGACCGCCGGCGCTGCTGGCACCGCTCGCGCGTGTGCCGGCGGCGCCAGCTCGAAGTCGCGGTACTGATGGGGGTTGCCGGTCATCCCCGCTTCCGCGGCCTTCGCGATGTTGTACATCTCGCGCGCGGTCACGTAGTGCAGTGCGTAGTCCTTGCCGTCGTTGTACCGGCTTTCGAGGTACGTGTGCATGGCATCGATGGGCGCGCCGAGCAGGGTATCCATATCCCGTTCCTGCGTGCCGTGCGTGTGGATCTTGATGAAGATCCACTCGGGGCGTCCCTCGACATGGATGCCCGTATCGACCCACTGGTCCACGCGGCCACGGGTCGGCGGGCAGCCCTTGCGGATATCGGAGTTCTCGATGCGGGGGATGATGCCGAACCGGCGATTCTTCCAGTTGAGCCCGAGCACGCCCTGGATGATCAGCAGGTCGCCACTGGGCTTGCCGCCGACCCGCATGGGTACGCCGGTGTCGTGGCCCTTCGGCTTGCCGCCGCAGGCGTCTTCGGCGTAGTAGATCGAGTTCGACAACCGCGTCTGCGTGTCGCTGGGTGCGGAGGGCAGGGTGAAGTCGGCATAGCACCCCAGGTCGCGCAGCAGACCGAGCTCCTGGTTGATGCCACACCAGCGCCCGTCGGGGCGGCTGTTGGCCAGGCACCAGTTGCCGTGGATGAATGCGAAGCGCAGCTGGCCCGTCGCCGGGTCGCGCGGCAAGGCACCGTGGCGCTCGTGGAGCAAGCGGTTGAAGCGATCGATCGTCGCGACGAAGTTTTCCGGCGTGTCGTCGTCGTGATGCAGGTGGATTTCGATTTCACCGAAGCCTTCCGCACACAACGCGGCCAGCTTCTCCAGGTGCTCCTCGACGTATTCTTCTTCCGGATAGAAGAAACCATGCTGGGGAGGACGGCCGTCGGCGTCGCGGTGCCGGCTGGCCATGTCGCGGTATTCCTTGCACCAGCGGTCGACGCGATAACGCTGACGCTCGAGGTCCACACGGCCCCAGTTGGGCTCGAAATGGTCCACGAAGCAGAACAGGATGTGTTTCGTCCCTTCGACCTTCGGCGCCTTGCGCCGGGTGAGGTAGCCCCACAGCCAGTACTGCATGTTGCGGGCGCGGATGGCCACGGTGATGGCGGCGGCAGCCAGCACAAGCGCGCCAAGCACGACGATGAGTGCGATCATGCGGCGCCTCCTGCAGGCACGAGAGTGAGCAACTGTTCGGCGTTATTGCGCCACTGGCGTTCACTGGCGATGTAGTCACGAGCCGCGGCGCCCACGCGGCGGCGCTCCTCGGCCTCGCTGGCAAGGGCGAGCACACGCTCCACGCACGCGGCGGCATCGCCGCGCGGGAACAGCCAGCCGGTCTGGCCGTCGGCGATGACCTCGGCCACCGGCGCATAGTCAGGCGCCACGACGGCGACCCCCATCCCCATCAGCTCGAACAGCTTCATGGGCGACCCGTACTGGTTCGAATCCGGGAGCACGGCGTAGTCCATGCAGGCGATCCAGCTGGCGACCTGGTCGTGGGGGACACGGCCGGGCAGCAGCACCCGATCGCTGAGGCCGCGCGCCGCAACAAGGTCGCGCACGGCGGGCAAGGTCTTGCCATCGCCCACGAAGACCAGGGCAAGCCCTGGCGCCTGTTCCAGCCGGCTTGCAATGGCCTCCACGAATCCATCCACGCCATGCCAGTGAGCGAAGACCCCGATGTGGCCACACACGGCCAGCCCGGTCAGGCCACGCGCGGCGCGCAAGGCGTCGCGGTCGAACTTGCCGGGATCGAAGGACGGCAGGTCGACGGCGTTGGGCGACACCACGGAAGGCGCGATATCGCCATAAGCCTCGACGGCCCGGTCGCGGAAATACGTGGAGATGAACACGAGCCCGGTTGCCCGCCGGAAGCACCAGCGTTCGACGCGCCGAGCCAGCCCGCGCATGGTCAGCGGGCGCACGCGCTGGACCAGCGCCGAGTCGTTGATCTCCAGCACGATGGGGATCCCACGCCGCCGCGCCATCCATACCGTGGCGAACAGGAACAGCGAATAGCGCTCGTAGATCAGCTTCGGCGGCGCCTTGCGCCAGGCCCGGCCCATGCGCACCAGCGTCACCAGGTTGTAGAGCAGCTCGAACATCTCGAACACCACGCCAGGCAGCTTCGTCACGATGCCCGCGAGATGCATGCGCGCCCCGTCAGGCGAAGCGGGAACGGAGGAAGTCCCGGCGCCCACAGGTGCTGTACCAACGACAGGTCCCGCACCCGCCGGCGAAGAGACCGCCGCATGCTCATGCTCCGGATCCGCCCCCGGAAACGACATCACCGACACGTCATGCCCCAGCTCGCGCAGCGCATTGACAATGCCGCGGATATGCACGCCTTCGACGTGCCGCCCCCGCGTGCGGTGGTGGTAAAGGATATTCACGCGTGGCTCCCGGGCAGCGCGTCGAAGCGCATGCCCTGGGCGAGCCACTCAGGCAGCAGGGCATCGAGCGCGTCGGCCGCCTTGTCGCTGTCGTCGTGCATCAGCACGATGTCACCGGCGGCGGGTGGGTCGTTGCGCAGCCGATCGATCAGCCACTCGATCGGCTTGTCCTGGTAATCCAGGCTGTCGTACGACCAGTAAACGAAGCTGCGCTTGCGCCGCGCGAAATGCATGAGCAACTGCGCGCCCACATACCCATGCGGCGGCCGCATGCGGTGGTGCGGGCGGTCGTCGAACAGGCGGAGCAGGGCGTCGGTGCGGTACACCTCGTCCAGCTGCTTGCGCAGGTTCATGTTGCGGAACGACCAGTGGCTGTACGAGTGGTTGCCGATCATGTGGCCATCGCCCACGATCCGCTGCACGATCTCCGGGTACTGCTCGATCTTCTCCCCGACCAGGAAGAAGCTCGCCTTCACCCCATGACGGGCCAGGACATCCAGCAGCTTCGGCGTATGCTCCGGCTCCGGGCCGTCGTCGAAGCTGAGGTAGCACACCGGGTCACGCTTCGCCCGCGTCATCAGCAGGTGCTCGGGCAGGAGACTCAACAGTTCGTGCTTTTTCGGTCGGCGAATCATGCATTCATACCCACGTGTACCGGCGTGCCGGCGGCGACGCGCTCGAGCATGTGCTCAAGCCGGTCGATGTTGTCTTCCCAGCGGAAGCTGGTGGCGTGCGTGGCGATCGCTTCGGCATCCACGTGCCGCCCGAGCATGTCGGCGAGGGCGCCGGCCAGCAGCTCGGGGTGGTGGGCAGGCACGAGTTCGCCGGCAAACGGCGGCACGACCTCGGGGATCCCGCCCACCGCAGTCGCGACGACCGGCGTGCCACACGCCATTGCTTCCAGCACGACGTTCGGCACGCCCTCGTTATGGCTCGGCAGGCACAACAGGTCCGCGGCGCGGAACCAGTCCGCGAGCGACGCGTGGGCCACCGAACCCATGAAATGCACCGAGGCCCCGCAACATAGCGAAGCCGCGCGGCTCTCGAGGGAAGAAGCATCCGGGCCATCACCGACGAAATACAGCCGGGCATCCCGCCGTTCTTTCGCCAGCAACGGAAACGCGTCGATCAGGTCCATGCAGCCCTTGCTGTTCTTCAGGTTCCCCGCGTACAGCACGACAGGCTCATGCGCGGGAAGGCCAAGGCGCGCTCGCGCGGCCAAACGGTCGCCCCGCCGGAACATTCGCCCGTCGACACCGTTGTAAATCGTCTCGACCGCGTCAGGCCTAGCACCGATCTCCACCGCCTTCGCGGCCAGCGCCTTGCTCACGGCAAGCACGGCGCCAGCGCCACGCAGCGCATGCCGGATCTGCGGTCGACGCAAGCGCGATGCGGCCTGCACGTTGAGGTCGCTGCCATGCACCTTCACGACGTACGGCACGCCCAACAGGTGTGAAATCCATGCCGCAGCCGCGGCATCCGGGTAGGCCCAGCTGGCCAGGATCACGTCGTAGCGGGCGCGGCGCAGCTCGCGGCCCCGCTGCCACATCACGCATGCCACGTAGCAAAGCGCGTTGAGGAACCGGCCGATGCCCGGCGGGTGATAGAACGTGAAATGGTCGCGGCGCACGTTCGGCACGTGGACCTGGCCCTTCGCACCCGCCATCCGTTCGCGGAAATCGACCGCGGTCAGCACATCCACCTCGTGGCGCTCACCCAGCCGCTGGAACTGCTGCTGGTTGAAGGTGCCCCGGCGCGGATCCCATGGCGTGGGAAAGAGGTTGGTGAGGACCAGGATTTTCACGGCACGGCTTCCAGGTGGCCGAAGTACAGGCGCGTATATCGCGCAGCCATGGCCTGAAGCGAACCGTTCTCCTCGACCCAATGCCGCGCGGCGCGGCCGAACGCGGAGGCTTGCTGCGAGGCGTGGAGCATCTCCAGCATGGCATCGGCTAGCGCGGGTGCATCGCACGCGGGCACGAGCCGCCCGGTCGCGCGGTCGCGGACGATCTCGGCGTTGCCGCCCACGTCCGTCGCCACGATGGGCAAGCCCGCGGCGCAGGCCTCGAGCAAGGCCATGGAATAGCCTTCCGTCACCGACGACAGCACGAAAAGGTCGAGCCCCTGGAGCAACTCATGCACATCGTCACGGTCGCCAAGGAAATGCACGCAGCCGGCGATACCTTCGTCGTAAGCGCAGGCACGCAGGGTTTCGCGCAGCTCGCCATCGCCGATCAGCACCAGTACGGTATCGCGCCGGTGGTGGCGCACGGCGCGGAATGCGCGGATCAGGCTGGCCTGGTCCTTGGCCCAGTTCAGCCGGCCGACGGTGCCGATGATGCGCGTGCGCGCAGGCACATTGATCAGCCGCGCCAGGCGCTCATGCATGGCGTCGTTGGCCACATCGAACCCATCGAGGCGGATGCCGTTCGGCACCACGCAGCATTTGCGGGCAGGGAACATGCCGCGGGCCACCGCATCGCGCCTGGCGGCTTCGCAGACGGCGACGACGGAATCCGTAGCGGCCATGGCACGCCGGAACAGCCATTCGCGCCGGCCCGGCTTGCGCGTGGCGCCCATGCCATGGCGCGTGTTCACGACCTGGCGGATGCCAAGCCCGGCGGTCGCCAGGACCGCCTGGTAATGCGCCACCGCGTTATGGGTATGCAGCACCTCGGTGTGGTGGCTCGCGATGAACTGCCGCGCCAGGCCAATCGCGCGCAGGTCCACGCCCGTCTGCTTGCCGCACGAGCGAACCGGGATCCCCTTGATCTCCAGCTCGGTCGCCATGGCGCCGCGCTCGAACAGGCACACCACCTGCACCTTGTGCCCGTCGCGGTGCTGCTGGGTCACCAGGTCGATGACCATGCGCTCCAGGCCACCGCGGTTCAGGTTTTCGACGACATGGGTGATGTTCACGAGTCCAGCTCCGAGACGGTGACGCGCAACTTCCCGCTACGCGTCAGCGGGATGTCGTCGACGAAATGGCAATGCAGCTGCGCGCTGTCACCGAGCACCTTGGCCACCTCGCGGCGGATGTACTCGAGCGAGGCATCGTTGAAGCCGTCGCCGCGGACGATGGAAAGGTCGAGCCGGTCGAGCTGCCGCTGCACCAGCTGGAACCGGGCCAGGCCCGGTACATCCTTCAGCATGTGCGGGAAGAACTCACCCGGCAGCACGTGGCCAGCCGGCGTGCGGATCGCATCGAGCTTGCGCCCGTCGACGCTGGCGAGCAGCGGCAGCCCGCGCCCGCAGGCGCACAGCCCGTGGAAGTGCGTGGCCATGTCGCCGTTCACGTAACGGATGAACGGCATGCCGTAGTTGAACAGGTCGGTGATGGCGACCTCTCCACTGCCGTGCGTGACGGGCTGGCCATCCGCGCCGAGCGTCTCGACCAGCAAATGGTCGGCATTGATATGCAGGCCATCGCGGTGCTCACACTCCGACGCGATCAGCATGAACTCGCGGCAGCCGTAGGTGTTGAACACCGGCGCATGGAACGCACGCTCGATCAGTTCGCGCTGGAACGGATGCAGGGCTTCGGCCGCACCGATGATGGTGGAAGGCCGCGCAACGCGGCGCCCCGTGTCCACGAGGAACTGGGCCAGGCGGACGAGCGGCCCGACATAGGAGACGATCACTTCGGGCCGGTACGCGTCGAGAGCGTCGGCATACGAAGCGAGGTTGGCTTCCGTCATGGCGAAGGTGTTGAGCAGCTTGCGCGCGAACACGGCGTTGTACACACGATCCTTGAACTGGTGCGCCGCCGTGGGCTCACCCACCGCGCCACCCCACAGGAAGGCCGTGCGCCGGCCCATGCGTGAACCCGCCCAACCGTAGCCGCGCCACATCACCGCCACGCGGCGATCGTTGCTCTCGCGGGTATAGCCGAACCGCAGCGGTTCACCAGTGGATCCACCGGTGGCCTTGAAGCTCAGCCGATCCTTGTGCGAACGCGCCTGGAGGGCTTCCGCATGTTCGCGGATATCCTTCTTCGTCAGCACCGGCAACAACGCGACGTCGGAGGGCTCGCGGATATCGCCGGGGGAAAGCCCCATCTGCGCCCAGCGGTCCCGATAGAACGGCACCTCGCGCTGGCACCAGTCGAGCAGCGCCTTGAACCGCTGGAACTGGAGGTCGCGCACGCCATCGGCGGAGAGCCACTGCGTCTGCGCGTATTCACGCAGGTAACGCGGCGTATCGCGCCGACGGAGGGCCCCTTCGTACACAGGCCACAACACGTTGCGCAGCAGGGGCTCGTAGAGGCTCATTGGGTTCGCAGCAGCACGGCCACCAGCACGAACAGCCCGGCGACACCACAGAAGGCGGCCGGCACCCAGCGCCAGCCATCGCGGGAGAAGCGGAACGCGGGCAGTTCCGGCCAGCGCCGGCGTGCGCCCACATAGTGGCCGGCGACCACGGCGGCGATCAGGTACAACACCACCATGTAGCTGCGGCTCAGGAAGAACGCGGCGGCAAACAAGCCGCACAGCGAGAGCAACAGGGTCAGGGCCAGCTGCCGTTCCATCACCCATTCCGCCTCACGCCCCGGTTCGTTGGCGGCAGTATGCGGATGGCGGACGATCGTCAACATCATCCAGAAGCCATAGCCTACAAAGGCAAGCCAGAGGATAAAGCCGAGGAAGCCGGTCTCGGCCAGCACCAGCACGAAGGAGTTATGCGCGGTGAGCTCGTTGTATTCGGTGAAGTTGCCCGGACCGACGCCGAGCAGCGGGCTGTCGCGGAACATCTCCAGGCCCGCGTACCAGGCGTCGACGCGGCCGGCGGCGGATTCCTCGCCGGCGTCCAGCTCGTCCATGCGCGAGGAGAGCAGCTTCAGGGCCACCAGGCCGAGTACGCCGAGCGTACCGGCGACCACCACGCCCTTGCGGTACCAGATGTAGCAGCCGGCCACGACCAGCACGGCGAGCATGGCGCCACGCGAATTGGTCAGGTAGGTGCCATAGAGCAGCAGCACCGCGCAGGCCAGCCACAGCCAGCGCCAGGACGCCCCGCGGCGGCCGAGGAACATGGCCATGGGCAGCGTGGCCGCGAACAGCAGGCCCAGGTCGTTGGGGTCGTTGAAGATGCCCACGTACTGGATGCGGTTGCCTTCGCCGATAACCATGCCGGTCCAGCCCACGCCGGTCTGCGCCTGCTGGACGCCGTGGAGGGCGAGCACCGCGGCACAGCCCACCAGCACGGCCATGGCGATGCGTACGCGGCGCTGGGTGGTGCAACAGGCACCGAAGATGAAGAAGGCGATGACCACGGGCCCGAAGTGGGCGAGCTCGTCGATGGCGCCGCCCGTCCAGCCGTTGCTGACCTGGGAGACCATCAGGATCAGCAGGAAGCACGGCAGGATGATGAACTGGGGCGCTTCGAAGGTCTTGTGCGGCGAGATCAGCCAGGCGATGAAGGCCAGGCCCAGCACGGCCGGCAGGATCGGCACCAGGTCCAGCCCGGGGATGTAATCCTGCGGGCGGATGATGGTGAGGACGACATACAGCAGGATCAGGGGGAACATGCCTTCTCCTGCGGTCCATGCGCTTCATGAGCCGCGGTGGGGTAGCTCATCAGCTGGGGCAGGGCGAGCATGGCGGCGAACCAGCCGGGGCCCATGTTCGCTTCCACCGGAAGGCGGTACAGCGAATAGCGGTTCTCCGATGGCTCGGGGTTCGTCCCGCAGATGTAGCTGCAGGCGAGCTGGAAGCCCGCGTTACGGGTCGCCGCGATCACCGCCTCGTTGTAGGCGCGGTCGCCGCCGACCGGGTACGACATCAGTACGGCGGGGTTGCGCAGCTCGCGATCCAGCGTCCGCTTGGACTCGAGGATTTCGGCTTCCATCTCCTCCACCGGCAGGCGGGCCAGCATGCGGTGGTGCACGCCGTGCGAGCCGAACTCCAGGCCGGCGGCTTCCATCTCGCGCGCCTGGTCCCAGGTCATCGGCCGGCAATCGACCGGGCGTGCGCCGGCGGAAGGCATGTTCCACTCCACCTCCAGGCGCTCGGTCATCGCCGCCTGGCCGTGCGCATCGAGCCATTTCATGCGCAGCAGCACGTTGCCGGCGATGCGCCGGCGCAGCATGCGCTCGGCCGGCAGGACGACATCGATGCCCAGCTCCGGCAGCACCAGCCGCGGCGCCTTCGTCATCAGGATCATGTGCACCAGCCAGTCGTACGAATACGGCTTGCCGGTATCGATATGCCCGGTGGAGACGAAGAACGTGGCGGGCACGCCCACTTCATCCAGGATCGGCGCGGCGATCCGGTAGTTATCGTCGTAACCGTCGTCGAAGGTCACCGCCACCGTATCCGGCGGCAAGGCTTCGCCGGCATCGAGCGCCGCGACCACGTCGGTCAGGCGCATGGGGCGGAAGTATTTCTTCAGGCGCAGCATCTGCTCGCGGAATTCTTCCGGCGGCGTGCTGATGAGTTCCATGTCGAACTCGTAGGTTTCCGGATCCGGCACCGGCATGACCCGGTGGTAGGCCAGGATGCGCAGGTCGCGCTGCCACCACGAACGCACCCTCTGCAGTGAGTGCAGCAGGCCACTGGAGTAGCACAGCTCGCCAAGCCGGCCACGGATGCCGGGAGCGCCACGCTGGTTCATATCGATCACCATAGGTGCAGCCTGCGGTTACGGGCGAAGGCCAGCAGGGCCTGCGCCGCGAAAAGGTTGAGGTAGAAGAACGCTACGGCGATCCGCGCGGGCATCCAGCGGCCCAGGCGGGGACGCAGGCGGGCCAGGCCCACCAGCAGCGCACCCGCGCCCAGGCCACCGAAGGCCAGGGCGTACATCGGGTGGCGGTTGAACAACAGGCCGGTGCTGAGGAACAGCGCCACGATCAGCCAGGGTGCCAGCAGGCGCAGCACCTTGTGGCTCATGAAGGAGAACCACAGCGGATTGTGGAAAGGCGAGAGCAGCCACGGGGCGAGCTGCAGCAGCTGGAAGTTGCCGGCAAGCGTGCGGATCTTGCGCCGGCGCTCGGCCTCGGGCTCCTGCGAGGGCTGGTCCCACGCCATGGCGCGCGGCTCGAACACCACGCGCTTGCCTTGGGCGGCCACGCGCATCGGCACCAGCACATCGTCGAGCACCGTGCCGGCGGGCAACGGCTGGAACAGCGAACGGCGGATCGCATAGATCGCGCCGGTCACGCCGATCATCGAGCCCGCGGTGCTTTCCGCGTGGCGGATCATCTTCTCGTAGCGCCAGTAGAAATCCACGCCCTGGGCGAAGCCGGTGCGGACGTTCTCCATGTGCAGCTCGCCGCCCACCGCGCCCACCTCGGGGTCGGCCAGGTTCGCGACGAGCTCCTTCAGCGCGGAAGGCGAGAGGCGCTGGCGGACATCGGTCATCAACAGCACTTCGCCGCGGGTGAGCGCGACGGCGTCGTTCACGCAGGCGGCCTTGCCGCGCCGGTTCGGGAAATCGAGCACGGTCAGGCGTGGGTCGGTGCTGCGTCGGGCGATCGCCACCGTGTGGTCGCGGCAGCCATCGCAGGCGATGACGATATCGATGAGTTCGGCCGGGTAATCCAGGCCCTGCAGGTTGGCCAGCTTGGTACGGATGTAGCGCTCGCCATCGTGCACGGCGACGACGATGCTTACCGTCGGCAGCCACGGCGCGCGTGCCACCGGCCGTGGGCGGGCGCGTGCCCACAGCCACATCAGCAGCGGGTAGCCCACGAACACGTGGGCCAATAGCAGCGCCGAGCCCCAACAGGCCAGCCAGACGATGTGTGTCATGACGTCTCCCCCCTCGTCGACGTCGTGGATCAACCGCGACCGAACAGCTTCCCGAGGAAGCCGTTGCGTTTGGCGGGTGGTGGCGCCGCTGGCGTCGCCACCGCCAGGTCGGCCGCCAGGGTGCCGAGCGTGCCGTTCGCGATATCCAGCAGGTTCATCTGGATGCCGGTCATCTTCTGCACGCGCTGCGCCATGTCGACCGCCAGCAGCGAATGGCCGCCTACGTCGAAGAAGTTGTCGCTGGTACGGATACGGGTCGTGCCGAGCAGCTCGTGCCAGACGCTGGCCAGCAGTCGCTCGCTCTCGGTGGTCGGCTCGTTGGCCGGTGCCTCCGCCTGGCGCATCGTGGCGTGCTCTTCCGGCAGCGGCAGCGCTTCGATATCGGGCTCACCCGTGGGCAGCAGCGGCATGGCGTCGAGCAGCATCAGGTGCGCGGGCATACCCCAGGCCGGTAGCTCGGCGGCGAGCGCGGCGCGCAGGCTTTCGGCGTCCGGCTGGAAGCCGGGTGCGCCGACCGCGTACGCATCGATGCGCTGTTCACCCAGGCGGTTGGTATGCGGCACGGCCAGCGCACGGACGATGCCGGTCTGTGCGCGCAGCACGGCTTCCACGGCGGCCGGTTCCACATCCAGGCCCTGGCGGCGGATGCGCCGGTCCTCGCGGTCCAGCACCTGGACCTGGCCGTCGGCCAGCCAGCGACCGCGGTAACCGGTGCGCAGCAGGCGTTCGTCGCCGGGGCTGTGTTCCGCGGTGGCGCGCGTGCCGAAGCGCTGGGAAAGCGCGCCGCCGGCGATCGCAATGTCACCGGTTGCACCGATCGGGCAGGGCTCGCCATCGCTGTCGAGCACCCACAGTTCGTTGCTGCCGATCGGGCGGCCCGCGTGCAGCGCATCGGCGGCGCGTTCCACCCGGCCGCAAGTGGCGGCGGGCGCCGTCATCGCGTCACCGAACAGGGTCCAAAGGCCGGCCGTCGCATCGGCGATGCGCGTCGCGGTTTCCTGCGTGGGCGTGCCGCCCAGCATCGCGGCGCGCAGCTGGCCGTCGCCGGCCCAGCCTTGTTCGAACAGGGCGTTCCAGGTTTCCGGCGAGGCGATGAAGCAATCGAGGTCGGCGAGTTCACCGCGGGCCAGGCCGTGCGGTTCCTGCACTTCCCAGGTCGCACCGCAGCACAGCGCCATCAGCGGTTCGATCACCGACATCGGGTCGGCCGGCATGGCATCGCCGCCGAGGCACTGGCCCGCGTCGATCGCGAGCGCATCGGCCAGCCCGTGCACCATGCTCGCGATAGCGGCGTGCGAAAGCGATGCGCCGTGGGCGCGGCCGTCCGGGCCGGGCACATGGAAGGCGATGGCAGCGGCCTCCGCGCAGACCCGGTTCTCGAAGGTGCTGGCATCACCGATGGTGCTTTCCAGCTCGGCGTGGTCGGCATCGAGCCACAGGGCGCAGGCACGCGGCCAGTCGAGCGTCGCTTCCAGCGCGGCGTCGCCGATCAGCACGGTCATGCGGCCGTCGGTCACGATATCGCGCAGACGGGCTGCCGGATCGGCGCGATCGAGCAGCAGCGCCGTGCCGCCGGTGAGGCCGATCGCGAGGGCGCCCGCGATCCGGTCGAAGCCGGGCTCGACGCACAGGCCGACGACGGATCCGTTGACCGCGCCGCGGTCGCGCAGCAGCGTTGCCATGCGCGTGGCCTCGCCGATCAGCTGGGCGTAGGTATGTTTGCGCAGGCCGTGGCGCACGGCGGTGCTGTCGGGCGTCTGCGCGGCCTGGGCGTCGACCATGGCGAACAGGTCCGCCGGCAGCGGCGAGCCGCCGCAACCGGCGTTCCAGGTCCGCATGCGCTCGCGTTCGGGCGCGCTTGCCGCGGTGAGCTGGCCCACCGCGATCGAGGGGTTCTGCGACACCACGTGCATCATGTCGAGGTAGCGTTCGCGCATGAGCCGCGCAGTACCGGCCTGGAGCAGGTCGGCGTTGTAGGTGACGCCACCCACCATGCCGCGCTGGCCCTCGAGGAACCACATGCCGAGGTCTTCGGTCGCGCCGCTCTGGAACAGCAGGATCTGCTCATGCTCCAGGCCGCCCCAGTCGACCGCGCGCTGGCGGGCATCCTGGAACGAGAACAGGGCCTGGTACAGCGTCGCGCCGGCGCCATGGCCGACCTTGAGCTCGCGCTGCAGGTATTCGAGCGGCACATCCGGCGAACCGAAGGCGTCGATCGCCGTGCGCTTCACGTGGCGCACGAACTCCAGGAACGAGAGGCCCGGGTCGACGTGGACGTGCAGCGGCAGCAGGTTGTTGAAGTAGCCCATGACCGATTCGACTTCGGTCTGGTTGCGGGCGCGCACCGGGGTGCCGACCACGAGGTCACGCTGGCCCGCCGAGCTGGAAAGCATGGCGAAGTACAGCGCGAGCAGGGTCATGTTGAGCGTGGCATCGGCCTGGCGGGCCACGTCGTGCATCGCATCCGTGTGTTCGCGCGACACGTGGATCCACTCGGTACGGCCCAGCCCGGACATGCCGGGGCGGCGCGGGTAATCGGTGGGCAGGGCGCGCACGTCGCCGACCTGGGCCAGGCGATCGCGCCAGAACGAGAGCTGGGTCTGGAACGCCGGGGAGTCGAGCCAGTGCGCGTGCCACTCGGCGAAATCGCCGTAGGTCACCGGCAGCGCGGCCAGCGGCGAGGGCTGGCCGGCGGCGAACGCGCGGTACAGCGCGGAGAGCTCGTTGTAGAAGATATCGAACGACCAGCCGTCCCAGATGATGTGGTGCGGCATGAAGAACATGGCGTAGTCGCCTTCGCCCAGCTTGAACATGCGCGCGCTGAACAGCGGCGCCGTGGCCAGGTCGAACGGCGTGTCGGTCAGCTCGCGCAGGCGGCCCATCAGCCGCTCTTCGCGTTCGTCCACCGGCAACTGGCTGAGATCTTCCGCCGGGAACAGCGGGTAGGTGAGCTGCGGCTGCACCACCTGCATCACGTCCGCGCCCATGTCACGGATCGCGGTGCGCATGCTCGGCTGGCGCTGGATCAGCGCCTGGAAGGCCATGTCGAACGCGTGCTCGTCCATCGGCCCGCGCAGGCGGTGCGCCGAGGGGGCGTTGTACGTGACGCGGCCCGGGTGCATTCGTTCCAGCGCCCAGAGGCGACGCTGCATCAGCGACAGCGGCGCGTGGTCCTGCGCGGTATCCGCGCGGTGCACGATCGGCTCGGCGGCCGGCGTGCTGCCGCTGGCCACCTGCGAGCCGATGGCGGCGGCGAGCTGCTCGATCGTCGGGGCATCGAACAGCGTGCGGAACGAAAGGGTGATGCCGAACTCGCGGTTCAGCCGCGCGGTGAGCTGCGCGGCCAGCAGCGAGTGGCCGCCCAGTGCGAAGAAATCATCGCGCACGTCGAGGTCGGGCAGGCACAGCACCGCTTCCATCGCGGCGGCCACGCGGCGCTCGTCGTCGTTGCTCGGGGCGATGCGTTCACCGGCTTCCGCAAGGGAATGCGCCATCGGAGCCGGCAGCGCCTTGCGGTCGGTCTTGCCATTGGGGAGCAGCGGGATCGCATCGAGCAGCATGATGTGCTGCGGGACCATGTAGTCCGGCAGGCGCGCACGCAGGCGGCCACGCAGCATGTCCTCGTCGAGCGCCGTGCCGTCCTTGCCGACGACATAGGCGACCAGGCGCACATCGCCCGGGCGGTCTTCGCGCGCGATCACCACCGCGCGCGCCACTTCAGCGATATCGGTGAGCACGCACTCGATCTCGCCCGGCTCGATGCGGTAGCCGCGCACCTTCACCTGGAAATCCAGGCGGCCCAGGTGCTCGAGCATGCCGTTGGCCAGCCAGCGGCCACGGTCGCCGGTCTTGTACATGCGCGAATCGGGCGTCTCCGACCACGGGTCGGCGAGGAAGCGCTCGGCCGTCAGGTCGGGGCGCTCCAGGTAACCCAGGGTGACGCCGGCGCCGCCGATATGGATCTCGCCCGGCACGCCGAGCGGGCAATGCTGGCCCTGCTCATCCAGGATGTGCACGGTGGTGTTCGCGATCGGCCGGCCGATGTAGATGCCTTCGCGCGGATCGGAAACCCGCCAGTAGGTGGAATACACCGTGGTCTCGGTGGGGCCGTAGCCGTTCCACACCTCGCCGCAGCGATCGAGCAGCGCCTCGGCCAGGTCGACCGGCAGCGGCTCGCCGCCGGAGACCGAACGGAACGCCGGGCGGCCATGCCAGCCGGCATCGACCAGCAGGCGCCAGCCGGCCGGGGTGGCCTGCATCATGGTGGCATCGCATTCTTCGATCAGGCGGCGCAGCTGCGCGCCATCGCGCACGTCATCGCGGCCCGCGACCACGATCTCGGCGCCACTGGTGAGCGGCAGCATCAGCTCCATGAACGCGATGTCGAACGAGAGCGTCGTCACCGCGACGAGGCGGTCGTCCGGTGCGATGCCCGGCACGCGCTGCATGCTGGTGAGGAAGTTGGCGGCGGAGCGGTGCGGCACGCGCACGCCCTTCGGCCGGCCGGTGGAGCCGGAGGTGAAGATCACGTAGGCCACGGAATCGGGCGTGGCGGCCTTGCGGTTGCGCTCCGGCCGATCGACGGAGGCGAGCTTCACTTCATCGCTGTTGAGCGCGATCACGCGCTCCGCATCGAAAGCGAAGGACAGCGGCGTGTCGTCATCGACGACCAGCGCGGCCAGCGCGGCATCCTCGGCCATGAAGGCGAGGCGATCGGCGGGGAAGGCGGGATCGAGCGGCACGTAGCCGGCGCCGGACTTCATCACGCCGAGGACCGCGGCCACCATGTCCAGACCGCGGGCGAGCGAGATGCCGACCAGCGCGCCGTGGCCGATGCCACGTTCGCGCAGGCTGTTGGCGATGCGATTGGCGCGCGATTCCAGCGCGGCGTAGCTGAGCGAGCGGTCGCCATAACGCACGGCGGCGCGCTCGGGCGCGCGATCGACCTGCTGCTCGAAGAACTCGTGGGCCAGGCGTAGTTCCGGGAACGGCGTTGGGGCGGGCTGCAGGGCGGCCAGTTCGCGATACACCGCATCGGAGACCAGCGGCAGCTTCGCCACGGCTTCCGTGGGTTCACGGCCCGCTTCGCGCAGCAGGGTGGCATAGGCATCGAGCCAGCCCTGGATCGTGGCGCCCTCGAACAGGTCGGCGTTGTACTGGCACTCCAGGCGCAGCGCACCATCGACCTGCACGGCGTTGATGAAGAGTTCGAAGTTCTCGTATTCGCGCGGGACCGCATCGACGCTGAAGCGCAGGCCCGGGAAGGTCACCGTGCTCTCGTCAAGCACGGCATCCAGGTTGAACAGCACGCTTACCAGCGGCAAGCGCGACGGGTCGCGCGCCATGGATAGCTTGGGCAGGAGGCTGCCCAGCGTGTAGCGCTGGTGCTCGAACGCATCGAGCAGGTCGTTGCGCACGGTGCCGAGCGTGCTGCCAAAGCTGGCGGCATCATCGATGCGCGCGCGCAGGGGCAGCACGTTGACGGCGTGGCCGACGAGCGTATCCAGGCCTTCGGCGGCCTGGCCCGCGGTGGGGATGCCGATCACGACATCGTCCTGGCCCGCCACGCGGCGCAGCAGCAGGGCGAAGCCGGTGAGCAGGGTGGCATACAGGCTGGCGCCGTGGGATGCACCGAGGCGCTTGATGGCGGCGACCTCGGTGGCATCCAGCGTGCGGTCTTCGCGCCGTGAGGTGAACGTACGGCGGCGCGGACGCGAGCGGTCGGTGGGGAGGTCCAGTGCTGGTGCCGTGCCGGCAAAGCGGGCCAGCCAGTACTGTTCGTCTTCCCGTGCCGTTCCCGTACCAGCGTGCGTGGCCTCGGCCAACGCGAAGTTCGAGAACGCGTGCGCGGGGGCCGGGCCGGGGCCCTGGCCGATGCGCTGCGCGTAAAGCATGGCGAGGTCGCGGACGATCACGCCGAACGACCAGCCGTCGCACACGATGTGGTGGGCGGCGATGGTCAGGATGTGGCGGTCCGCGGTGAGCCGGAAGAGCTCGGCGCGGACCAGCGGGCCGTGTTCCAGGTCGAACGGCGTGGTGACGATCCGTGAGTAGGCCGCCATCAGCCGCGCATCGCTCTCGAACGGAGCCAGCAGGCTCAGGTCGTGCGATGCGACCGGCAGGTTGACGTGCTCGGCGACGAACAGGCTTTCGCCATCGCCGCTGAAGGTCGAGCGCAGCGCCTCATGGCGATCCACGATCGCCTGCAGCGCCCACTCGAGGGCCGGCACGTCGAGCAAGCCCCTGAGGCTGATCGCTACCGCTTCGTTGTACGCCAGCGAGGCTTCCGGCTCCAGCCGGGATGCCAGCCACACCTCGCGTTGCGGTTCCGTTGTCGGCACGAGGCGCGCGACGGGCGCGCCGGCGAACGGGTCATAGTCGACCGCTGTGGCGGCGGCCAGCTCGTTGGGCGTCATGCGGTAACCCTCAGGTACTTGCCCGGCGCATCCGGGTTGGGAACGAACCAGGCGGGCTGGCCATCCGGATCCTTGCCCAGCCTGGCGCCCGGCATGGGCGGCTGGTCCGGATCGAAGCTGGCTACTTCGCGCTGGCGCGGCAGGAATTCCGCTTCCTGCATTTCAAGGATCGATTCGCGGAACGCGCTCGCGATGGCAGCGAAATCTTCCTCGCGATGCGCGGTGGTGAAGAAGCAGGGGAAGTTGTCCAGGATGTGGATGCCGCGGCTGCGCATCATCGCGAACAGCAGGTCCTGCAGCGGGTGGTCTTCGGTGAACGTGGTCTTCCACACCGAGGCGAAGTGCACCACCTTGATCGGGGCGCCGACGCTCGAGCAGAAGGCGTTCATCTCGTCCGCCATGGCGGTCACCTTGCTGTTCAGCGTGGCCTGGAGTTCCGGCCCGTTCGCCTTCAGGTGGGTGAGCACCGCGTGCGCCGCGGCCAGGGCCAGCGGGTGGCGCACGAAAGTGCCGGCGAAGTAAGTGACGCCGACCGTCGGCACCGAGGCATCCCCGAAGCGCCAGTCGCCGCCATCCAGCGCATCCATGAAGCGCCGCTTGCCAGCGATGACGCCAATCGGGAAGCCTCCGCCGACGACCTTGCCGTATGAGGCCATGTCCGCGTCGATGCCGAGCACGTGCTGGGCGCCGCGCGGGTGCGAGCGGAAACCGGTGACCACTTCGTCGAAGATGAGCAGCGAGCCGGCTTCCTCGGTGATCGCGCGAAGCTCCTGCAGGAACTCCACTGGCTGGAAATCCGGGCGGCGGCTCTGCACCGGTTCGACCAGCACGGCGGCGATCTCATGCGCGCGCTCGCGGATGATCTGCAGCGATTCGGGCGTGCCGTAGTCGAGCACCAGCACGTGTTCGGAGGTGTTGCGCAGGATGCCCGGCGCGGCCGGCACGGACTTCAGCTTCTTCGTGCCGCGCACGATTACTTCATCGAAGATGCCGTGGTACGAGCCGGTGAAGATCACCAGGGTGTCGCGGCCGGTGACGGTGCGGGCGACGCGCACGCAACCCATCACCGCTTCAGAGCCGGTGTTGCACAGCGCAGCGCGGTCGAAGCCGGTGAGCTCGCAGACCTGCTTCGCCACGGTGCCGGCGAGCGGATGCTGCGGGCCGATCTCGTAGCCGGCATCCAGCTGCTCGCGCACGGCGTCGAGCACGAAATCGGGCTGCCAGCCGAACAGGTTCATGCCGAAGCCGTTCAGCGCATCGACGTACTCGTTGCCGTCGAGGTCCCACACCTTCGGGCCCTTCGAGCGTTCCACCACGATCTGGTAGATGATTTCCTTGAGCAGCGGGCGGAAGCCGTTGACCACGCGCGGGTCGGCCAGGTGGGCGCGGTGCTCGGTGGTGTAGGCCTTGGAGGCCTTGGTGCGCTCGATGTAGCGGCGCATGAAGGCATCCAGGCGGGCGCGCTGGCGGTTGCTGAGGTCGGTGCCGCCCGAGTGGATGCGGGCGATGGCGCCGAAGGCTTTCTTGACGTCGTAGGTGGTGTGGGCCAGTGCGGCTTCTTCGGCGTCGCCGCTCGCGTTGGCCGCCGGCTGCGCCGACGGATCGCGCGCAAGACGCGCTCCCACGGGGGTGCCATGGGTCTCGGGCGTGGGGGCTGTCGTGGGAGCGCCGCTTGCGCGCGATCCGGCGGTATCGCCGCCGGCCAACGGAGCGGTGTAGCCGCCCCCCTGCGCCGGAGCAGAAACCACCGCCGGGGCGGCAGCGCCCGACAGCAACGCCAGCTGGTCCCGCATGATCTGCATCTGCTGCGCGATCACGTCCTGGATCAACCCACCACCGGCCGCGATAGGCGTGACCGGTGCCGCCGCCATGGCCGGTGCGGCGACAGGCGCCGGCGCGGCCACGGGTGCCGCCGGCGCGGTATCCGCCGGCAGGAGACGATCGATATGCGCCGCGAGGCGCTCGAACGAGGAACAGCCATCCATCAGTTCGCGGAAGGTGATCTTCAGCGCGTAGGTCTTCTGCAGCTGCAAGGCCACCTGGGTGAGTGAAAGTGAATCAAGGCCCAGTTCAACGAAGTTAGCGCCCGGGTCGATGTCCTCGAGCTCCGTGCCCGATACATCCTCGAACAAGGCAACCAGTTCAGTCACAAGACGCTGCGGACGGGCGGAAGCGGCGGGCATCGGCATGGCCTCCAGGGCCTGGAGCAAAGTAGACAAAGGTTCAACGTGCTCGGATTCATAGAACCGCGAATTCTCAGCAAGCGGCGCCACAGGCGTAGGAGCCCACCCTGTGGGCGACGCCGTTCGCGCCACACTCTCAACCTGCAGCGGCAAACCAGCAGCAATAGCGGTCACCGAAGCCGCAGGCCTCGCCTCCACCCAATGCCGCTTCCGCTCGAACGCATACGTCGGCAAACGCACGCGGCGGCGGTTGGCGCGGTGGTCGAATGCATCGACATCGACAGGGACGCCGGCAGCCCAGAGCGCACCCGCCGCATCCAGCAGCGCGGCGCGCTCCTCACCGGCGTTATCGCCCAGCGACGCAATGAACGTGCGCCCACGCGCCTGCGCGTGCTGCCGACCCAGCTGGGTCAGGGCGCTACGCGGGCCCACCTCGACGAACGCATGCGTCGCCTCGTCCAGCGCATGCAGCAGCGCGGGCGAGAAACGGACGGTGTCGCGCAGGTGGCGGGTCCAGTAAGCCGCGGAGGTGGCATCGGCGTCGCTCAGCGGCGCGCCGGTGGCGGTGGAGATGATCGGGAGTTGCGGCGCATGCAGCGCCATGGCGTCGACTTCGGCGCGGAACGCATCCAGCACCGGATCCATCATGGTCGAGTGGAACGCGTGCGAGGTGTGCAGCAGGCGGCAGGCGACGCCTTCGTGCTCCAGGGTGATCCGGAACGCGTCGACATCGGCATGCGTACCCGAAACCACCGTGGCGTTCGGTGCGTTCTCGGCTGCGAGAGACAAAGCACCCGGGAGTCGCGCCCGCAGTTCGGCGGCCCCCAGGCGAACGGAAAGCATGGCACCCGAGGGCAGCGCCTGCATCAGGCGGCCGCGGCGGGCGACGAGGCGGGCGGCGTCGCCGAGCGACATCACGCCAGCGAGGACGGCGGCGGTGAATTCACCGACGCTGTGGCCGATCATGGCTGCCGGCTGCACGCCCAGGCTCATCCAGCGGCGAGCCAGCGCGTACTCGAGCGCAAAGGTCGCCGGCTGGGTGAGGGCGGTCGCCTTCAGCGCATCGGCATCGTCATCGAACATGCGCTCGCGCAGGTCGAAGCCGAGCTCGTCGCGCAACGCGCAGGCGACCTCATCGATCGCCGCGCGGAATACCGGCTCGGTGGCATGCAGTTCGCGGCCCATGCCGGCGTACTGCGAGCCCTGGCCGGGGAAGAGGAACACGACGCCCGGTGCCGGGTTGCTGCTGGTATGGCAGATGGCGGCCGCGGCGATATCGCGCAGACGGGCCTCGGCATCCGTGGCCGACACCGCGACGACGTGCGTGCGCTGGCCAAACGCCTTGCGGCCTTTCGCGAGGGTAAACGCGGTATCGGCCAGGTTGCCGTCCGGATGCATGGCGAGGTGATCGGCCAGCCGGCCCGCGGCCGCGGCCAGCGCGGCCGGGGTGCGGGCGGAAATCGTGAGTAGCTGGGGACCCGTGGCAACGTCCGAGGGCGTGCGCGCCGGGGCTTCCTCGAGGATCACATGGGCATTGGTGCCGCCCACGCCAAACGAGCTCACGCCAGCGAGCAGCGGGCCGGCGCTCTGCCACGGCCGCAGTGTGTCGTTCACCACGAAGGGCGACTGGGCGAGGTTCAGGCGTGGGTTCGGCGCCGTGTAGTGCAGCGATGGCGGCAGGCGGCGCTCGCTCATCGCCAGCGCGGTCTTGATGACACCGGCCGCGCCGGCGGCCATCACCAGGTGGCCAACGTTGCTCTTCAGCGAACCGATCGCGCAGAACGCATTGTCGGCGGTGGTCTGGCGGAAGGCCTGGGTGAGGCCTTCAATTTCGATCGGATCGCCCAGTGGCGTGGCGGTGCCGTGGGCTTCGATGTAAGAGATGTCACGCGCCTGCACGCCGGCGTTATCCAGCGCCATGGTGATCACGGCGGCCTGGCCGGCGGCGTTCGGTGCGGTGAAGCTGGCCTTCACCGCGCCATCGTTGTTGATCGCTGCGCCCCGGATCGTGGCGTAGATCGGGTCGCCGTCGCGCAGCGCATCGGAGAGTCGCTTGAGCAGCACCACGGCGGCGCCATCGCTGAAGACCGTGCCCTGCGCGTTCAGGTCGAACGTGCGGGTGTGGCCGTCCGGCGAGAGCATTGAGCCTTCCTGCGCGATGTAACCGCTGTTTGGCGGGCAGGCGATGGATGCGCCGCCGGCCAGCGCCATGTCGCAGCGGCCCGCGCGCAGCGCGTCGAAGGCCTGCGCGATCGCCACCAGCGAGGTGGAGCACGCGGTGTTGACGCTGATCGCCGGGCCGGTGAGGTTGAGCTTGTGTGCCACGCGGGTGGCGACGTAATCCTTCTCGTTGCCCAGCATCACCTGGAAGGCGCCGAGCTTCTCGATCAGGTCGGGACGGCCGCTGATGTGCTTCTGGTAGTAAGTGGCATTGTGCATGCCACCGAACACGCCGACCGGCGCGTCCTGGCCGTCGGGCACGTAGCCGGCGCGCTCCATGCACTCCCAGCACAGCTCCATGAACAGGCGCTGCTGCGGGTCGGTCAGTTCGGCCTCGCGCGGAGACATGCCGAAGAACGGCGCATCGAAATCGCCGGCGTTATCGACGATGCCGCGGGCGAACACATAGCCCGGGTCTTCGCGGTCGCTCGCCGGCACCGCGGGGTCAAGTTCCTCCGGCGAGAAGAAGCGGATCGACTCGCGCCCTTCGCACAGGTTGTCCCAGAAGGTTTCCACATCCGGCGCACCGGGGAAGCGGCCGGCCATGGCGATGATCGCCACCGGCTCTCCCCCCGCTGGCGCGCCACTCGCCAGGCGTCCCGCCAACGCCTGCCGGGTGGCGCGCCCCTCGATCGTGGCCGCCAGCGCAGCCGGTGTCGGCTCCGCGAAGAAGCCCACGAGGGTAGGGACGGCGGACAACTCCGCGTGGATGCGCGACATGGCGCGCGTCGCCAGCAGGGAGTTGCCGCCGAGGTCAAAGAAGTTGTCTTCGCGGCCGACGCGTTCCACGCCGAGGGTTTCCGCGAAGACGGTGCAAAGGGCAAGCTCGGTGGCACCACGCGCGGCCACATAAGGCGCCGCCAGCTCCGGCCGGGCACGATCCGGCGCAGGCAACGCCTTGCGATCCAGCTTGCCATTCACATTGATCGGCAATGCCTCCATCCGCACCCACGCGGTAGGCACCATGTACTCAGGAAGCACGCGCGCAAGCCCATCCCTGTGGGAGCGCGCTTGCGCGCGATCGGTTGTGCCATCCACCTCGACGTAATAGGCCACCAACCGCTTATCCCCAGGCTGATCCTCCCGCGCAATCACCGCAGCGGCGGCAATCCCCGGCAACGCCCGCAACGCAAACTCAACTTCCCCAGTCTCAATCCGATAGCCACGGATCTTCACCTGCCCATCGGCACGCCCGATAAAGGCAAGATTCCCATCCGGAAGAAACCGCACGAGATCCCCCGTGCGGTACAACGTCCCATGCTCCGAAGCGACGAAGCGCTCCGTCGTCAGCTCCGGCCGGTTGAGATAGCCACGCGCCACACCGGTACCGCCGATATAAAGCTCGCCAATCTCACCGTCCGCCACTGGCTGCCGCTGCTCATCCCACACGTGCAGCGAGGTTTCACCGATAGCCGCGCCAATGGGAATCGCACCCTGGTCTTCCGGCAGTTCATGCGGAATGCGATACGTCGTCGTGAACGTCGTGCACTCGGTGGGGCCGTAACCATTCATCAGTGTCGTCGCCGGCAGCGCCGCGAGCGCCTTGCGCACGTGCGGCACGGAAAGCGCCTCGCCACCGGTCAGGATGCAACGCAGGCCCGCGAGGTTCGTGGCATCGTCATCGACGATCGCGTTGAACAAAGCAGCGGTAAGCCACGCCACCTCGGCGCCATGCGCCTTCACGGTCCGCGCGATACCGCAGCCCGTCGGCACGCGCTGCTGATAGACCACGCAGGTTCCGCCATTCAACAGCGGCCCGAAAATCTCAAGCGTGGAAGCATCAAACCCAAGCGGCGCCGCATGCAAAACCCGCGGCGCCTCGAAATCAATGTAATCCGACTTGCAGACCAGCCGAAGAATCGACTTATGCCGGATCTCAACGCCTTTGGGAGTCCCAGTCGACCCCGACGTATACATCGCATAAGCCAGGTCATCCCCGCCGCCGTTGCCCTGGCTGTTGCCAATGCTATTGCCAATGCTGTTGTGGGAGCGCGCTTGCGCGCGATGGGACGAAGCCGCGCGCTCAAGTTCCCCAATCCCAAACACCGTAACCTCATCCGTAACCACGTCAGCCGGCACATCTGCTACCACCGCAGCCACATCCGCATCCCGCAACGCAAACGCCACCCGCTCCGCCGGCCAGCTCGCATCAATCGGCAGATAAGCCGCCCCAGCCTTCAACACCCCCATGACCACAGCGAGAGCCAACGCCGAACGCTCCATCAACAGCGCAACATACGACCCCGGCTCAACCCCCGCCTGGCACAACCCGGAAGCGATCGCATCACTCCGCGCATCCAGCTCCGCATAGGTAAGCGAAAGATCATCGGACGCGACAGCCAGCCGCTCCGGCCACGCCGCCACCACACGCGCGAACCGCGCCTGTACCGTCAGATCAAGGGATGCATCAAAGGGAAGCTCGTTGTTCATGCCCATACCCCGCGCCGGTGATCACCCGACGCAAGGGCATAGGCCGAAAGGCCGAGGACGCCCAGGGCAGCGCCAGCCTGGCTGGCCGCCGCCCCGAATTCGCTCCCCTGGTACCTTCCGCGCCCCACCATCCCGTCGGCTTTCATGCGATCCCCCGTGTACTCCGCAGGCCTCCAATAGCCTGCGCTCGCGGAATCATTTATAGCCCTGGCGCGAGGGGCGGCCTATACAACCAGCGCGCTAGCCGGGGTAGGCGTTTGGCCGATGGGCCGTCCGTGACGGCCCGTGCCCATTGCCCGGTGCGAAGCGATACTCGCCAACCTCATGGGTATCCCAAAGGGTCGCCCATCGATCACCGACTATCGAACCGCAGGATGCTCAGTAGAAAACTTTAATGTTCTTGGCGTAGTAGCCTGAATTCGCCCGAATAAAGAAAAAGCTTATACGCCGCCCCGCAGGGGCTTCGAAAGTTCCACCACCACCACCGGTACGCCCGGCGACCAGCTGGCCAGCTTCGTCGTAGACTTCTATGTTACTTCCCCCGATCGCGCTAGGTGATGCAGAGGACGAGGCCGTGTCCATCTCACCCAGCCCACCCGATGCAGCATTCGCATAGTTAAAGATCACACGTTTCACAGGTCTGGTCAGGACCCACTTTGCCGTGGCGCCGTGTCCCGGCCCCACGCGCAAGTTGTTGTCTGAAATCATTTTGTATACTGATGTTGTCGTGCCTACGATCCTCAGAATCCCGCTCGGCACGACGGTTCCATCAGGAACTCTACCCTCCGGCATCCGTTCGAAGTCCTCGTAATCTTCGAGCACCTTCACGTCGATGTCGTAGCCTGCGGTGTGGTTCGCCGCGTCGGTCACGGTAATTCTTGCCTTGCCGGTCGCCAGGGCGCGCACCTCTCCCCTTGTCGTATCGAGCACGACAGCCACATGCGGCGCGCTCGATACGTAACGGTAAGGCGGTTGCCCGCCGATGGCATCGCGGGTGAACGAATCGTCTATGAATAGGTTCGCAGTGGCGGGATCGATATAAAGCGCCAATGTCACCATGACCTCATAAGCGCCTTTCGCCGGAGGCGTCGCGCTGTCGGTCGCGAAGATCGTGGCGTGGCCGGCGGCTTTCGCCGTGACCGTTCCATTTGTCTTGTTCACCGCTGCTATGGCGGTATTGTTGGAGGCGTACTCATACGGTGGCGTGCCACCGACGGCCTCGCGTTGCTGCGTATCGTTGACAGCCAGCAACATCATGGATGGATCGATGAAGAAGCGTTTCACTCCGCCCTTGAGCACGAAATGTCCGAGGGGAAAGAGGACGGCCTGTTCGACATTGGCCGAGCCGTCGAATATCACGGCTACCTCGATAAGGACGGTAGACGCATCCTTGAATCGTGCGAGCTGGCTTCGGGGGGCGGTGACGCGCACGCTGCCCAGTGCCGTTATCGGCGAGCCGGTGAGGAGGGGTAGCGAAAGCGACTCGTCATCGCCGTCGGTGCCGATCAGCGTCAGCCAGACACGTTGGCCCACGCTTTGGAACGGCCACGGTGGCACGATGGCCATGGCGTCGCCGGTGAACGAATCGAGATCGAGCACCCCTTGCACGGCCCGATCCATGTAGGGCCTGGGAAGAAGGTCGTCGCCGTGACCCAGGCCACGCAGCGTGACAGGAGCCTTGGGTGACTCCTTGCCGTCACGGATTCGCGTATAGGACACATCAACCGTTTTACCCAGCAGCTTGCCCAGTTGCGTGGCGGGTATGGTCACTGACTGACCGGGTACCCATACAAATTCGGGCGTGTCATAGGTACCAAAGTGCACGATGACACGTTCGCCTGGGTCCAGGGCCTGGATTGCGGCGTTTCGATCGACATAAGCGCCAAGAGCGGACGGGATCATGACGTGCGCTCCATCCACGACATCTGACGGGTAGACGACACTCGCGCCATTCTCATTGTGGGCCTCGACCACGACGGGCGGTTGCAGGCCATCGGCGATACGGTAGGGTTTGACCGGGAAGACGACGGCGTTGGCCTCAAGGTCGGACTGGTCGAACGTCACGGCAAATGCAATGGCGATCGTGGAGCCGCCCTTAAGTGTCTTCAGCCAGTCGGCCGGAAGAACCTTGTTGCAGCCTGTCTCCAGTTCGCTTGCGTTGAGACCCGCGGCGGTCCAGATGGTGAGCGAAGTGTCGCGGCCCTCCGTGTCCGTGCCATGCACGCTGCACCATACCCGCTGTCCCAGCGCCATCAGCGGCCATGGGTCGACGTGCAGCGTGGCGGTCTTGCTCACGTCCAGCACATCGTCTACCAGTTCCTTGAAGGTCGGCGTGGGGAGGACATCCGGGTCGCGATCCTTGATCGGTTTCACGCTGAGGGTGAGCGGTGGCGAATCCGTGTTGCCGTTGACGGTGTAGGTGACATCCACGCCCCTGCCGAGCCAGCGGGCGACTTCGCCGGCAGGCACGGGTACGCCGAGGTTCGGGCTCCAGGCGTACGCCTGGCTGTTCCACGTGCCGAAATGCACGACCACGCTGTCGCCGGCCTTCAGTTCGGCGGGGATGCGCACGGTGACACCATCCTTCGCCTTGACCGGGTCGAGGTTGCTGCCGTCGGCCTGGTCGACGGTCGGCGGTGGTAGCTCGGGAGTGACCTGGCCGATGGTGAAGGCATAGGGACGCGATTGGGCGACATAGCCGTCGGCGCCGGTGAGGGTGTACGTGGCGATGGCCTGGCTGCCGTCGTTGGGCTGGATGAAGGTCGTGCCCAGCAGCTGGAACGAGGGCGGGTTGGCCGGATCGCGAATGGCCAGGGTCTGCGAGAAAGGCACCTTTGCTTCGATGCGGGCGGCGATCTGGGTGGCGCGGGCCGGCGTCGGTTTGGGGATCGAGAGGTAGGCGAGCAGCGTGGCGGGGTCGAGGATGTCATTGTCCGCCTCGGGCACGAAAGGCGGCGGCAGGTCGGGCGTGGCCGCGTCGCTGTCGATGACGTTGAGGGTGATCCAGTCCGACTCGGAGACCGTCAGCAGTCCGGGTGCCTCGCGTCGTACGGTGGCGTCAGCTTCGACATTGAAGTCGTTGACCTGGTACTTGATACGTACCGTGGTGCCGACCATGGCCCGGATGCTGGCGTACGGCATCATGCCGTAGGTGTTGCTACCTTCGCTGGCGAATGACTCGGTGCTGCCCGGGTCGACGCCGGCCCAGGTAAAGGTCACCAGGCTGCCTGCGGGTACCAGATCCGGTTGCAGCGGAGCGACCATCAGCGCGCCGCTCTTGTGCTGGGCGGCATCGAGCACGTTGTTCGGGGTGTTGATCACGAACGGTGGCAGCAGGCCGATGACCTGGCCTTCAATGGTGAGGGTGCGCCGACGCGAAGTGGTGGTCGTCCCATTGGCATGGTGCACCACGTAGGTGACCTCGACGCTGCCCTCGCCGAGCAGGCGGGCCTGCTCGTAGGGGATCTCGAAGTACAGCGTTTCACTGTCACGGGTGATCGTCTTCGGAGCGGTGTCGTAGGGTGGCACGGGCCTGGCGTCGGCGGCGGTGCCGGCCCAATGCACGTGGATGGTTTCGCCCTTCTTGCCTTCATGGCGGGCGTCGACCATGACCTCTACCTCGCCGTTACCCAGGTCGATCAGGCGCAGCACGAGGCCTGCGCCGTCGACCGTGCCCTCGACCCACGGCGCAGGCGGCGCGTTGGGGTCCTCGATCGGCACCCTCTGCCGCAGGTACCGTGCCCACAGCGAGGAGTTGTTGACGCGATCGATGATGCGGTAGCTGATCGGCACATCGTCGCCACCGCCGGCATCCTCGATCAGGCTGCGCGGGATGGCGATCTCGAATTCGGTTTTGACCAGATCGGCTGCGGTTAGAGGCACCGGTTGCGCCGGTGGCACCGGGATGAAACGACCCTGCCAGGATACGGTGAGCTTGTCGCCGACCGCGGCGTTCTCATACATCGGGAAGGCCACGCGCACGTTGTCCAGGTCATTGGTCGGCGGGTCGGGCCGCACGGTGGGCGTGGCCAGCTTCTCGTTGATGGTGGTGGTATCGGGCTCGGGGTCGATGCCGCCTGGATGGGTGGTCTTGACCCAGACCGGGACCGGGTCGGATTCGTTGGTGTCACCACTGATCGCCAGGGTCAGCCGTGCCATGAGCAGGTGCTCGCCATCACCATACTGGCGGATGTCGTTGGGGTCGATATCGAACTGCAGGGTCTTGTCGCTATCGAGCGCGGTCATCAACCGGCGGTCGAGCTGGTTGCCATCCCACAGCAATTCGACGATGTCGCCGTCGACATACGGCTTCCACGGCGGCAACTGGATCGGCACGCTGGCCACGGCGCCGGGGCCCACGTAGCGGATGCCCAGGCCGCCGTTTCTATCGGCATCGGGGACGTACGGAATGACGAAGGTGCCGAGCGTGCGGGAATGGGTGCGGTAGGACATGACAAATTCCTTCTGTCACGGAATGCGTGGGCAGGACGGACGAACAAGGCGGCTCTACACCGCCTTGTTCGCTTCGGGACCCGAATCAACGCAGGTCAATCAGGACATGCGTGTTCTCGGACGGTTCAGATCTACCGACGCCATTGGTGATCGTGTACTCGAAGTCTGCAGCGCCATCGAGGATGCGCAGGATCTCGTCCCGAGTGAAGGGCAGATCCACGTAGGCGCGAAGTACGCCTGGCGGGTTCTGCGCAGGCGGCGGGTGCGGCAGCGAGTTATCGAGTTTCGGATCCAGATCGCCGGCCTTGATCAGGTACGGGGCCTTACCCGGCATGCTGCTGTTGATATCACCGTCGGGATACGGTTCGAGTACATTGGGCGTGACCTCGCGATTCCACTTATACGCTGTCAGTTTCCAGTCGATCCGGTCGCCCACGCCCACGTTGACCTGTTCCAGGCGTACGCGTACCGGGGTGACATCGTTGACGAAGCTGGTGGCGCCCAGCGCGTAGGAACGACGCACGGTACCGATGCGCCAGCCGGCGAACACCGCCTCAAGCATCGGCTCGCCAGCGCCCGGCAGCTCGCCTTCGGCGTTGATGAGGATGTCCTTGGACGGCGAGTAGGCGGTCACATCCTGGCCGCCCGCGAGGCGCCGCGTCGCGCCATAGAGGAACCGATGCGGACCGAGATATGCCTGGAGTTCGCCCGCCGCGATGTCGAGGTCCAGATCATCCTTGGCAAGGACATCGTTCGCCGTAACGACGTACTCGGCGCCGACGCGGTTTCCGTCGCCCGTGCCATCGATGTACAACTGGATACGGTCACCAGCTTCAAACGATTCATTGCCCAGTATGTTGTACCAGGGCACCCGGCCGACCGCAGGCAGGGGAGCGTCGCCCGGTGGCAACGTATCCTGCTCACCGCTGCTGCCGATAAGCACAGGTTTGCCGAGCGCGTCGTTCGGATTTGGCGGGTCGACGCCTGGATCGGGATCGGGATCCGGGTTCGGGTCAGGGTCACCCGGAATTGACAGGTTGAAGTCGACAGGCTTGATATACGACGGGCTCGCCAGTCCCGCGCGGATGAGGTCGTAGTCTACATCCGCGATGAATTCCGGCCCGCGGCCCCCGTCAAACGTTACAAGCAGGCGGTAAGGGTAGGGGACTTTGAGCAAGGGATTGTTGCCGATATCGGCGGCGGTAAGTGGGTCCGTTTCCACAGGGCGGCCGTCGACCCGCACGACGAAGCGGTCGCCGACCTGCGCGGGTGGCGTGCACGCCGGGATCCAGATCTCGAGGCTTGGCCGCGCGTCGGGATCCGTGACCAGTCCGTCGAAGAAGCCGGGCACGATGGGCGCGGGAAGATCTTCCGGCGCACCGCGGATCAGCATGTTGACCGGGCTGTCCGGCGAATTGACGCTTTGCCGGCCGACGTCGTCGACGATGTAGTAGTAGAAATCGACAACACCGGCGCCGTCCACGGCTTCGAGATCGGCGCGGTTGAAGGCAAGCACGGTTTCAGAAGTCGCGGAGTTCACCCTGTACGGGCCAAGTGGCCACACCTGGCCGGTGGAACGCAGGCGCATGAAGACGAATAACTGGTCACCGGCTTCCTGGTCGTTGTATACGGCGATCTTGCCCGGCAACACCTGGCCGGGCATTCGCAGAAGCTTGGCCAGCGTCAGGCCGTTACGCACGATATCCTCACCGAATTCGATCGGCGGAATATGGTCCCCACCCGGCGTGCGTTTATCGATGACCGCCAAGAAAGGGCTATAGATGAAGAAGTTCTCCCCAGGCATGCCGATCATCGCGATCTGCAGGATAAGGGAGGTATTCGTGCCATCCGGCAGCTCGTCGAGATAAGCCTTCGGGATCTCGACATGCATCTTTTCGCCAGGCGCGGGCATCGGGTTGGGTACTTCCCACTCGAAGCCGCTCTCCTTGCCATTGATGTAAAGGATGTAGATATCCCCTGGCCGCGTGCCTTCGAACTCACGATCGCCTCCCCACGGATCACACGCAACCGTGAGGTCGCCTTCGAGCACGGCGACCGGCACCTTGCCGTTCGGTAGCGCGTCTGGCACCTCGGTGGCGAGGTCGATGTACCTGGCGTTCTCGGGCGGCGGATCACCCTCGAACGTCGGGAAAAACGTATCGATGCCGGTGGGGCGCAGCGGGTCTGGCGTATAGGGCGTAACGGCCGGCGTCGCAGGGGACGAGTTCACGGCCTTGATGCTTTGCGACGAGTGAATCTTGCGCCGCTTCGGTTGCTTGTAGGGGCGGACGGTGGCCCAGCGTGGCGTGCCGCCCGGGGTGGTCCTTTTCATGGGTGGTGCTCCTTGGCGTCCAGCGTGCGTGCCGGAAGCGCCAGCCTAGGCATACCGCGTTTGGACGTCCATATGACGTCGGCTGTAGGCGCCGCGTGTGGAATTACGGCAGGAAAAACGCAACGTGTGATGCAGTCAGGGTTTCACGCGTGCTTTACTTGATCCGGGTTATCTGCTCTCCTAAATATGAGGCGTGCCGGAACCGCGCTCTCGGTTGAACACCACACCGAGGAGGCCACGATGGGGCCGCGGCACGCTATTCCCCCGGAAAATTAGGACAAGACCCAATGGCATGGGCGGCGCCGCGCTGCTCCAATAGTGCCTCAGTCTTTTTTCGTCCCTACGTTGCCAGCTCGTCCTGGCAGGCGTCGTGCTGCTGCGCGGCCCAATCCGGAGAACCCTCATGCATTCCAAGACTCAATCATCCTTCGGGCGGCGCGCGTCACTTGCGTCTGCCATCGCCGTTGCCCTGATGGTCGGCACCACCGCTGCCGCGCGTGACGTCACGCCCGGCGCGCCACTGGTCCTCGATAGCGTCAACGCATCGACCGAGCGCTTCAATGTGTTGCCCAACGCGACACTAACGCTGCTCAACGGCTCGGTCACCGACGCAGTCACGGCCAACCTGGCGTCGCTCACTGTTGACCGCAGCGCGATCGTCGCTGCCAGTGGCGTCGCCGTGCGCGCCGTGAATGGCAGCGTGTTGAACATCTCGGATAGCCAGGTGGTCTCGAACGATACCGGCGCGCGTGGGGTCGGTATGCTCCTGACCAATGACACGGGCAACCCCGCCGTGACCGGTGCGCAGGCCACCGTGACGAGGTCGGTCGTTTCGGGCGCCGCGTACGGGGCCAATATCGGCGGTGACGGCACGCTCGTCGCCAATGGCTCCACGATCACGGGCACACGCGCCGGATCGGCGGGCGTCTATATCATTGGCGGCCATGTGACGCTAAGCGGCGGCTCGCAGGCGAACGGCCAGGGCAACGGTATCCGCATCGCGACGGATTCGCGCTCCATTCCGCGCGGTACCAGCACGCTTGTGGTGGATGGATCCGCAGTCACGGGATCGAGCGGTAGCGCCATCCTGGTGAACCAGCTTGACAGCACGCCGACCGTGGCATCGATCAGCTTGCGCAATGGCGCGACGCTGTCGGGCGCGAATGGTATCGGGCTCGAGGTTAACCAGAACGCTTCGGTCAACATGGATATCGGATCCAGCACGATCGCAGGCGATATCGTGACCGACGCGGTGGCCTCCGCGAACGTATCGCTGCTCGACCAGGCCGCGCTTACGGCCAGGGTCACGGGTAATGTCAGCATGGCGCTGGCTGCCAACTCGGCGTGGACGCTGCGCGACACCTCGGATGTCACGACGCTTGCCCTCAATGGCGGTACCGTAGCGCTCGGCCAGGCGTCGGATACGGCGTACCACACGCTACAGTCGCGCGGCGGTTTTTCCGGAAGCGGCGGGAGCCTGGTCTTCAATACTGCCCTGAACGCGGGCGGGGCGCTGGGCAACCAGCAAACCGACCGCCTGCTCATCGAGGGTGACGTCACCACGACGGGCACGACCCGCATCACCGTGAACGGTCGCGGCGATGGCGCGCTGACGGACACGAACAGGGATGGCAGGGTGGATGCCGGCGAGGGTATCTCGCTGATCCAGGTGGGAGGTGCGTCGCGTGCCGACGCGTTCCAGCTTGCCGGTGGTTACGTGGCTGCCGGTCCGTATCAGTACAAGTTGTACGCGTTCGGTCCGGGCGAAACGGATCCGGACCAGAAGGCCCTGTCGGGTAGCGGGTTCAACTGGGATTACCGCCTGGGCAACAGCTACGTGTGCGAGAAGGATTGCGAGCCAGTGGCTCCCGTCGATCCGGAGATTCCTGGCGAGCCGGAGATTCCGGGCGAGCCGGGGCCGGGTCCGGATCCTGGCCAACGCGTTGAAGTGGTTCCGCAGCTGCCGGCATACCTTTCCGCGCCAGCCGCGCTGCTCACGTATGGCGACCTGCTGAACGACGGCCTCCACCAGCGTCTGGGCGATATCCGCGAGAGTGAATCGGGCGACCCGGTGGGTGGCGAGATCTTCGCGCGCTATGTCGGCAGCCAGCTGCACTACTCATCGAACCTCTCGTTCCAGAACTTCGGCTACGACTTCGATCAGCAGGTGAATGCGCTGCAGGTCGGTGGCAGCATCATCGCGCTGGATGGCGATAACGGCTCGCTCCGCGCCGGCTGGGCGCTTGACCACGGCACGACGCGCGTGACGCCCAAGGCAGCGGATGGCCAGAGTGCCTCGAAGTACACGGCTAACGGGGGCGCCGCATGGGTGACCTGGCAGCACGGCAGCGGCTTCTGGATGGATGGCGTGGTTTCGGGCACGCGTTACCGCGGCAATATTTCCACCGCCATGCGTGGCGACGAGGTCGCGAAGATCCGTGCCACCGGACGGATGATGTCGCTGGAGGCGGGCATGCCGTTCATGCTCGGCGACGCGTGGATCCTCGAGCCGCAACTGCAGGTGAAGCACCAGCAGATGAACTTCCGTGACTTCCGCGACAAGGATGGCCTGGACGTGACCCTCGGCAGGGCCAGCCAGACCTCCACCCGGCTGGGTGCACAACTCAGCTGGTCCGCGAATCCAGTGTTCGCGCCCTATGGTCGCCTGGATCTCATCCATGCGAGCAACGGAGACCCGACGGTCGACGTGAGCAGCCTGGACTGGGATATCGGCTCGCGGTTCAAGAGTGGCCGGGTGGGGAACGCGGTCCGCGCTGCGGCGGGCATCACCAGCCAGCTTGGTCCGCACGTGCAGCTGTACGGCGAAGGTACGTACCAGAAGTTCACCGGCAGCTATGGCATGCGTGGCTGGGCGGGCTACGCAGGTCTGCGCGTTTCGTTCTGATCGGTGCGATGTTTTTTTGCCTGCGATAGCTTCTCGACACCCTGGACTCCGCGTGCGCATCCCGGGCACGTCCTTGCGCGGTTTCGCGTCGGTGGCGGTAAACCCCTCCATGGGCTGACCAGGCCAACGAGCCGGTTCCGTCGGCATTCGCGGGGCGTCCGGGGCATCGAGTAGTCAGGTTAGGCTGTTGTATTAAAAGAAGAAATACACCGTTCGTTGTAGGTGCGCGTGTCCGATTCCGGACACCGATTTGGTGCCGGATTCGCCTATCTGCCTGCAGCCCGCTTCCCGCCTGGCCGTCCACTGTCCGCTTCCGGACAATGCGTCCGAATTCGATGCGCACGGCCTAGCGGATGGCGATGATCCAAAGCGCGGCACCTTGTACGGGAGCGGCGGTCCAGTGCACCTGGTAGGTTCCTGCTTTGTCGACCTGACGCCATGCCACGGCTCCCTGCACGCCGCTCTCGTCGGGCAGCTCCAGGAAGCTGTCGATCAGCGTGAAGCCATCGCCGGGGACCGCACTCATGCGCTTGACCCCGCCATCGCCCCACCAGAAGGCGAGCAGCGTGGCGGGGCCATCCACGGTGATTTCCTTGCTGGCCACGACGAGCGTGGCATCGGCGTAATTCTGCGCGAACGCCTGGACGCGCGTGGCATTACGCACCTCGATGAAGGGTAGGGAAAGCTCCCCCTTCGGTTCGCCGGGTTTGGCGATGGACAGCCGGTGGCCATCGCCGCCCTTTGCCGCGAGGGCGACGTAGGCGCGCACGTTGAAGCGTTCGCCGTAGTTGGCGTAGGTCAGCGGGCGGCCGAGCCCCTTCCAGCGGTTGCCGTAGGTGTCCTTCGGGTCGCCATCGTTGCTGGCATAGCCCGCGTTGAAGGCGATGAGCACGCTGCCCGTGGCCGCCGTATCCATGGCGGGGGTAACGGCAGGATCCACGCCGAGACCCTCGCCCTGGCCAAGGAAGACATGTGCGCCGAGCGAGGGCCCCGGCTCGGTGGCTCGTGCCGGCAGGTGGGGCGCGGCGCCGAAGCCCACGGCGGCGAGGATGGCGGCGATCAAGGGCAAGCGCATGCAAATCCTCCAAAAGTTCTACTTGTCACGGCGCGTGCACTGCGCCACGCTTCGTTGTGCGGTGCGCTGGGCACGGAGATCACGGCGCACCAACCCGGGGAGCCTGGCATGCTGGCTGACGAAACCGACTTCATCGACCTGTACGGCAAGCTCCGGCTCGAGCCGGACTGCTCGCTTGCGGAATTCAAGCAGGCATACCGCCGGCATGTCTCCGCATGGCACCCCGACCGGCGCAGCCGCGGCGAACGCGCCGATGCGTTAGCCGCACGGCGGCTGCAAAGGTTGATGGCACAGTACTCGGCTGCGATGGATTTCCACCGCCAGCACGGCCGCCTCCCCGGCGCACCACCCCCCAAGCCACCCGCAAGCTCTTGTGGGAGCGCGCTCGCACGCGATAACGACGCGCCACAGGAGAACGTCGCGGTTAACAGGGGGGCGGCATCTGTTGAGTCTTCTGCTTCGCCTATCGCGCGCAAGCGCGCTCCCACAACGGAGCGGCGGTGGTTGCTTGTGGCGGGGTTGGTGGTCGTGGGGTTGGGCGTTTGGGCGCTCGTGCCGGATCCGGATCGGGTGGATCCTTCCGTCGAGGGCGTGCCGGAGGTGGTGGCCGATGTAGTGGCGCCGGCGGCGGACGCCGCGAGCCTGGCGATCGGCATGAAGGATAACGAGGTCACGGCCATCGAGGGCGAACCGACGCTGCGTAGCGCGGATCGCTGGGAATACGGTCCTTCCTGGGTGCGCTTCGAAGGCGGCAGCGTCGTCGACTGGTACAGCTCGCCGCTGCGGACGTTGCACGTCCGCTCATCCCACGCGCCACGCTGAGGCTCAGCGCGCCCCACGGCCAAAGATCACCACTTCGACGGTCTCGATCAGGATCACCAGATCGAGGAACAGGCTGTGGTTCTTGACGTAGAACAGGTCGTACTTGAGCTTCTCGGCGGCATCCTCTTCCGAGGCCCCATACGAGTAGCAGAGCTGCGCCCAGCCGGCGAGGCCCGGCTTGATGCTGTGGCGCAGGCCGTAATAGCGGATCTTGCCTTCCAGGTCCGACACGAACTGCGGACGCTCCGGGCGTGGGCCCACGATGCTCATGTCGCCGCGTAGCACGTTCCACAGCTGCGGCAGCTCATCGAAGCGCAGCTTGCGGCAGATCTTGCCCACGCGGGTCACGCGATCGTCGTTCGCCTTGGCCCAGCGTGCGACGCCATCCATCTCGGCATCGGTGCGCATGCTGCGGAACTTGTACAGCCAGAACGTGCGGCCGTGTTCGCCCACGCGCTCCTGGCGGTAGAAGATCGGCTGGCCACGCCCCGATTCCAGGCGGATGGAAAGCGCCACGCCTAACATCAGCGGCCAGCAGAGCAGGGCGATCGCGCAGGCAGCGAGGATGTCGAAGGTCCGCTTGGCGAACAGGGCGAACGGCGTGGCATTGAATCCGCCAGAGAAGACCAGCCACGACGGATCGAGCATGGTCAGCTGCACGCGGCCGGCTTCGCGCTCGACGAACGTGGTCAGGTCGGTGATCTGCACGCCCAGCTGGCGGCAGGCAAGCAGGTCGTCCATCGGCAATGAACCGCGGCGGTCGTCCACGCCTACGACGATTTCGCTGATGCGCTCGCGCCGTGCCAGTTCGGCGAGCGGGACATCGCGGGGCATCAACAACGGCTGCGGCACCCGTGCGGTATCGCTCGGGCCCGGTACGTAGCCGACGAGGAAGAAGCCGCGCCGGTCGGAGCGGCGGCGCATGCGCGTGTGGATCTGCGCGGCGCGCTCACCGGCACCAAGGATGAGCACGCGACGCTTCAGCGCATCCATCTCGACCAGGCGCATGAACAGCCCGCGGAAGGCGGCGGTCACGACGAAACCGAACACCAGCGCCATGCCCAGCACGCCGCGGCCTACGTAGGCCTGCGGGATCACGTAATAGCCGACGATCAGCGCCAGGCCACCGAGGATGAAGGCGATGGCGTGGCGGGCCAGCTGGCCGCGCCAGCTCATGCGCAGGTTGCCACGGTATTCGCCGAGTGCGGCCATGCCCAGGAAGATCACCACGGCGAACATCACCGCGCGTGCGATGACCGTGTTGCTCGATGCCTGCAGGTCCTCGGGCGAAGGGGCGAAGCGGATCCAGGTCGCGAGGTTCAGCGAGAGCGCCAGCAGGAGCAGCTCCACCACCCCGAGCAGCGTCAGCCAGCGAACGATCGGCTGTCGGAAAAGACGGAACATCAGCAACCCCCTTGGTACACGCAGCGTCTGCGTGCTGATGCGCTGAAGGCTAGGCGCGGCGCACGGGCGTGTCGATTGCACTTGTGGTTTGCGCGACGGCTAGGCCGAATGGATGTAACACGCGTGTATCAGTGCGCGCGTGTTTTCCGGGCACGGCAACGCCTCGCAGCGAGGTGCTGCGAGGCGTGTATCACGGGGTTTACGGGTTCAACCCAAGCCGCTGCCTTCGTATGCAGCCAACAGCACGCGCAGATGGTCGGCCAGGCGCAGGCTGAGCGCGATCAGGGTGAAGGTGGGGAACGCCCAGCCGCTCGTCGGGAACACCGAACTGCCGGCGACATGCAGGTTATGCATGCCATGCACCGTGCCGTCGGTATCAACGACACCGCTGGCCGGGTCCGCCGACATGCGCGTCGTGCCCATGTGGTGCGCCGTGCCGAAGACTTCCGGCTCGGCGGAGGCATCGGTCGCCCAGTGGGCGGCTTCGAACGTGCCCCCGCAGGCATCCGCCAGCGGCTTGCCGGAAAGCGAGGTAAGCGTGCGATAGGTATAGCGGTCGAGCTCGGTGAGTCGCCAGTCGATGTTGACCCGGCGCAGGCCGAGGGCGTCGCGGGTGTTGCCGAGCGTGACCCGTGAATCCCGGTTCGGTGCCTGCTCGAAGAAACCGACGAGTTCGACGCGCTCGCTGTTCACGGTCGGCTTGTCGGCGACTTTCTGGGCGACGGCGCGGATGACATCACCGATGTGCAGGCCCAGGCTCACCGCGCTGAGTGCGAGGTTCGGCGGCACCGCTACCGCTGCCGCCGTGGGGCCATTGCTCATGGCGGCGGAGAGGCGCGCTTCCAGCAACGTCGCTTCATCGCGGCTCGGCGGGCGCAGGGCTGCGCGCACGTTGCGCAGCGCCCGGATGCCCTTGGGCAGGGCACCTTCCACGGCGAAGGGGTGGACGCGACCGTTGAGGACGCGGTGATGGCGCTGCGCGGCGTTCGCCAGGCCGATCTCGGCTGAGACGGGCAGCCGGACCTTGCCGATCGCGCGCTCATAGGGCCGGGTAAGCCGATCCGGTGTCTCCGAGTGGACGCTGCCGATCGTGCCGCGCGGATGGTCCATGAAATAGCGCCCGACCAGGTCGCGGTCGTTGCCGAGGCCACAGGGCGCAACGCTGTCGGAGAGCAGGAGAAGACGTGCGTTCTCGATGCCGCCGGCGGCGAGGACGAAGTGCCGGGCACTGATGTGGCCACGGCGGCCGGTGAGTGCGCCGAGGCGCGCGCGGACCACGGCGGTGGCGGAAGCGTTCGCTTCCAGCTCCATGAGGTTCGCATGCAGCAGCACCGTGATGTTCGGTGCCGCGCGCATCTCGTCACGGTAGGCCTCGCCAAACAGGATCGGGCTCCGCGCGAAAAGCAGGTTCACCAGCGCCTCGGGATCGAGGTCGAGCGGCTTGCGCTGCGTGGGCCCATCGAACTGGCCAGGCCCGAAGGTATGCTCGGGCGCGATCTGGCAGAACTCGCGCGCCTTCGCGTACCAGGGCTCCAGGTCGGCATAGCGCAACGGCCAGCCACTGTCCGGCACCCACTCGCGCGGCGTCATGTCGCTATCGGCAAGGGGGATACATCCGCCGCCCCACAAGGTGCAACTGCCACCGAACACGCGCATGCGCGAGTGGGCCATGTCGAACGGCGAGCCACCGTGGGCCGTGCCTTCGCAGAGCGCCTGGGTACGGTCTTCGCCGGCCAGGCCACCGCTTTCCACCAGGAGCACGCGCACCTGGGTGCCGAGGAAGGCGCGTGCTATGGCGATGCCTGCCGGCCCTGCGCCAATGACGCACAGGTCGGCCTGATGGTCGGCAGGTACCGACCCGTCAAGGTAATCGAGAATCACGAGCGTTTCTCCCGGATGAGGGCCATCCCAGCGTTTCTTGTTCTTCGTGCCCGGGGCGCTTGTGCGCCCTCTCGTTTAGCTGGTGCTTACCCGTGGGAGCGCGCTTGCGCGCGATGGGTCTTGCCGTCGAGCCATCGCGCGCAAGCGCGCTCCCACAGGGTTTTTCAGAGCCTGCCGTCCACCGCCTCGCGGGGGAGGACATATTTCACGTCGTACACCACTGAAGCCGGTTTGCCGAAAGCTCGAATACCTTCCGCACCCATGGCGGCGAATTCCCGGTGGCCGACGGCGACGACGACGGCGTCGTACGTGCCGGGGCGCGGGTCGTCCACGGGCGCTATGCCGTACTCATGGATCGCCTCGTCCGCGCGAACCCACGGGTCGTGCACGTCGACCGTGACGCCATAGGCGTGCAGGGCGGCGACGATATCGACGACACGGGTATTGCGCAGGTCGGGGCAGTTCTCCTTGAACGCGAGCCCCAGCATGAGCACGCGGGCGCACACCGGGTTGATCCCCTTGCGCACCATCAGGCGCACCAGTTCGCTGGCGATGTAAGGGCCCATGCCATCGTTCGTGCGCCGGCCGGCCAGGATCACATCGGGGTGGTGGCCCACCTGTTGCGCCTTGTGCGTCAGGTAATACGGATCGACGCTGATGCAATGCCCGCCCACGAGGCCGGGCCGGAACGGAAGGAAATTCCATTTGGTACCGGCCGCCTCGAGGACCTCCAGGGTGTCGATACCGAGCTTGTTGAACAGGATGGCCAGGTCGTTCACCAGCGCGATGTTCAGGTCGCGCTGCGTGTTCTCGATGACTTTCGCCGCCTCGGCTACCTTGAGCGAGCTCGCGCGGTGGGTGCCGGCGGTGATCACCGAGCGGTAAAGCGCATCCACGAAATCGGCCACTTCGGGGGTCGATCCCGAGGTAACTTTGAGAATTCCCGTAACGCGATGCGTCTTATCGCCGGGGTTAATGCGCTCGGGTGAGTAACCGGCGAAAAAATCCTGGTTGAAAATGAGTCCCGATTCGCGTTCGAGAATGGGAACGCACACCTCTTCGGTGCAGCCGGGATAGACCGTCGATTCGTAGATCACGACATCGCCGCGTTTGAGAACTTTGCCCAGTGTTTCGCTCGCCCGAATCAGCGGCGTGAGATCGGGCCGGCGCGCGTCGTCGATGGGCGTAGGGACGGTGACGATGTACGCATGGCACTCGGCGAGGTCGTGCATGGCGGAAGAGAAACGCAGGCGCTTCGCTTCCGAAAGTTCATTCGAATCCACTTCCAGGGTGGCGTCGTGGCCCGATCGCAGTTCGGAAATGCGTCGTGAATTGATGTCGAATCCAAGGGTTGCGTATTTCTTTCCGAATTCGACTGCAAGCGGCAGCCCGACGTAACCCAGGCCGACAATCCCCAACCGGACCGTGTCCAGCGCAGGTGCGACGAAGGGGGCGATAGCGGCATAGGGGCGCGTGCTGGCGTCCTGGTGATCGACGACGGTCTCGCCTGTTGAACGGCTTTCTGTATCCATCCCCGCACCCACCCCTGGCTTTGCCTTGAGAAATCCGGAACTTCCGGGCGGCCAAAGCGTAGCAACGCGGGCTATCGTTCTTCTGTATCGCTTACGTGCTCCTACTTATGGCCGATGCCCCGCCGCCGGTCGGAACGCATGGCTTGAGGCGGCCCGGCCCGTGAAAACAACGTTTACAACCGGCAGGGGCCGCGATAAGGTTCCGCCAGCCAGTCCCCAAGGGTGGTCAGGCATATGGCTAGAATCAGGCTTTGGGTACGCTGATGTCCGCGCGCACTTACATCGGGTCGGTACGCGTGGCCTTGCTGGATGACCATGCGCTCGTCCTGAAAGGTCTTGTCGCGCACCTCAAGACCTACCCCTCGCTTTCCATCGTGGGCAGCTCCCCGAACAGTCAACACTTTCGGGCACTGCTTGCATCGATGCCCGTCGACGTCGCCCTGATCGACTATTCGCTGGCCGCCGATGACCCGGATGGGATCACCCTGTTGCGCTCGTTGCGCTCGGCCTTTCCGCGCATGAAGGTGGTGGTGGTTTCCGCCCATGACGATGGACCGCTCGTACGCCGGGTGCTCGCGGCCGGTGCGCATGGGTTCGTGGCGAAAAGCCAGGATCCCGACGAAGTGATCCGCGCGATCGACGCGGCCATGACCGGTCGCATTTACGTACCACCCGCGCTGGAGCGCGTGCTGGAAGATGGGACGGATCCCAAGCTCTCTCCCAAGGAGACCGATGTGATCCATTGCTTGCTAAAGGGTATGACCGTCACCCAGATCGCCGACAAGTTCGGGCGCAGCCTGAAGACGATCAGTGCGCAGAAGTCATCGGCCTTCCGCAAGCTCGGCATCGACAACGACAACCAGCTGTATGCCATGCGCGAGCATGTGCGCGCGTCGGAGGAAGGCGACGAGTGAAGCGGTGGCTCGCAGGCGCCTTGCTGGCGTGCCTCGCCTCGCTGGCATGCGCCGCGGATGCGCCCCTGACGCCGAAGCAGTGGGCGGTGGCGCATCCTGTCGTACGCATCGCCATCGATGACCAGCAGGGCGGCCGCATCGGCGGGCAGGCATCGAATCCGCTCGTCACCCAGTACCTCACGCTGGCCGAGGCCAAGACCGGGCTGCGCTTCGTCGTCGTGCACACCGGGTCGTGGGAGGAATCTGTTGCGGCGTTCAAGGCCCGGCGTATCGACCTGTTGCCGTCACTCACCGATCGCCTGGTAGGTGACCTGGGTAGCGACGCGACCTGGTCGCATCCGTTCTACGTGGGGCATACGCTGCTGATCACCCGCACGGTGGGCCCGGCACGCCTGACGCTAAACGAACTGGGCGGGCGGACCCTGGCCTATAAGGGCGGTGGCGAGTACGACAGCTGGCTGCGCCGCGAGCACCCGTCCATCCGCCGGCTTCCGCTCGCCGATGTGCACCAGGTGCTGGCCGCCGTGGAGAGCGGCATCGCGGATGCGGGCCTGGGCATCGACGTCACCTACCATCCGATCGTCCGCCGCGACTACGCGTTGAGCCTGCGCATCGCCGGCGATATCCCCGAGATGCCGGTGAGCGTACGACTCGCCGTGCACAAGGACGCGCCCCAGCTGCTGTCGCTTATCGACGAGAGCCTGGGCCGCATCAGCCCCGGCGAAAACGAGGCGGTGATCGAGCGATGGCTGGAGACTGCCTACCTGCGCGCGCCAACGGTGGCGCACATCGCGTCGGTGTATCGCGTGGAGATCGGGCTGGGCGTCGCCCTGGCCATCGCCCTCGTGTTCGCCGTTTGGCAGATGCGCCGCGCGCAGCTGGCATCACGCCGCGGCGAGGAGCAGAAGACACTGTTGCTGGCGGTCATGAGCCACGAGGTGCGTAACTCGGTCAACGCGGTGGCGTCGTCGATCGAACTCATGACCCGTGCGCCCATGGACGAGACCCAGCGTGATCTCATGGCCATCGCCCAATCCAGCGCGCGCAACCTGCAGGGATTGCTGCGCAGCGCGCTGGATTACACCCGCAGCGAATCGGAGGGATTCACGCCGGAACTGGCCTCATGCGACGCACTGGCCGTTGCGCGGGACGTGCTCCAGGGGCATGCGGGCGCGATGGAACAGAAGGGCCTCGCCGTCCGCCTGGATCTTCCCATGGGGCCGCTGCCCTGGCTGCTACTGGATGAAACGCGCTTGCGGCAGGTGCTCGAGAACCTGCTTTCAAATGCGGTGAAGTTCACTGACCAAGGGCATGTGGGCATCGCGCTCTGGCAGGTCGTGGAGGATGGCGCACCGCGCCGGCTGGTCTTCGAAGTGTTCGATACCGGCGCGGGCATTCCGAAGGACCGCCAGCGCGGGCTGTTCCGACCGTTCTCGCAGGCACATGGCGCACGTTCCCGCGGGCTCGGTGGCACGGGCCTTGGCCTTGGCATTTGCCGTGAGATCGTGCAGCGCCTCGGCGGGCGTTTCGTCCTGAGCAGCGAGGAAGGCGTAGGTACGTCGGTACGCGTGGAGTTGCCGACGAGCCTCGTGCCATCGGCGCCGGCTGCGGAGGCCGCCCCACGTGAAGACGTGGCTTGCGGCGGCGGCACCGTGCTGCTGGTGGAAGACCACCCGGCAAACCGGCAGATCATCGCGGCGCAGTTGCGCTTCCTGGGTTTCGATACAGTGGCCGCCGACCACGGCCAGGCCGCGATCGATGCGTTCGAACCGGGTCGGTTTGCCGCGGTCCTTCTCGACTGCGAGTTGCCGGACATGCAGGGCTACGATATCGCTGCTGAATTGCGCGCCCACGAAGCCCGTGTGGGCGGCGAGCGAACGCTGTTCGTCGCCATTTCCGCCAACCACGGCGCGGAGCACGCAAAGCGCTGCAGCGAGAGCGGGATCGATGTGGTGATGGGCAAGCCGCTCGCGCTCGATCGCCTGCGCGAGGCGCTGGCACCGCCCGCGCAGGCGGATGATGTGTTCGAGGTGTTTCGCGACGAGGGCTTGCGCGACCTCGAGGCCGCCCTTGCGGCGGCAGGGCGGGGTGACATCGCGACGGCCCGGCAATCGATGCACCGGCTGCATGGCGCGGCCCTGGTGCTACGGGTCGAACAACTGGAGGATGCTATCACCCAGGTGTCTGCCGCGCTCGGCGCCGATGATGCGAAGAGGTTGAACCGGCACGCCCACCGCCTGCGGGACCAGCTCCATGCGGTGGCCGCCACTCGCGCCTGAGCGCGATCGCCATTCGCCCCGTTTAAACAAGAAATCGCGTACCCATAACGATGGAATTACCTCCCAACCCGCAGGAGTCCATCGAATGGCAAGCATCAACGCGTCCGCAAGCGGCACGTTCACGATCGGCGGCGACCTCGAGGTCAACCGGCTCGGCTTCGGTGCCATGCGCATCACCGGCGACGGCATCTGGGGCGACCCGGCCGACCCGGCGAAGGCCCGCGCCACACTTAAGAAACTACCTGAGCTTGGCATTAATTTCGTAGATACGGCCGATAGTTACGGCCCATATGTAAGTGAAGATCTCATTCGCGAAATCCTGCATCCATACAAGGGCATGGTCATCGCGACCAAGAGCGGCCTGACTCGCCATGGGCCGAATATCTGGGCACCGCTCGGCCGGCCGGAATACCTGCGCCAGGGCGTGCTGATGAGCCTGCGCCGACTCAAGGTCGATCGCATCGATTTGTGGCAGCTGCACCGCGTCGACGAGAAGGTCCCGGCCGACGAGCAGTTCGACGTGATCAAACAGATGCAGAAGGAAGGCCTGATCCGTCATGCCGGCCTGTCCGAAGTTAACGTCGGCCAGATCGAAGCAGCGCAGAAGTACTTCAAGGTCGCGACCGTCCAGAACCTCTACAACCTCGGCAATCGCCAGAGCGAGGAGGTGCTGGATTACTGCGACAAGCACAACATCGGCTTCATCCCGTGGTTCCCACTCGCCGCGGGCGCGCTCGCGAAAGAAGGTTCGGTGCTCTCGAAGATCGCCGGCAAGCTAGGCGCAAGCAACGGCCAGGTCGCGCTGGCGTGGCTGCTGAAGCGCTCGAAGGTCATGCTGCCCATCCCGGGCACGGGCGATCCGGAACACCTGGAGGAAAACGTGAAGGGCGCCTCGCTGCAACTCTCGCAGGAAGACTACGAAGCCCTCGAACACGCGGTGAAGTAACCGCTACGCTGGTGGGAGCTGCACTTGTGGGAGCGCGCTTGCGCGCGATGGGGTGCTCGCGACAAGCCCCATCGCGTGCAAGCACGCTCCCACAGGAGCCGGGGCTTAGTGCAGCTTCACCGGCGGGTAGGTCGTGCGGCGCAGGCGGTCGGCGATCCAGAGGGCGGTGGCGCGGCCGTAGCCGTGCAGCGCCACGCGGTGCATCTGTTCGAGCGACACGTAGAGCATCTTCGCCAGCCAGCCGCGCAACGGCAGTACCGAACGGCCGGGAGGCACCGTGGGCACTTCACCCGCGGCCTGCCGCGCGCCCAGCGAGACGAGCGTGCCTTTCGCGTGATAGCGGAACGGCGGTGCGGTTTCGCCGGCGACCAGCCGCGGCAGAGCCTTCGCCAGCCACGTGGCCTGCTGGTGCGCGGCCTGCGCGGTAGGCGGTACGACCGTGCCTTCCGGGCTGAACGCCGCATAGGCGCAATCGCCGATCGCATAGACATCGCGCACACCCTTCGCCGCCAGATGGGCGTCGACGATGATGCGCCGGTCGCGCGAGAGTTCGAACGGGCCCAGCCCGGTGACGAAGTCATGGCCGATCACGCCCGCGGCCCACACCTGGATCTCGCACGGCACGTGGGATCCATCGTTGAGGGTGAACGAGCCTTCCTGCACCGATTTGACGCCGACGCCGACACGCACGTTCACGCCCATGCGCACGAGGATGCGCTGCGCCCATGCCGAGGTACGCGGATCCACCGCCGGCAATACACGCGGGGCCATGTCCATCAGGGTGATGTCGAGCTTGCTGGCCGGCGAGAGCCCGCCGTAGCGGTGCATATCGTTGAACGCGTGGTGCAGCTCGGCTGCCAGCTCCACGCCGGTGGCACCCGCGCCGACGATACCGATGCGGATCTTGTAGGCCGGATCGCCCGCCGTACGCAGGGCAAGGGCGAGGATTCGTTTGCGCAGGCGTACCGCCTGGCCGGGGCTGTCGAGCATGTCGCAGTACTCGAGCACGCCCGGGGTACCGAAGTCGTTCACGCGGCTGCCGAACGCGAGCACCAGGGTGTCGTAGGACAAAGAGCGTGCGGGCAGGATCAGTTCATCCGTCCCGGGCAGGTGCACGTCGGCGAGATCGATCCGTTTTGCCGCGGTATCCACGCGGCGAAGCGCGCCGGGTTCATAGCGGTAGCCATGGGTGGTGCCGTGGGCCAGGAACGGCACGGCCTCCTCGCCATCGCCCAGCAGGCCGGCGGCCAGCTCGTGCAGCCGCGGCTTCCAGAAGTGGCTCGGGTCCCGATCGACCAGGACCACTTCGCATGAGCCGTGCCGGCCGAGCCGCGTTGCCAGTTCCACGCCTGCCGCGCCGCCGCCGACGATCACTACCCGGTGCTTGCCTGATTCCACGGATGCTTCCCAATGGTCGATACTGATCGAGAGCATAAAACCTAACCCGTCGCTGGCTTGCGAAGCCTCGGCCTTTCCTGTAAATCCGTGACCCCATGCCACGATTCATGCGACGACGAACCTGATCCCCCCCTCCCGGTGCCACGCGCGCCGTCGTTCGTCATCGTCCCGGAGATCGCATGTCCCTGTCCCTTATCGCACAGGTGGACGAGGCTCTCGCCTCGGCCTTCCACGCCCTTTCGCTTCCCCTGGAGCTCGCGCACACCGAACCCTCGGCGCGCCCGGAACTGGGGGATTTCCAGTGCCATGGCGCGCTCGCCGCGGCGCGGGCCGCAAGGCGGCCGCCGCGCGCCATCGCCGACGATATCGCGACCGCCTTGCGGCCCGATGCGCGGTTTGCGTCCGTCGAGGTGGCCGGCCCCGGTTTCGTGAACCTGCGCCTCGCCGATGCCTTCCTTGCCGAGGTCGCCGCGGCCACGCTGGCTGATCCGGGCCTTGGCGTCGCGGATGAAGGGCAGGGCCGCCTGGTCGTGCTCGACTTCGGCGGCCCCAACGTCGCGAAGCCGCTGCACGTGGGCCACCTGCGCTCGCTCGTGCTCGGCGAAAGCATGCGCCGCATCCATGGCGCGCTTGGGTGGCGGACACACGGTGACGCGCACCTGGGCGACTGGGGCCTGCAGATGGGCATGCTTAGCGCGGCGATCCGCCGGCAGGCGCCCGGGCTGGCGTATTTCACCGGCAATGGCCCGTATCCAGACCATGCGCCCGTAACGCTCGACGAGCTCGAGCGCCTGTATCCCGAAGCCGCCGCCGCGAGCCGGGAAGATCCCGCACGGATGGACGAGGCACGCGCGGATACGGCGGCGCTGCAGGCGGGTAACCCCGGCTTGCTCGCGTTGTGGCGCAACCTTCGCCAGCTGAGCGTCGATGCGCAGGTGCGCGATTTCGCCTTGCTCGACGTGCATTTCGATGCGCTGGACGGCGAGAGCGACGTGCGCGATGCGATCGCGCCGCTGGTTGACGACCTGCGCGCGCGGGGCATCGCGCGCGATAGCGACGGCGCGCTGGTGGTGGACGTGGCACTGCCCGACGATACGAGCGAGGTACCGCCGCTGCTCCTCGCGAAGCGCGATGGCGCGGCGCTCTATGCGACCACCGATCTTGCCACGTTGCAGGCGCGCACGCGCATGCCGGGCTTGGCGAGGGTCGTCTACGTCGTCGACCAGCGGCAGGCGCTGCACTTCCAGCAGGTCTTCCGTGCGGCCCACCGTGCCGGCATAGGCAGGGGTGTCGAACTCGTCCATGCCGGTTTTGGCACGGTGAACGGCAAGGACGGCAAGCCGTTCAAGACGCGCCAGGGCGGCGTGGCGCGTCTGCGCGATCTGCTCGATGAAGCGGTTGAACGGGCACGCGAGCGCGTCGATGCGTCCGCGCGCGTTGCTGAAGACGAGCGGGAAGCGCTTGCCCGGATGATCGGCATCGCCGCGGTGAAGTTCGCGGATCTTTCTGGCGACCGGCTGTCGGGCTATGTGTTCGATGCGGAACGGCTGGTGGCGTTCGAGGGGAAGACGGGACCGTACCTGCAGTACGCCGTTGTTCGCATGCGTTCCGTGCTGGAGAAGGCCGCCGACACGCGGGCCCTCGAACCGTTCGCGCGCGAGGCGGCGGAACGCGAGCTGGTGCTTGCTTGCCTCGCCTTCGGTGGCAAGGTCAGCGAAGCGGCGCAGCTGCTGCAACCCGGCGTCCTCGCCGCCTGGGCTTATGACGTGGCGCAGCGATTCAGCCGCTTCTACGACCGCTGCCCGATCCTGCGCGAGCCGGATGACACCATCCGCGCGCAACGGCTCGGTATTTGCCAGCTCGCGCTGGCGGTGCTGGAGCGGGCGCTGACCCTACTGGGCATCGCCGTGCCCACCCGGATGTAACCTTGGGGCGCGCTTGCGCGCGGCCCCCATATAACTGTGGGAGCGCGCTTGCGCGCGATGGGGGTGTCGCGAGCACCCATCGCGTGCAAGCACGCTCCCACAGGAAGCATCAAGCCTTGCTGTACGCGTCTACCGCGTCCATCGCGCGGGCGGAATAGACCAGGGCCGCGCCGGCATTCATCGCGATCGCCACGCCGAGGGCTTCAGTGATTTCTTCGCGGGTCGCGCCGGCCTTCAGGGCGGCGTCGGTGTGCACCGTGATACAGCCATCACAGCGCGTCGTCACGGCGACGGCGAGCGAAATCAACTCGCGGGTCTTCGCGCCGAGCGACCCTTCCTTATGCGCATTCGCGGCGGAAAGGGTCTGGTAGCCCTTGAGGGTATCCGGGCTCAGCTTGCCGATCTCGCCAATGCGGCCCATGAGCTCTTTCTTGTAAGCAACCCAGTCAAGCATGTTCGTGACTCCGATGAGCGGCGGCGCGGGGTGCGTCGTCGTGGGAGAGATGATGGCACCGCCGGGTGCGCGGCTGAATGCTCGAATGTCGCGTGTTTTGGCTGAAACGTCTCACGGAGGTCGCCTGGGCAGCGGAGCGGGCAAACGAGTGCGGCAGTCCGTCGCACCGGCCTGACCGCCGGAAGGCACCGCCGAACTGGCTGGTACCGTGGCGTCGACCGCATTTCGTGACTCAAGGAGGGACTCTCATGCCACAACCGGCTTCGCCGGAGGCACGCCTCGGCTGCGCGGAATGCGGCCTCCACGCGATCTGCCTTCCGGAGGGTGTCGACGAAGGCGGCCTCGCTCGTCTCGATCGCCTCACGCGCCAGCGCAGCACCTACCAGCGCGGCGACTCGGTGTTCCGCCAAGGCCAGCCGTTCGATGCGCTGTACGTCGTGCGCTCCGGCGCCGTACGCGTTGCGCTGGGCGATGCCGATGGCGGCCAGCAGGTGCTTGGGTTCCGCTTGCCGGGTGAAATCCTCGGCGTGGATGGCATGCTTGACGACACGCACCGCACCGACGCCACCGCCCTCGAACGCACCACCATCTGCGAAGTGCCGTTCGCGCGCCTCGAGGATCTGTTCCAGCAGCTGCCAGGCCTGCAGCGGAAGATGATGCGCGAGCTGGGCCGCGAGGTCGCAAGCACGCAGCAACACGTGCTTGCGATGGGCCGGCCGCAGGCGCTCGAACGTGTCGCGTTGTTCCTTCGTGGCTTGCTTGAACGCTACGACAGGTTGTCGCGGCCTACGGACACGGTTCGCCTGCCAATGGGCCGCAGCGACATCGCGTGCTATCTCGGCCTGGCCGTCGAGACCGTGAGCCGGGCGTTGGGGCGCATGGAAGAGCACGGTGTCCTCTCGGCCAGCGGCCGCCACCTGCGCATCCACCGCCGCGACCTGCTCGATGCGCTGTGCGTCGCCGACGCCACGAGTGAGCGCAGGAAAAACTGAGCGCGATCAGGAACGCGCGGGCAGGGGATTCCTAACCTCTGCGGTGCCGGCCCCGATGGCTGGCATCCCTGCCCACAAGGAGTTCCCCCGTGTTCCAGCTCAAGACCCTCGCCGCCGCCATCCTGCTCGCCGCGCCGATCGCGGCACAGGCCGCGGAATCGCCGTGGACGCTCCACTTCGGTGCCCATGTCGTCGATCCCAAATCAGACACCGGCCAGATCGCTGGCTTGCCGTCGAGCATCAGCAAGAGCACGCGGCCCACGTTCAGCGTGGAATACCGCTTCGCCCCGGGCTGGTCGGCCGAGTTGCTGGCCGCGGTGCCGTTCCAGCATGAGGTACGCCTGGATGGCACGCGCGCGGTGAGCGTGAAGCAGCTACCGCCGACGCTCGGCGTGCTGTACCACTTCATGGAAGGCGGCACGGTGTCACCGTTCGTCGGCGCCGGTATCAACTACACGTGGTTCTTCGATAAGAAGGGGCGCAACGCGCTGGATGGGACGCGCGTGCAGCTCGCGAACAGCTGGGGTGCCGCTGGCCATGCCGGCGTGGATATCCGCCTCGATGATCGCTGGACCTTCACCGTGGATGCCCGCTACATGGACATCGACACGAAGGTGAAGGTGAATGGTGCACGGGTCGGCACCGCGCATGTCGATCCCTGGGTCTATGGCCTGAGCTTCGGCTACCGCCTGTAATCCGGGCGGCTTGTCCGCGCCCGCGTTCATGCCGATACTCGCGTCACCTCTGGCGCCAGATCGACCCATGGACGCACTTACCCGGATCCTGGAACTCGCCCGCGTGCGCGGCGCGCTCGACCTGCGCTGCCAGCTCGCGGGCGGTTTCAGCCTGGACCACGAGGATGCTGGCCCGGGCGAAGCACCGTTCCACCTGGTGCTGGCGGGTGAGGGCGTCATGGAGTTACCCGGCCGACGCACCTTGCCATTGCGTGCCGGTGACCTGGTCGTCCTGCCGCATGGCACGAGCCACCGGGTCCGCGACACCCGTGGCACGCTGCATGACGCACCCATTGTCCTCGACGCCTCGGGGCCACTGGTGCTTAAGAGCACGGCGGGTGAGGGTCCCGTACTGGACCTGCTGTGCGGGCGCTTCGTACACGCGCCGGATGCCGGGCAGCTGCTGTTCTCCACGTTGCCGGATGCCCTGCACGTGTCGCTCGCCGAGGCGCACGGCATGGCGACGCTCGAGGCGATCGTCAGCGTGTTCCGCACTGAGGTCGGCGATCTGGCCCCCGGGGCCCTCGCCGTCGTCACGGCGCTTAGCCAGGCCCTGCTGGTATTCGCCTTGCGGGCGCAGCTGGAGCACGGGCTGATGCCGCCCTCGCTGCTGACCCTGATGGCAGACCCGCGGCTGGGGCGCGCCCTGCTGGCGATGTTGCGCGACCCCGCGCATGAGTGGACCGTCGAAGCGCTGGCCGCGCAGGCCGCCATGTCGCGTGCGACCTTCGCCCGGCATTTCGAGGCGAAGGGCAAGCAATCGCCGCACGAGGTGCTCACGCTCCTGCGCATGCATCTTGCGGCCGAGTTCCTCCGCCGCGGTGATCTCACCGCCGCAGCCGTTGCCGAGCGCGTGGGCTACCGCTCCGAATCGGCCTTCGGCAAGACCTTCCTGCGCATCATGGGTACCACGCCCGCCCGATTCCGCCGCGCCTGACGCGCCTGCGCCGCTCTACCGCAAGGTTCGGATGGTGGGCCGGACGCCCCTGGCCCAGCATGGCGTCATCCCCAACGGAGGCGACATCCATGGCATACCGAATCCGCGGCATCGACCCGGCGCCGTTTCTTTCCCTGTACGACCTGCCCGATGCAGAGCTGAAGCAGCGCGGCATCCTGCGCACGATCGCCTCAAGCGATACCGGCTATCCGGAGCGCGTGGAATTGCGCAATGCCCGTCGAGGGGAAACGCTGCTGCTGTTGAATTTCACCCATCAGCCCGCTCCTGGTCCCTACCACGCGAGCCACGCGGTCTTCATCCGGGAGGGGGCCACCACGCCCGCCGAGCTGCAGGATGAGGTGCCGGAAGTGATGGCCCAGCGGATGATCTCGCTGCGCGCCTTCACGAGCGAACACCTGATCGACCAGGCCGCACTGGTCGACGGCCGGCAGCTCGATGAAGCCATCCGGCGCATGCTCAGCACCGCAACCGTCGCTTACATCCACGCCCATTACGCGGCTTATGGGTGCTTTGCGGCGCATGTGACCCGGGATTGATGTGGGTTTGTGGGAGCGGGCTTGCGCGCGATCGCGCGCAAGCGCGCTCCCACAGGGGGTACTCGGCGACAGGGCGGTGTATAACGGGACCATGGAAACCACCGACTCCAGGCTCTGCCCGATCTGCCAGGGCACCGGCACCGTCACCTATATCGACGAAGAAGTCGGTTGCCAGGTGCAGTTGCCCTGCTGGGCCTGCGCACCCAAGGCGGAGACCAGCCTGGGCCAGCCCGCCCCCGGCGCCCCGTGGCTATAAGGCGTCGTAGGAGCCCACCCTGTGGGCGACATCTTTCGCGAGATTCGCTCATGACCTGCGGCACTTCGCGAACGGCGTCGCCCACAGGGTGGGCTCCTACGGACCTTTCTACATCTTGAAATTCACACCCAGCATGATCGTGCGGCCGTACGTGTCGAATTCCAGCGGGCGCTGGATCTTCACGTTGTTCGGCAGTGCGGCGGTCTGCATGGTCTTGAACGGCGAGTCGGTCAGGTTGTTCACCTGTAGCAGCACGCTCAGCCCGCTGTAGCGGCCTTCCTGGAACTCGTAGCCAATCTGCATGTCCGTCTGCTTGTCCGCCAGCACGGTGGTGTAGCCGAGCTGGTCGAACAGGGCCACCGCTTCGCCGGTAAACGAGGAGCGATAACGCTCGGCAATGCGGAACGACCAGCCGTACTTTTCGTAATACAAGGCCAGGTTCGCCACCTTGCGCGACAGGCCGGGCAGGGTGCTCGGGCTGCCGGGGATGGTCGACACTGCGCTGGTGGGCAGCGTGCTGTTGGTGAGCGAGAAGTTGCCCTGCGCACCGAAGCCGTCGAGCCACGAGGCGATCAGGCCACCCTCGATACCGCCCTGCAGTTCGAGACCCTGGATCTTGCCGCCCGTGCCGTTCTGCGGCGTGGTGAACGAGCCATACACGCTGTTCGGGGTCAGCGTCGGATTGTCGTTGACGTAGTTGGAGAAGTTGTAGTCGAGGACGGTTTCGTTATAGATGTAATTCAGCAGGTTCTTGTTGAACACCGCGGCCGCCACGTAACTCGCCTTGCCGAAGTACTTTTCCCAGCTGAGGTCCGCGCCCACCGCGATATACGGCTTCAGCTTCGGATTGCCGCCGCTGCCCGACCACAGCACCTGGCCCGCAGCCGGGCCATCGGTGATTTCTGCAACGCTTGCGGATGTGGCCACCTTCTCGTCGTCGATGCGGCCGCGCGCCATGGTCTTGGCGAGGCCGAAGCGCAGGTATTGCTTGTCCGCGATCTCGGCGAAGACGTTCAGGCTCGGCAGCACCTTGGTGTACTTCGTGCCGTCCGCGATGCGGCCGACGAGTGCATCGCCATTGGTCTGCAGCGCGGTGGAAGACTGGTCGGTGCGCACGACCTGCACGCCGACGTTGCCGCCGATCGGAATGCCGCCAGCGCTGGTGTCGATGTTGAACTTCAGGTACGCGACGGGCACCTTCTCGCGCACCGTGTAATTGCGGCTCCAGTCGCTCTGGCCGTTGCGCTGCGTGAGGTAGTACTGGCTGCCCAGCGCATCCATTACATCGTAATTGATGATCGCCGGGAAGCCGCCGTAGCTCAGATCGGTCACGCCGCTAAGGAAAGAGGGATCGATCGGCGAGCCATAGCCGGGTAGGTAACTGCCCGATGTGGAACCGTTACCGTTGAGCCACGCAAAGAACACATCCGCCGACTTGGTCTTGCGCCGGTCGGAGTAGTTCGCACCGAGCGTGAAGTCGCTGAAGATCCAGCCGACCGGGTGGGTCACTTCGAGGCGGAAGGCGCGGATCGAGTCCTTCTGCTTGTCGTATTCCGAGCGGCCGTCATACCCGTAGTTGTTCGGATCGGTGAACTGGATCCGGCCGGGGTCGGCGAAGTTCGTCCCCGGCGTGAAATCCGGAAAGTGCTCGTGCACTGGCGTGGCGAAATCCGTGGAACTGGTTTCCTGGTCGGGCAAGCCGGCAAACAGATAGGCATCGTGCAGGCGCCGCTTCGCCATCGAGTACGACGCGTCAGCATTGATCATCCAGCCGTTGCCGAAGTCGTACTGGTTGTTCCAGCCCGCAGAGAACAGGTTGTCCTTTTCCTTGGTGTACTCGTTCTGCAGGATCGCCTTCAGGCCATCGATATGGCCCGTGGTGACGAGCGGGTACGGAAGGGTGGGCACCGTGCCGACGTTCGAATACGAGACGTTGTCGTACGGGCTGCTCGACCACTGCGCGCCGTTGAGGAAGGTCTTCTGGCTGAACGTCGAGTAGTACAGGTCCAGCGTCGAGTGGTAATGGTCGTCCGGCGCCCATTCCAGCACCGTCATCAGGCCATTGCGCAGCTGGTTCTCGGATTTCGCGCGCAGCTGCATGCCTTCCTGGGAAAGCACGTTATCGGGCAGACCTGGTGTGTGCGGCGCACCCCAGTTGTTCTCGGCGCCCTGCGAGCCGTTGTTCAGGCTCCACCACCACGCCTGGTACTGCTTCTCCTGCACGGGCGAATCCAGCTGGGCGAAACCGACCGCGAGGCCCAGCGTGTGGTCGAAGTACTGGTCGATGTACGAGAAGCTAGCGCGGTGGCCGGCATCGCCGACGCCGCTGCCATGGTTGAGGTTGCCGTTATCGGTGGTCTCGCCGCGCAGGTTGGCCGCGAAGGCGCGCTTCGGCAGGTCCAGCGGGCGGATGGTGTGCAGGTCGACGGTGCCCGACAGGCCCTGGCCGACAAGGCTCGCATCCGGGGTCTTGTAGACCGCGACGCCGCTGATCAGCTCCGACGGATACTGGTCGAAATCGACGCCACGGTTCTCGCCGATCGTCGCCTGCTCGCGGCCGTTGAGCGTCGTGCCGACGAAATCGGGCGAGAGGCCGCGGATGGAGATCTGGTTCGCGCGGCCATCGACGCGCTGCGTCGCCAGGCCCGGGACGCGGGCCAGGCTCTCGGCGATGCTGCTATCGGGCAGCTTGCCGATATCCTCGGCCGAGATCGCCTCGATGATGTTGCTCGAGTTCTGCTTGGCCTTGAGCGAGTTCTGGATCGAGGCCTGGATGCCGGTGACCACGACGGCGTCCAGGTTGCTCACGCCATCGCTGTTGGTCGGTTTGGGCGCCTTCTTGGCTTTTTGCTCGGTTGCCGATTTTGCATTGGCGTCCGCCGGTGGCGGCGTGTTCTGTGGGGTCTGGTCCTGCGCCCAGCTGGCTCCGGAGGCCAGCCAGAGGGCCATGGCGCACGCGGCGGCGAGCGGCCGCGCGTGGATAACGGACACTGCCCGGCCCGGCATCGAATGGCGATGATTCATGGAGTTCCCCGCGTCTTGTGACGTTATTTTTTGATGTAACGAGCGCCCCTCAGCACTCGCGGCGGCGAGGATGGTGGAGGGTCCACCCCCTGTCATCTGGCAACGCAGCAGATTCGTGCGAAACGTTCAGTTTTCATGGGAACGAGACCGCAGGAACTTGCGATATGCATCCCAAAAGACACAGGCGAAACGTGGTGGCGTGGGGCTAGCATCGCCGGACATCCACCGGGGAGGGGAACCCATGTACGTACGCTCGCTAGCTGTTGCAACCTGTCTTCTCGCCGCGGCACCCGCTGCCTTTGCCGCCGAAAGCGACCAGGCGGTGCTCGCGCCGTTCCAGGCGTTCCTCGATGGCATGGCGAAGTACGACCAGGCCGCCATGCGCGCCACCGTCCAGCCCGAGGGCAGCGTCGCGCTGCTGCGCAAGGACAAGATCATTCGCAACACGCTCGCCGGTTTCATCGACCACATCAAGCCGGGCAAGGACCGCATCGAGGAGCGGATCTACGATCCGCTGGTTCGCGTGGACGACAACCTCGCGATCATCTGGGCGCGCTACGACTTCCGCGTGAACGGGAAGGTCGTGCATTGCGGCACCGACCTCGTGCACCTCGTGAAGCAGGATGGCAAGTGGGTGATCGCCGGCATCGCCGACAACAGCCGGGACGATTGTCCGGCCGGATGACGTGATTGCCGGAAACGCCATGTAACGCGCGCGAGACGGCCAAACGGCCGAATTGCCCGCGCGTTCGCCACGGCGCCTAATGCTCAGCCTGGCGTGCCAGGGGAGATAGGCCATGCTCACTCCGTTGCAGCGGCGGACCGTCGCAGCGATCGTCAACGTGTTCGAAACGTCGTCTGTGGTCGGCCACTACAGCGCGGTGACGTTCAGTGCGTCGGATGCCGGTCATGTAAGTTACGGGCGCGCACAGGCCAGCCTGGCATCCGGGAATCTTGGAAAGTTGCTGCAGCAATACGCGAGTGTGGCCGACGCACCGTTCAAGCGTGCGCTCGGCCCCTACCTCGAGGCCGCGCTCGCGAAAGATAGCAAGCTTGACCACGATACGTACTTCCAGAACCTGTTGCGCGCCGCCGCGGATGACAAGGCCATGCGCGATACGCAGGATGCGTTCTTCGACCAGAACTTCCTCGAAAAGGCGGTTCGCGCGGCAGAAAAGGCTGGCTTGACGACCGCACTGGGCGCTGCCCTGGCATATGACGCCTTTATCCAGGGAGGTTGGGATAAGGTGTGCAAAAAGACGGACGAAGCCGTCGGGTCGTTAGGCAAAGTGGGCGAGCCGGCGTGGATCCGCGGGTATATCGCGCAGCGGCGGGCATGGCTCATTAGCCTCAAGAACCTTGCATCCAACACCCTCTATCGCATGGATGCCTTCCAGCGACTGGTTGAACTCAACCAATGGGATCTTGGCCTGCCCCTGGTAGTGCGCACGCTCGAGATATCCGAGCAATCACTCAACGCTTTCCCGACCGATTGCTACGACGGCAGCCATCCCGTCGGATCACGGGACCTTTTGCTCGCGCCAGGGGTGCCCGTGCCGCGCGGCCTTGATGTACGCCGCCTTCAGCTCGGGCTTTCGGCAGACAAGACCCTTTCCGTGGTCGCGGATGGCGTATTTGGACGCGGGACACAGTCAGCGATTACTGCCTATCAGCAGGCGCACGGGTTATCGGCGAATGGCGTGGCCAGTGCGAGCCTCGTCGTTGGCATCGCCCAGCCTAAATAGGGGGCAGTCCATGTTCGGTTCCGCAATTCTTGATGTTGCCATCGGGCTCGTCTATCTGTTCGCAATGGTTGCCCTGATGTGCGCGGCCATACGCGAATGCATCGAATCCGTCCTCAAAACACGGGCTGCCTATCTCGAGCGGGGGATTCGGGAGGTACTCCACGATGTGAGTGATGCTGCGCAGAATGGTAGCGGCAGGACGCTTACAGAAGACCTTTACCAACATCCACTTGTTAACTCGCTTTTTTGCGCCGATTACGTGCGGGATCAATGGAACAAGAAGCCGGGGCTATTGGCGCGTGGGCGGAATTTGCCGTCCTATATCCCGAGCAGGAACTTTGCACTGGCGATCCTGGACATCATGGCTGCCGGAGATACGCTGGTATCGGCTGTAAAGGCCAATCCTTTCAAGAACGCCCCGGGGCCCGTGAGCAAGGCGCTTTCAAGCCTTGTTGAACTGGCGCAGGGCGATGTCGAAAAGGCGATAGCCAACGTTGAACGATGGTACGACGACGCGATGGATCGCGTAAGCAGCAAGTACAGGCGGGTTACCCAGCTGTTTATCTTCCTCATTGGCTTTGCCACCGCCGCCGCCATCAATGTCGATGCGCTCGCCATTGCCCGGACCCTATACACGGATACCGACAGGCGCGCAGCCGTGGTCGAGCTCGCCAGCCACGTTTCGTTCTCCGAATCCTCTCCGGCCGGCAAAGGCGCGTTGGATCGGCTCAAGGATTCCCGGGGTCAACTCACCAGCAGTGGTTTACCGATTGGTTGGGCGGACGAACAATGGAGTTGGGACGAGGATGCCACCACGCGGTGGAAACATGTCCTGACTATCTTCGGCTGGATGATTACGGGGCTCGCAGCAACGTTGGGAGCGCCATTCTGGTTCGATACGCTCAACCGGCTGACCAACCTCCGGACGAGCCTGAAGCCCGAAAAACAAACCAAGCCATAACGCCGGGGTTCACCGGTACAAGACATACCGGCCCCTGCGGGCGCGAAATCTAGCGGTCCTGACGAAACAGCGTTTGCGCACGCCACCCTACACAGGTGAGCGGCGGTGGCGTGCGCGTTTTTTCCAAACCGCGGAGGTTGCGGCATGAGCCCAGTCGTGAAGGTGGCCGTGGTGACCGGTGCTTCGCAAGGCATCGGTGCCGGGCTGGTATCCGCGTTCCTCGCGCAGGGCTACCGCGTGGTGGCCAACTCCCGGGCGATCCCTTCCTCCGATCACCCGGATGTGCACGCAGTGCCCGGGAACATCGGTGATCCGGAGGTTGCGGAGCGCGTGATCGGCAAAGCCGTCGAGCGGTTCGGCCGCGTCGATACGCTGGTGAATAATGCCGGCATCTTCGTGCCCAAGCCGTTCGTCGACTACACCGCGCTGGATTACGCCAACGTCCTCAACGTGAACCTGCACGGCTTCTTCTACGTCACGCAGGCCGCGGTAAGGCAGATGCTGACGCAGGGCACGGGCCACATCATCAGCATCACCACGACGCTGGTCGAGCATGCCGTCGACGGTATTCCTTCCGTGCTCACCTCGCTGACGAAAGGCGGGGTCACCTCGGCCACGAAGTCCCTTGCCATCGAATACGCGACGCGTGGCATTCGCGCGAATGCCATCTCGCCGGGCGTGATCCAGACGCCCATGCACGAGCGCAGTGAGTGGGGCGCGCTCGCCGGGCTGCACCCCGTGCATCGCATGGGCGAGATCAAGGACATCGTGGACGCCGTGCTTTACCTCGAGAACGCCCAGTTCGTCACGGGCGAAATCCTCCACGTGGACGGCGGGCAGAGCGCCGGGCACTGACCGCAAGGGCATCCAGACCATGCCGATCGTGACCATCCAGATCACCCGCGAAGGCTCGGGGCCGGGGCGCAAGCACGTCACCGACGAAGAGAAGGCCGAGCTGATCAAGGGCGCAAGCGAACTCCTGTTGCGCGTGCTCAACAAGCCACTGATCTCGACCTTTGTCGTGATCCAGGAGGTCCCGCTCGAGAACTGGGGCTGGGGCGGATTGTCCGTGCTGGAGTTCCGCAAGCAGCATCCCGACGGGCTCAAATAGCTCCCCCCACCGAGGAACCCACCATGAAGCTCAACCTCGTTGCCTCGGCGCTGCTCGCCGCGGGCCTGGTGTTCGCTGTACCCGCGTTCGCCGCGGAACCACCCGCAGCGGCCAAGGGAAACCAGCCGTCCGATCATGAAATCAAGCTCATCAAGGTCACGCCCGAGTATTGGCGTGTCGTCCTCGACCGTCCGCCGTTCAACATCTTCGGGCCGGAGACGATTCCCCAATTGAACGCGGTGATCACCGCGCTGGAGACGGACCCCAAGGTGCGCGTCGTCGTGTTCGAGAGCGCGGTGCCCGGGTTCTTCCTGACCCATTACGACTTCGTGCCGCCGCTCAGCGACAGCACGAGCATCCCGAATGGCGCAACGGGTCTTCCCGCGCTTCCCGATATGTTGGTGCGGCTTAGCAAGGCCCCGGTGGTGTCGATCGTGAAGGTGCGCGGGCGCGCCACGGGCGTGGGGAGCGAGCTGTCGCTGGCGAGCGACATGCGCTTCGCCAGCCGCGAGAAAGCCCTGTTCTCGCAGTGGGAGATCGGCGCTGCGCTGGTCCCGGGTGGCGGCCCGATGGCACGCCTGCCGCGGTTGATGGGGCGCGGTCGCGCGCTGGAGGTCGTGTTGACCGGCGACGACATCAACGGCGACCTGGCCGAACGCTACGGCTACGTCAATCGATCACTGCCCGATGCGCAGCTCGATGCTTTTGTCGACGCGATGGCCCGGCGCATTGCACGCTTCGACAAACAGTCACTGGCGGACATCAAGAAGCTGGTGAACGAGAATAGCCTGCCGCCTGACAAGGAGATCCAGGAAGGCTGGGATGGCTTCATTGAATCGGTGAAGCGGCCCGCGGGGCAGAAGAACGTGAAGGCCTTGATGGATGAAGGCCTTCAGGTGAAGCCGGATGTGGAAGTGCGATTGCCGTATTACACGGGGAAGCTGGACCCGGTGCCTTGAAGCCAGAGGTAGAGCTATCGCGCGCAAGCGCGCTCCCACAGGGGTACGGCGACCTCGTGGGAGCGCGCTTGCGCGCGATAGGTGCTAGCCCAACCGCTTGATCGCCTCCGCGACGCCGGCCCCGTACTCCGCGTGGCACGCCGTGCAGTTAGCGATATGCCGCTGCACCACCGGCTCCGAGGCACCCTTGATCGCCCGCGCCGTGTTCTCGAACAATACCTGGCGCTGCGCGGCGGACATGTTCTCGAACAGCTTGCGCGGCTGCGAGAAGTAGTCCGTATCCTCACGGTGGTTCCACCGCGCGGCCGCGCCATCGATGGCGAGCGGCGGCTCGCTGAAGTCCGGCTGCGGCTGTAGCGCACCGCGGCTGTTCGGCGCGTAGCTGGTGGCATCGCTCTTCGATGCGTCCATGCGCATCGCGCCATCGCGGTGGTAGCTGTGCACCGGGCAACGCGGGGCGTTCACCGGGATCTGCGCGTAGTTCACGCCGAGCCGGTAACGCTGGGTGTCGCCATACGAGAACAGGCGGCCCTGCAGCATCTTATCCGGCGAAAAGCCGATGCCCGGCACGATCACGGCCGGCGAGAACGCGGCCTGCTCGATATCCTGGAAGAAATTCTCCGGATTCCGGTTCAGCTCCATCACGCCGACTTCGATCAGCGGGTAATCCGCATGCGGCCACACCTTGGTCAGGTCGAACGGGTTGTACGGGGTCTTACCCGCATCGGCCTCCGGCATGATCTGCACATACAGCGTCCAGCGCGGGAAATCGCCGCCCTCGATCGCGTTGAACAGGTCGCGCTGGTGGCTCTCGCGGTCACCCGCGATGATGCCGCCGGCTTCCGCATCGGTCAGGTTCTGGATGCCCTGCTGGGTCCTGAAGGTGAATTTCACCCAGAAGCGCTCGTTGTTCGCATTGATGAAGCTGTAGGTATGCGAACCGAAGCCATGCATATGGCGGAAAGAACGGGGGATACCGCGCTCGCTCATCACGATCGTGACCTGGTGCAGGGCCTCGGGCAGGTTGGTCCAGTAGTCCCAGTTGTTGTCGGCCGAGCGCAAGCCGGTGCGGGGGTCCCGCTTGATCGCGTGGTTCAGGTCAGGGAACTTCAGCGGATCGCGGATGAAAAACACCGGGGTGTTGTTACCCACGAGGTCCCAGTTGCCTTCCTCGGTGTAGAACTTCAGGGCGAAGCCGCGGATGTCGCGCTCGGCATCCGCCGCGCCGCGCTCGCCTGCCACGCTGGAAAAGCGGGCGACCATCTCGGTCTGCTTGCCCACTTCCGAGAAGATCTTCGCGCGGGTGTACTTCGTGATGTCGTGGGTCACGGTGAAGGTGCCGAAGGCGCCGGCGCCCTTGGCGTGCATGCGGCGCTCGGGGATCACTTCGCGATCGAAGTGGGCGAGCTTCTCCAGAAACCACACGTCCTGCAGGAGTGCCGGCCCACGCGGGCCGGCGGTCATGGTGTTGTCGTCATCGGCGACGGGGGCGCCGAATACGGTCGTGAGCTTGCTCATCGGTGGTCCTTGGGAACGTGGGGATCAGGCCCGGGAGGCATCACGTTAGGGAGCTTCACGCGGGATGTGAAATTCAAAGTTCTTTTCAGCCCGATAGCTTGTAGCTATGAGTCGCCGCTTCGTTCTCGCCGCCGCTCAGGTCGGCCAGCCGTTGCCGAGGATGCAATGAACGAAGTCGGTGCGATGGAAGTGCGGTTCCTTGTGCGCCATGACGTCGGCCTTGACGTTGCCGAACGTGGTCTCGGGCTTGTTGCGGATGCCGTTGTAGAACGCGTCGATGATGCCGGTCTTGAACGCGGGCCCACGCGGATGGGCATCGGCCACGAGCTCGCGATCGTGCGTGTGCACGTTATCGAAGCCCAGGCCAAGCACGTCCATCTCGACGCCGGCGGTGAGCAGGGCGATCTCCGGCTTCATGTGCTGCGGGATGCCCGGGGTGGTGTGCAGGGCGATCGATGCCCAGACCGTGTCGACCTGTTCCGGGCTGATGCCACGGGAAAGCAGGAAGTCGCGGGCGACGTTCGCGCCATCGACCTCAAACCGCTCGGTCTTGCTTGAGTGCGCGGGCATGAGGCCCATGTCGTGGAACATGGCGCCGGCGTAGAGCAGCTCGGGGTCGTACTTGAGGCCCTTGGCATTGCCGGTCAGGGCGCCGAAGAAGAAGACGCGGCGGGAGTGGTGGTAGAGCAGGTCGGTTTCGGTATCGCGAACCAGCTGGGTGATCTCGCGCGCCAGGGCGCTATCGGGAACGGTGATACCTGCAACGGTCGTGGCCATGGTGGCGCCCTCTGGGTGGTTGGTAGGGACCATTTCAGCCCCTGAGGGCGGTGGCCGGATCGGGCGCGAAGCATCCAATCCGGCCAAATCAAAGCCAATAGCGCCATGTGGGAGCGCGCTTGCGCGCGATGGCGCTGCGGAAGAGCATCGTTCGCAAGCTCACTCCCACACGACCCTCAGGCTTTCTTACCCACCTTCCGATCAAGGAAATCACCGATCAGCGGCATGATTTCGTCGCCCTTGTCTTCAAGCGCGAAGTGGCCGGTCGGGAAGAGGTGGAATTCCAGGTCCTTCAGGTCGCGCTTGTACGGGTGGGCGCCGTCGGCGGGGAAGATCGTGTCGCGCTCGCCCCAGGTGATCAGGGTCGGCGGCTGGTACTCGCGGAACAGGCGCTGCACTTCCGGGTACAGCGGGACGTTCTTGCGGTAGTCGTACATCACGTCCATCTGCACATCTTCGTTGCCCGGGCGGTCGAGCAGCGGCTGGTCATGGGCAACGTTATCGGGCGAGATGCGGCTCTTGTCGTCCACGCCATCCGTGTACTGGAAGATCGTGGTCTCGCGCTTCACCAGCCAACGCAGCGCGTCGCGGCTCTTGGCGGCGCCATCGGCCCAGTACACCTTGATCGGATCCCAGAACGCCTTCAGGCCTTCGTCGTAAGCGTTGCCGTTCTGCACGATCAGCGCGGTGAGCTTCTCGGGGTTCTTCAGGAACAGCTGCCAGCCGACCGGCGCGCCGTAATCCATGACATACATGGCGTACTTGTCGACCTTCAGGCGTTCGAGCAGCGTGCGGACGATGTTGCCGAAGCCTTCGAAGCTGTAGTGGTAATCCTTGATGTCCGGCGCATCGCTTTCACCATAGCCCGGGTAATCCGGCGCGATGACGCGATAGCGCGTGGCGAGGTACGAAATCAGGTTGCGGAACATATGCGATGAGGTCGGAAAGCCATGGAGCAGCAGGACGACGGGGGCGTCAGCCGGGCCGGCTTCGCGGTAGGCGATGTTGAGACCGTCGATCTTCTCGTTGCGGTAGAAGACGACCGGGGGCTTGGCTTGGGTGTTCATGGTGGTATCTCCAAAAATGAAGGATGGGATCGTGGTTACAGTTCGAGCACGAGGCGTCCGGGGCGGGCCCAGGACACGCAGGTACACATGCCTTGCGTTCGCATGGCGGGGGTGAGGCAGACATCGCGGTGGAGCGGCTCGCCTTCGAGCACCTGGGTGTAGCAACTTCCACATTCGCCGCGCTTGCATTCCCATGACACGAACGCGTCGGCGGCGATCAGCGCGTCAAGGATGGGGGTGCCGGGCGGGACATCGACGGTGATCCCGGAAAGAGCGAGTTCCACCGTCAGCGGTGCATCGCCGTCGTGCGAGCGGGCACCGAAACTTTCAAACCTGAGGGCATGTTTGGGCCAGCCGAGATCGGTGGCGGCGGCAGCGAGTGCCTGGAGGAGGCCGGCGGGGCCGCAGGCATACACCACGTCACCGGGCTGGTAGGCGCCGATGAGCGTGCCCAGGTCCGCGCGGCCCGCTTGCGCGGAGACATGCAGCGACACTGCATCGCCACCGATCGCCCGGACTTCCTCCGCCAACACGGCGTGGTCCGCATGGCGCGCCAGGTAGTGCAGGGCGAAGGGGACACCGCGGCATGCCAGCGCGTGGGCCATGGATACCATCGGCGTGATGCCGATGCCGCCGGCGACAAGCAGGATGCGCGGCGATGGCTGCAGTTCCGGAAAGGCGAGGGGGAACATGTCGAACGGCCCCGTCACGTCAAGCGCACTGCCCGGCGCGAACTCGTCGTGGAGCGTTGCCGAACCGCCCTTGCCCTGGTCTTCGCGCTGTACGGCGATGCGGTAAGCATCGGCGGGGCCGGTGTGGCCGATCAGCGAGTAGTGGTTCTCGAAGGTGCGCCCATCGGCGGCACTGAAGCGCAGGACGATATGCGAGCCCGGCAGCCACGCCGGCAGGCGCGCGCCATCCTGGCGGCGGATCTGGAACTCCTTCACCCGTGGGCTGAGTGGCAGGACATCACTGATGATGAACGACATGGCGGCGCTCCTCAGCGGGTCACGGGCGGGTTGAAGGGCGAGGCGTCCAGGTCTTCCCACTCGGCACGCGGGATCGCGTCGCGAAGCACCCAGCGATCGACATGGAACTCGAGGAAGCGGCCGGTGCCGCCGGTGTTGTCGCCCGGGTCGTCCTGGTCCCAGAGCAGGCGCGCGGTGCCGGTGAGCTGCAGCAGGCGGCCGTTCGCGAAATCCGGGATGCACAACCCCGCGCGGGGATCGAGCGTGAGGTTGCCCCAGGTGTTGAACATGCTGTTACCGTTGAAATCCGGGATGCGCAGGGTGCGCTCGTCCACCTGGTGGATGAAGCCCGTGCCGCCGCCGCGGTGCGATGCATCGGCGCCGGTCTGAGCGTGGTGGCTGGCGATGAACAGCGTGTCCGCGCCGGCGATCAGCGTTTCCACGCTGCCGCGCAGGACCGTACCTGACGCGGTCTGCGACATGAGCCCGGTCTCGCCCAGTGCGCGCAGGTGGCGGCGGTGGATGTAGCGCGGGCAGTTCGGGTAAGCCTGGGCGATGCTGACTTCGATACCGGCGGCGTCGAGCCGGGTGACCGTACCGTTGACGCGGTAGCGGCGGCGCGAGCCCAGCTCGATGAAGAGCATGCCCACGTCCTTGTTCGCGTCGATATTGGCCCAGAACGGCTCGTCGGCGTCGCGATGATTCACCGGCACGTCGATCTCGATGGCATGGCCATCGGCGGTGTGCATGAAGCCCGGCTTGCCGAACAGGAGCGATGCCCAGACGTTGCCGTTAGCGTCGGTGCTGCCCAGGGCGACCATGAACTGCTTCGCGATGAACGGACGCGCCCCACCGATCACCGTATCGCTCATCATCGCGATGTTGCGGTCGGCGATGGCATCCTCGCCCGCGCGGACCTGCACGGTACGTTCGCCATCGTGGAATGCCTTGTTGCCGTTCATGGGAGGACCCTCGTTTCGATGGGTCCATTCTTCGGAAGAGGGGCTGCGCCGGGAACGAGACGGCTCGCAATTGACTGTTGCGCCCGGCGGCATGCCAGCACCGGCGTGGGAGGCCTGCGGTGCGGCCTGGCCGTTGCGGGGCAGGGATTTCCAAGGAATACTCGCGAAATAATGGCCTCATGGGTCAACGCAGCATTTCGCCGGACGCAATGCCATGGATCAGATCCACCTCATGAAGGTCTTCGTCGCCGTCGGCGAAGAAGAAAGCTTCGCCGCCGCGTCGCGACGCATCGATCTCTCGCCGGCGGCCGTCACCCGTGCCATCGCGGCGCTGGAAGACGAGCTGGGCGTGAAGCTGCTCGCGCGTACCACGCGCAACGTGCGCCTTACCGAAGCCGGCAGGCGCTACCTCGACGACACGCGCAACATCCTGGCCAGCATCACCGAGGCCAACGAGGCCGCCGCCGGCGTGAACGCGGCGCCCAAGGGCAACCTTTCGGTCACTTCGTCGGTGCTGTTCGGCCGCTGGTTCATCATGCCGTGCATCGTCCGCTACCTGCAGGAACATCCCGAGGTGGAGGTCTCCGCCTTCTTCCTCGATCGCGTGGTCAACCTGGTGGAAGAGGGCATGGATGTCGCGGTCCGCATCGGCCACCTCCCGGATTCCAGCCTGAAGGCGCTGCGGGTAGGCCAGGTGCGCCGGATCCTGGTCGCCTCGCCGGACTACCTCGCGAAGCACGGCGTGCCGAAGCATCCTGCCGACCTACTGCACCATACGGTCATCGCCGCGAGTGGCATCTCCCCGCGGGTGGACTGGAAGTTCGGCGCGGTCGACGACCCGACCATGGTCCGGATGCGGCCGCGGCTCACCGTCTCCAGCAACGATGCTGCCATCGCCGGTGCGGTCGCGGGGCTTGGCGTCGCCCGCCTGCTCTCCTACCAGGTGGGCGATGACCTGGCGGCCGGACGGCTGCAGATCATCCTCGCCGAGTACGAAGAGGCGCCCTGGCCGGTCCACATCCTCCACCGCGAGAGCAAGTACGGCTCCTCGAAGGTGCGCCACTTCATCGACCTGCTGGCCGACCACCTGCGCAGCCACCCCCATCTGGCCTGAGCATTCCGCCTGACGCAATGAAGCCTTGCTTCGTGCGACGTTCCCGCTGTGTCACGCAATACCTAGGATGAGCCATCCGCCGCCACCCGTGGCGGATACCCATCCCACTCCCGAAACACGGAACCCCCACCATGAAAGCCGCGATCATCATCCTTTCCGATCCCAAGGCCGGCGAAGAAGCCCTCGGCCGCATGTTCAACGGCCTCGCCGCCGCGTTCGACTTCAAGCAGAAGGGCGCCGAGGTAGGCATCTACTTCCAGGGCACCGCCACGCGCTGGCCGGGCGTCCTCGCCGACGCGAAGCACCCGATCCACGCGCTGTTCAAGGCCGTTGAAGACAAGGTCGTCGGCGTGTCCTGCGGCTGCGCCGATGTGTTCGGTGCACGCGAAGAAGTGGAGCAAGCCGGCTTCGACCTGATCACCGACAACAGCGTCCCGGGCACGTCCGGCCTGCCGAGCATCGCGCAGATCGCAGCGGACGGATACACGATCTTCAGCTTCTAAAGAGCCATTGTGGGAGCGCGCTTGCGCGCGATGGGCCCAGCGACAACCCCCATCGCGCGCAAGCGCGCTCCCACACAATGAAGCCGCCGAGGTTACCCCGGCGGCTTCTTCATGTTCAGGCCGCCAGCAGATACTCGTCGGTCGAAACCACTTTCGCATAACCGAACTCAAGCGCGGCCATGAACGCGGCATGCACCAGGCGCGCCGGCACGACCACGCCGTTGAACGAAAGATCGAGCGTTGCGCAGGTGTCGTGCACTACCGTCGCCTTGTAGCCGAAATCGTCAGCGGCACGGGTCACCACGTCGATGCACATGTGGCTCATGTTGCCGATCGCAATCACGTCGGTAATGCCGTTCTCATCAAGGATGGACTTGAGCGGCGTCTCCCGGAACGGATTCAGCTGGTGCTTGATGATGAGGGTCTCGCCTGGCAGGTTGCGGGCCTTCGGGTGGATCTGTACGCCGTGCGTATCCTGCACGAAGAACGCGGCATCGGGGGAGAGCGCGTCATGCCGCACATGGATCACGAGGTCACCGTGCTCACGTGCATGTGCGATGACGCGCGCGGCGTTGTCAGCGGCTTCGTCCGCACCGACCAGCGGGTACTTTCCGCCTGGGAAATAGTCGTTCTGGATATCGACGACGACGATGGCTTTCTTGCTCATGGGGTACTACCTGATGGGAATAGGGGTGGCCCCGCATGCGCCATGCGGCGGGGCAAGGCGAACGATGGGGGCCCGTGGCCCCGTGCAGAATGCATGCGCGGCGTAATGCACTGTTACGGCAGGCGCAATGGCACCAACCAATGGCACGTTTGTGCGCGCGGCGCTCGCTATATCGTCGGGCCCATGTCGTAAGCGGGAGTGCCAGGGAAGCGCATGAATGTGTTCGCTCCGTTGATCCGGCGGCCTGCCGGCGCGTCGTTGCTGGGTATTGGCTTGCTGATCGCCGGCGTCTGGGCCTACCTGCTGCTTGGCGTTGCCGCGTTGCCCGCCATGGATCTACCTGCCATCGTGGTCGTTGCACAGATGCCGGGCGCCAACGCCGACACCATGGCGAACACGGTCATGGCCCCGCTGGAACGGCATCTCGGGCGCATTCCCGGCATCACCCAGCTCTCGGGTATCGCCGACGAGGGCAGTGCGCAGGTCCAGATGCTGTTCGATTTCGGCACGGACACGGACGCCGCCGCGCGTGACGTGCAGGCCGCGATCAACGCCGCGGCGAAGGATCTTCCTTCCGGGCTGCCTTCGCCGCCGCAATACCTGAAGTTCGACACATCGCAACTGCCCGTGGTGCTGATCGCGCTGAGCTCGCCCGGCACGGCGCCGGACCGGCTCTATGACCTGGCCGACAGCCTGGCGAAACCGGCGATCGCCCAGATCGAAGGCGTCGCGAACGTACGGGTTTCCGGCGGTTCCCCGCATGCCGTCCGCGTGGAACTGGACACACAGGCCCTCGCTGCGAAGGGCATGACGGCGACCGACGTCAGCAATACGCTGGTCGCAGCCAACGTCACCTCGGCGCTGGGGACCCTCAGTAACGGCCATAGCCAGATGACGATCCTGGCGAACGATTCACTGACCTCCCCGGCGGGATTCGGCCGCATGATTGTCGGTGTGCGCAATGGCACACCGGTGCGCCTGAGCGACATCGGTACGATCACGAATGGGCAGGAAGACGAATACCAGGCCGCCTGGCTCAATGGCCAGCGCAGCGTCGTGCTCCAGGTGAGCAAGCGACCGGAAGCCAATGCGGTCGCCACGGTCGATGCCATCAAGGCACGCATCCCTGCGCTGCATGGGCTGCTTCCCGCCGATACCCGGATCACGCCGATCTTCGATCTTACCCAGACCACGAAGACCGCACTGCACGAAGTGGAGATCACGCTCGGCGTCAGCGTGCTCATGGTGGCCGGCGTGATGCTGCTGTTCCTGCGCCGCGTCGGGCCCACGCTGATCGCCATGGCCAGCGTGCCGCTGTCGCTCGCCGGCGCCTTCGGCGTGATGTGGTTGCTCGGCTATTCGTTGAACACGCTATCGCTGGTCGCCCTGGTGCTCGCCGTCGGGTTCGTCGTGGACGATGCGATCGTCGTCATCGAAAACATCGTCCGCCACATGGAAATGGGCATGCCGCCGCTCGACGCCGCGCTGGTCGGTACGCGCGAAATCGGCTTCACCGTGGTCTCGATCACCCTCTCGCTGATCGCCGTGTTCGCGCCGATGGTGTTCGGGAACAACATGTTTGTTTCCCTGGTGCACGAGTTCTCGGTGACCCTGGTCGCCGCCATCGTGGTCAGCGCGCTCGTGTCGCTCACCATAACGCCCGCGTTGTGCGGCCGCTATCTCGTGCATCGTGCGGCGGGTGACGTGTCGCGCGTTGCGGCCGCGCTCGGCCGGTGGGACGACTCGGTGTTGCACCACTATGAACGCATGCTGCGCTGGTCGATGCGCCATCGCCGGCTGATGCGCTGGCAGCCGGCCTTGCTACTTGTGCTGACCGGTGCGCTTGCCGTCGCCGTGGCGGTAACCGCCGGTGGAGGGCTGATGCCCGATGAGGACCTCGGCATGCTCCAGGTGGGCGTGAGCACCGAGGCGAATGTCTCGCCTGGCCAGCTCGCCGAGCGCACCCGTGCCGTTGCGGACATGGTGCAGGCCGATCCCGCTGTGGCCGATGTCACGGCAATCCTGGGCGGGAGCGGGAGTGGCGGCGCAGTCGGCAATGCATCGACCATGTATGTCGGGCTGAAAGCGGCCGGTGGGCGGGCGGTGAGCGTCAAGGACGTTATTACCCGCCTGTCGGCGAAGACAGCGGCATTGCCAGACCTGAAGGTGGTCATGACCCCCGTGCAGTTCTTCGGTGGTGGCGGCGATACGCGTGGCGGCGGGCCGCAGTACCAGCTCCAGCTGACCAGTTCCACCGGTACGAGCCTGCAGGCCACCACGCTGGCCCTGGCGAAGCAGCTGCGTGCGATGCCGCAGCTGCGCGACGTCAGCACGAGCTTCGATGCGATCGGGAAGCAGCAGGCGCTGACCGTCGACCGCGATACCGCGGCCCGCCTGGGTATCGGTATGTCCGATGTGGACGATGCCTTGTACAACGCGTTCGGCCAGCGTCCAGTGTCGATGATCTATTCGGAGATCAACCAATATCGGGTCATCCTGACGGCGTCCGGCGCACACTCGTTGCAACCGGAAGGCCTTCTCAATACCTATGTGCGTACCCGAAACGGCAACATGGTGCCGCTATCGGCGTTCGCGCGCATCGCTCCGTCGATCACGCCCACCGGCGTGAGCCATTACAACCAGCTCGAATCATCCTCGGTGAGCTACAACCTGTCCGCTGGGGTGAACCAGGTGCAGGGGATGCGTCTGGTAGAGGATCTGGTCGCACATGCCCGGTTACCGCCAGGCGTGCAGGAGGAGCAGGCTGGAAACAACAAGAAGCTGCTTGAAGCGGTCACCGGCGCACTGCTGATGCTGGTGGCGGTGGTGGTCGTCATGTACGTCCTGCTTGGTGTCCTTTACGAGAGCCTCATCCATCCGCTGACGATCCTCTCTACATTGCCGGCCGCCGGCATGGGCGCCTACCTGGCGATGTTCGTGACCCAGACCCCGCTCACGCTCATGTCGGTTATCGCGGTGCTGATGCTGATCGGCATCGTCAAGAAGAATGCGATCATGATGGTGGATTTCGCCCTGGTCGCCGAACGTGAGCGCGGCATGGCACCGGTCGACGCGATCTTCGAAGCGGCGATGGTGCGGTTTCGTCCCATCACCATGACCACCCTGGCCGCCATGGGCGCCGCGTTGCCGCTGGCCATCGGCTTCGGCGTGGGCTCCGAGATGCGCGTGCCGCTGGGCATCGCCATCCTCGGCGGCCTGCTCGTTTCCCAGCTGCTCACGCTGCTAAGCACCCCGGCCATCTATCTCTGGCAGCACGACCGTGCCCTCAAGAAGGCGCGGCGCCTTAGTCCCAGAGCCGTCCGGGCAGGCGCTGGGTGATCTCCTGCACGACCCATTCATTGCCGTCGGGATCGCTGAACGACAGGAACGAGGCGTAGCTCTTCCGATCCGGATTCGGCCCGTCCACGCGGTTGTGGTTGCCCCCATGGTGGAACAGCCCGTCCGCATCGTGGAAGACCTCGCTGGTCTCGATGCCGCGCCGGCGAAGTTCGTCGCGAACGGCCACGACGTCGTGCGCGACCAGGTGCAACCCGCGTGCCGACCCAGGCGCCGCCTCGGTCATCTTGTCGCCGAAATGCACCGAGCAGGCCGATTGCGGCGGCGTGAACTGGATGACGCGAAAGCCCTTCTCATTGGCAAAGTCGGCATCCAGCCGCCAGCCGAGCCGGCTGTAGAACGCCTTAGACCGGTCGGGATCGGCCACGGGGATGACCACGATCTCGAAGGTGAGCGGGAAGGGGAAGGGGGTGTCAGCGGCCGGCGTGCTGGTCATGGGAGCGGTCCCTTGGGAGCAAAGGTGGACGATCTGCTGCCACGGCACCTTCGTCTTGTCGGCGTTTGCCCCAGCTTCGTCCGGTGGACACCGCTAAATCCCCTAGTCCTGGCACGTGTCCTCCCCGGGGTTCGGCAACCGCTATTCCGTGCGCGTGAAGTAGTGCATCCGCATGGCCGGCTTGCCCTTGTCGTCGTAGAACGAGACCGTTTCCGTCATGGTCTTGCCGTCGGGCGCGACGGCGTAGATGCGCGTGGAGGCGGGTACGCCGCCCATGCTCAGGCCCACCACCAGTACGTTGGGTTGTGGGTGTTCCATCGCGGCGGCATCGGCCTCGGGGCTGCCCACGACCGGCACCGACGTGCCGTCCAGCGGGTTGGTGCCCTTGGTGTGCACCTGCTTTCCATCGGCGAAGACGATATCGACGCCCATGGTCAGGCGATTCGTTCCCGCATCGGTGAAGGTGAGCAACACGCTTCTCGGCCGCGCCTCGGGCGGCATGGGCATGCGCGAGGTGTCGACCGACCAGCGCCCCATGAGCGGAGCGGCAGTCGGCGCGCTGGCCGAGGCGGAGGCCGACAGCGCGAGCGCCGTGGCCAGGGTGGATGCCAGGAAAGCGTGCTTCATGCGACCTCCGTCAGTTGACGACCCTTTCGGTGACTGGCCCTTGGGTGGCCAGCGTACTGTCCGGACTGATCATACGACCCTTCAGGCTGTCGAGGCGCAGGCCGTGGGTGCGGCACACATCGATGCCGTTGAGCCGCGAAACCCGCTGGTCGCTGAAGGTGACCCGCATGTCGCGCAGGCACGGGCCGTTCGGCAGCTGGAATGCCGTCGACGTGAGGCCACCGGTCAGTGCGCCGCCGAGGCCCACGGGCTGGAACGCGTCAGTGCCGCTCGGGGCCAGGGCGAGGGTCGCGACGCTCGCCGCCGTGGCGTTGACCAGGTTGAAGGGCGCGGCAGTCTGCCGGTCGGCCGCCGCGTGCGTCGGGCTGGTGGCGCACGCGGTGGAGGCGAGGGTGGCGAGCATCAGGGCGAGGCAGGGCAGGATCCGTGTCATGGGGGTTCTCCGGCGAGTGGGGTAGCCGGTGCGCCAGGGGCGACCAGCGGCGCCATCTAGCCGCGGACGGGCACGCGCGGAAAACGGTTTCGGGACGAATCGTCGTAGCGGCATGACCAATGGCAGTGATGCCGCGTTTTGCTTTCCACGCGTGCGCGGAGGTGCCTAAGATGTCGCCGCGACCCACCCCAGGACCCTCCCATGAAAGTCCGCCTCGGCACTACGCAGATTGGCCTGGGCCGTTACCTCGGCATGTGGGGCGTGATCGTCGTGGCGTTCACGTGGCAGACCTACATGCACGATGACCTCACGGGCCACACCGGGGATGTCGTCGACTACCTGCGCTGGAACATCATCCAGTGGTACACGTGGGCGGCCCTGGCTCCGCTGGTATTCAAGCTGGGCGAGCATTACCCGATCCTGGTTCCGCTGCGCCTCGCGGAACTATGGGTACCGCTGTTCGCCAGCATCGGGATGACGGGCCTCGCCCTGCTCATCGGCGCCATGGTGTCGACGCTCTTCGAACCATCGGGGCTCGCGTACCAGTGGCAACAGTTCCTCGGCCAGCATGCAGCAACCGGTTTGCTGACCTGCTGGGGTCTGTTCGGGATCCAGCAGGCCATGCGTTTTCGTGAGGAGAAGACCCAGCGTGAGCTCGAGGCATCGCAGCTCGAATCACAGCTCGCGGATTCGCGACTGCAGGTACTCCGGACACAGCTGCAGCCACACTTCCTGTTCAATACGATGCACGCGATCGCGACGCTGCTCCACGAGGACGTGACGTCCGCGGAAGACATGCTGCTTCGCCTCAGCGATCTGCTCCGGGCCTTCCTGGAGGAGTGCCAGGGCCAGGAGATCACCCTGCGCCAGGAGCTCGTCCTGCTGGATCTGTATCTCGGGATCCAGCGCACCCGGTTCAAGGATCGCCTGGATACGCGAATTTACATCGCGCCCGATACCCTCAACTGCGCCGTGCCGAGCCTGATCCTGCAACCGATCGTGGAGAACGCAATCCAGCACGGGATTGGCAAGCGCGTCGGCGACGATTGCGTGGAGATCGAAAGCCGTCGCGATGGCGACAGCCTGGTGATCGAAGTGCGTAACCGCAACAGCACCCTGGAAACAACCGGGTCCGACGCAGCGGACGGCCATGGCATCGGCCTGTCGAACACGCGCCTGCGCCTGGGCGAACTGTACGGGAACGCAGGGCAGGCGGAGCTGCATATGCTTTGGCCACGCGGCGTAGCCTGTCGCCTGCGCATGCCCTTCCAGGTCATCGATGAAGACGAGCCGGAGATCGTGGAGGTATGAAGCTTTCCGTCCTGGTGGTTGACGATGAGCCCATCGCCCGCCAGGCGGTGGTACGTCTGCTGCGTGACGACCCTGACATCGCCGAGCTTAGCGAGCATGGCGATGGCGCTTCGGCGGTCGGTGCGATTCGCGCCGGCTCGCCGGACCTGGTGTTCCTCGATATCCAGATGCCGGCGATGTCCGGGATAGACGTGGTGCGTACGGTCGGCGCCGGGCGCATGCCGGCCACGGTGTTCGTTACCGCGTATGAGCAGTACGCCGTGAAAGCGTTCGAAGCCAATGCGGTCGACTACCTCGTGAAACCGTTCAGCAGGGAGCGCTTCGAGCATGCCCTGAGCCGAGCGAAGAGCCGTCTCAGCACGCCCGGCGGGCAGGCCGAAGCCTCGTTAAAGATCATGCAGGCGCTGGATGCGCTGCACCGGCGCGACCAGTACCTCGACCGCATCCCCATCCGCGAAAGCGAGCAGATCACCTTCGTCGACGTGAACGATATCGTCTGGATCAAGGCCAGCCGCAACACGGTGCTGATCCACCTCGCCGACCGCGTGCACGAGATGCGCGAGACCATGGCAGGCCTCGCCGAGCGCCTCGACCCGCGCCAGTTCGCCCGCGTCCACCGCTCGGCGATCGTCAACGTCCGCCGCGTGCAGGCGGTCCACCCCTGGTTCAACGGCTACCACGTACTCACGATGGATACCGGCCAGAAGCTGCGCATGAGCCGCTACCAGCACGAGGCGTTCCTGAAGCTCGTCTCCCTGTAGCTCGCCCGCCTTTGTGGGAGCGCGCTTGCGCGCGATGGGTGCTCGCGGCAAGACCCATCGCGCGCGAGCGCGCTCCCACATGGTCTTTCCCCCGCAGGGGCGCGGTTTCTTCAAGACGCAAGCCCAGTCGGCCGCCGCATGCTTCGCTGGCCGGCCGCCTCGCGGCCATAGGGAGGGAAGAAGATGAAACGTGTCTCGTTAGCTGTATCGGCGGCACTCGCCGTCATGGCATGCGGCGTGGCAGTCGCCGAGGATGCGCCACCGCCGCCATCCAGTCCCGTGGTGAAGATCAACGCAGCGGCACCCAATGCGAAGATCGAGACGACGCCACTACGTGGCCCCCTCGCGATGCTCTCGGGTTCGGGCGGAAACATTACCGTGCTCAGCGGCAAGCAGGGCCAGCTTATGGTCGATGCGGGGCTCGCGGTATCGCGCGCGAAGGTGGAGGCCGCACTGGCGGCGCTGGGCAAGCGGCCCCTGCGGTATCTGATCAACACGCACTACCACTGGGACCACACCGACGGTAACCCCTGGGTGCATGAAGACGGCGCGACGATCATCGCCACGGCCGGCACGGTCAAGCGCGTATCGACCACCACGCGCGTGGACGACTGGCAGTTCACGTTCAAACCGCTCCCTGCGGGAGGCATCCCGACCGAGATCGTGACGAGTGACAAGACGTACCACTTCGACGGACAGACGGTCGAGGTCAAGCTGGCGAACCCGTCGCACACCGACACCGACCTCTACGTGATCTTCAAGGAAGCGAACGTCGCCTCGCTGGGCGACCTGTTCTGGAACGGCGTCTACCCGTTCATCGACAACGAAAACGGCGGCGGTATCGACGGCATGATCAAGGCCGATGACGCGATCCTCGCGCAGCTCAACGACGATGTCGTGATCGCACCCGGTCACGGGCCTGTCGGTACGAAGCAGCAGCTGCGCGAATTCCGCGACATGCTCGCGGCTGTTCGCGACAACGTCGCCGCACTGAAAAAGCAGGGCAAGTCACGCGACGAAGTCGTCGCCGCCAAACCCACCGCGAAGTTCGACGACAAATACGGCCACTTCGTTATCGACCCCGACTTCTTCACCCGCATCGTCTACGACGGCCTTAAATAGCAACGCAGTCACTGTAGGAGCACGCTGTGGGAGCGTGCTGTGGGAGCGCGCTTGCGCGCGATGGGTGCTCGCGGCAAGCCCTATCGCGTGCAAGCACGCTCCCACAGCGCGCTCCTACAGGGCGGTATCGATCCGTTGCTGCGCCACGCGCTCGGGAAGCGCCTCCATGATCCACTCAATGAAAGCCCGCAGGCGCGCGTTGTGCCTGCGCTCCGACGGATAGACAAGGTAAGCGGGCAGGGGAGGCGGCTGGTACTCGGCGAGCAGGGGCACCACCTGGCCCGTCGCGATATACGGTGCTACCGCGAACGCAAGCGTCTGGACGACGCCAAGTCCGGCTAGCGCAGCGGCGACATGCGCGTTGCTCTCGTTGACCTCCACGGTCGAAATGAGCCCCGCATCAAAGTCCTCCGCGGGGTTGCCGAATCGCAGGGGCAGGCGCCGGCCCGACCGCGCGGAGAAGTAGCCGACGATCTCGTGGCCATCGCGTGCGAGGTCCCCGGGGTGGTGCGGCGTACCGCGCCGCGCGAGATACGAGGGCGCCGCGCACGTGGTCCACGGCAGGTCGACGATGTGGCGGGCGATCAGGTTCGGATCGTCGGCCGTGCTCCGGATCGCGCAGTCCACACCTTCACCGATGAGATCCACGGTGCGATCGGTCACGCCGACCTGCAACTGGATTCCCGGGTAGCGCTCCCGGAAGGCCGGGAGCGCGGGAAGGATCAGGGCGTGCGCGACCGAGCCGCCGGTTTCGATACGCAGGGTCCCGACCGGGCTGCCGCTGCCACCCGCCAGGGTCGTCTCGAAATCGTCCAGTTCGGCCAGCCAGTGCCGCGTGCGCTCGTAGTACGCCGCCCCGGCGGCCGTCACGGTCACCCGACGCGTCGTGCGTTCGAACAGGCGCACCCCCAGTTGCGCCTCGAGGCCCTGGACGAGCTTGGTGACCGTGGACTTGGGCAATCGCAGCCCATCGGCGGCTTTCGCGAAGCCCCCTGTCTCAACTACCCGGCCGAATACACGCATCGCGAGCAGATGGTCCAAGATTGTTTCCCCCAGGGAATAGTGAAATCGCCGGTGGATTATTTATCCATCAAGCAGAAATAACCAGACTATTCCCCATCGACCGCGTCGCGGTCTTCGGAGCCCAAGCTCATGAACACGCTCGCCAACAGCAACATCCACACCACCCGCCACGCAGGCAAGATCGCCCTGGTCACGGGCGGCAGCTCCGGCCTGGGCCTGGCCACGGCGGAACGCCTGATCCGCGAAGGCGCGACCGTCTACATCACCGGTCGCCGCCATGCCGAGCTGGATGCCGCCGCCGCAAAGACGGGCGCCATCGCCATCCAGGGTGACATCGCCGTCGCCGCTGACCTGGACCGCATCTTCGCCACCATCCGCGAGCGCAGCGGCAAGCTCGACATCCTGTTCGCCAACGCGGGTGGCGGCGAGTTCGTGCCGCTCGGCCAGATCACCGAGGCCCATTTCGACAAGTACTTCGGCATCAACGTGAAGGGCACGCTCTTCACCGTGCAGAAGGCGCTGGAACTGATGGGCGAGGGCGGTGCGATCGTCCTCAACGGGTCCATGGTGTCGATCAAGGGTGCCCCGGCATTCGGGGTCTATGCCGCCACCAAGGCCGCGCTGCGTTCGTTCGCCCGCACCTGGGCCAGCGACCTCAAGGGCCGCGGCATCCGCGTCAACGTCGTCGCCCCGGGCACCATCGTCACACCGGGTTACTCGACCGAACTGGGCATGAGCGAACAGCAGATCGCCGATTACTCCGCCTACGTCGCAACGGTGACCCCGCTGGGTCGTACGGGTGAGCCGGACGAAATCGCCAAGGCCGTGTCGTTCCTCGCCTCGGACGATGCCAGCTACATCACGGGCATCGAGCTCTTCGTCGACGGCGGCCAGGCCCAGATCTGAGGTCCGGCGGTCAGCGTCATGAAGAACGGTGGTGGGTCCGACTAGACTGGTCCCACCACCGCCCTGGGCCTGACTTTTGTCTACCGCTACGGAAATGGCTACACCGGCCGTGAGGCGAGCCCGCCTCACGGCCCTTGGCTTGTTCGATGTGGCTTACGCCATCGACCTCGCGAAAGCCCGCGCCTGTTGCGCCGATACACCGCTGGCCGATGAGCCAGTGGCCTCGCTGACCTTCGATGTACCCCCGCTGCGCCTGCAGTACGGCACCGTGGAAATACCGCTTCCGGACGGACCCGTGCAAGGCGAGGTTGCCGTCCACGTGTACGACTTCGGGGCCATCGCCCTCGCCATTACCTGCATCGCCGAGGACCTTCCGTGGCCGCGCTTCGTCGAGTTCGCGCGGCAGGTTGAAGAAGCGCTGGCCTTCGACAAGGCTTCGGCGCCGTGGATGTCCCTGCTGGCCGCGGTGAAGACCCGGTTTGCACCGGCGCTGGAACGGCCGAATGAAGCTGTCATCCAGGAGGATTACCACCTCATTGAAATCGACGCGTTCACTGCGCCCCTGCCGGATGTCCTGCACCGCGTCGTCGATCTTTCCCCGCTTCTCGCCGGGGATCCGCGCCCGCTCTCGGTCGAGGCGCGCGAGATCCTGCTCCGGCACCGCTTCGCGTACCTGGCCGAGGACTGCGTCGTGGTCACCCGCGACCGCGCCTTGCTGTACCAGCCGGGTGGCGATGCCGGCATCGCCGCGGTGCTCGAAGTCGCCAATGCCCAGCTGCTGGAGCTGCGTTACTACGGCAACCTGCTCGATGATGAGCTCCCGCGGATGTACGACCTGGTCGATCGCACCCGCAGGGTTTCGGCCTTTTTTGCCCCGTCCGAGCTATCGCGTCTCGCACGCCGGCTGTACACGGTGTGGGCCGAGGTCACCGAGCTCACCGAGAAGGTGGAAAACGCCCTCGAGGCGATGGGACACCCTTACCTGGCCCAGGTCTATACCGCCACGCTCGAGCTGTTCGGCGTGCCGGCGCTGGGCGCCGCGGTCGATCGCAAGCTGGAGATCGTCCGGGACACCTACGCTGCGCTTTATGACGAGGCTTCGGTGAGCCGCGCAGGCATCCTGGAGATCACGATCGTCCTGCTGATCGCCGTTGAGCTGGTACTGGCAATCTTCAAATGATGCCCGCATATGGGGCCTATCCTTAGCCGAATACCTGCCAGGCCCCCCATGCCCAAGAAAATGAAAATCGACTTCGTCTCCGACGTCGCCTGCCCGTGGTGCGTCATCGGCCTCGGTGGACTCGAGCGCGCACTCGAGAACCTGAAAGATGTCGTCGAGCCGGAGATCACCTTCCATCCGTTCGAGCTCAACCCGAACATGGCGAAGGGTGGCGAGAACATGGTGGAACACATCGTCAAGAAGTACGGCATCCCGGCCGAAGAAGCCCGTACGAACCGTGAGCGGATCAAGGCGCGCGCGGCGAGCGTGGGTTTCACGATGAACACGTCCGATGCCAGCCGCATCTACAACACGTTCGATGCGCACCGCCTGATGGCGTGGGCCGCGGGTAGCGGCAAGCAGCAGGCGCTGAAGCACCAGCTGTTCACCGTGAACTTCACCAACCAGACGGATCCGGGTGACCACGACGCGCTGGTAGCTGCTGCGGAAAAGGCCGGCCTTGACTCGGTCGAAGCCCGCGCGGTCCTGGCATCCGACCGTTACGCGAACGAAGTGCGCGCCGACGAACAGCTGTGGCAGAGCCGCGGCATCTCCGGCGTTCCTGCTGTCATCGTCAACGACAAGTGGCTCATCTCCGGCGGCCAGCCCCCCGAAGAGTTCGAGCGCCAGCTGCGCGGGATCGCGCAGGAAGCCTGAACCTGTGGGAGCGGGGGGGGGCGCGGGGGGGGTGGGGGCGCCCCCCCCCCCCCCCCCCGCGCCCCCCCCAAACCATTTTGGGTTAACCGGGGGGGGGGTTTGGCGGGGGGGGGGCCCCCGCGAGGGGGGGGAAGAGGCGTAATGG